>PLIU01000139.1 GCA_003140095.1 Verrucomicrobiales bacterium | reverse complement strand
GTGTTGGTTTCGATGATGTCCGCCCCCGCCTGAAGATATTGGCGATGGATTTCCTGAATGACCAGCGGACGGGTCAGACTGAGCAAATCGTTGTTCCCCTTCACATCGCGGGGCCAATCCTGGAACCGTTCCCCGCGATAGTCCGCTTCCTCAAGGCGGTAAGTCTGAATCATGGTGCCCATGGCCCCGTCGAGAATGACAATGCGCTCGCGCAGCAAGCGCAGCAGCGCGTCCGCCCGATTCACCGCTGGAACGTGTTTCTGGTCCATGATGCAGGGATTATAAACTAAACAGGCCCGATGTGCCAATTAAAAAAATCAATATATCTTGATATGAAGATATGTTTTTAGAGTCAAGGAGCGCGGAGAACGCTTTTATGACGGCAGCGCGGTTGGTCTTAAGCTCTCATTCCCAACGCCCGCGACCGATAGCGGGTAGGCGTCTGGCCGAACTTGTCCTTAAACAAGCGGTTGAAATGAGTGACCGACTGGAACCCTGCTTTGTAGGCAATTTCGCTGACGCGCAAGTTCGTTGAAACTGTCGTTCGCTGGGTGGTTTGCAAAAGACCTGGCCGGTTTTCAAAAAGCCAATCAACCGGTCTCCCAACCGGACCGGGACGGCCGATTCGCTCAAGCCGACGTGGCACACGGACGTGTGGAGATGATGCGTGGCTGCTTTTGAAACTTTATCCAGCATGGTCAGACAAGCGCCGCAGCTCCGGTTTTTATCCGCGAGCAAAGCGCAAAACAAACCCTCGTTGCACCTCCCATGATGTGGAAGCTGCCAGGATTGCACCGAGCACAGAGCGACGGGCAAGCCGGTTGCAACTGTAAAAGCGCGTTGGTAATCTGCGAAAACCTTTGAATTCATGAGCGCCTCAAGCAAATCTCCATCTCCCTGCGCTACATTGGAGTGAACGATGGCAGATTTGACGCCATTGGGTTGGTTATGATTCCGGTTTAGGAGCCCCGGCGGGTTCGGGACAACCCTTCTGCTTTGTCTAACGAAAGCCTTCGTGATCTTCGTATCCGGCTGGACAACGCTTGTTGTAGATGAGTACAAGGATAACCTTGAAATGCGTGGAAAAAATGCCTGCTTGGGCGCCGAAACGATTCCCGAGGCAGGTCCGAGTTCACTCGTTTAATCCCCAATGATAGTAATGAGGGCCGAAAAGTTCCAATTGTGCCCGTCCCGTGCTGCTGACTCGTTCGTGTACCGAAGCGCCGGATGCGATTGGCCGCACTCGCTCCTGCGAGAGAGAATCCCACTGGGCTTGGTGAATCTCCTTGTTTTTTAATTCAAGTCCTAACGTATCCATTGGCATGGGCGTCTCGTCCCAAAAAAGATCAATCTTTTGCATGCGAATTAAGTTACTGGAGAGGGACAATGACATAAAAACGAAGCGGGTGCTATGGGGTGTTCACCTAAGAAGAGTTGGCACGACAATTGCCAAACAGTTCCACGATTCTCAACGACGATGCGGCCGCCGCCGAGGACGCCAAGAGAAAACCGACTTGCGACGGAAAGATTTGATCAATGCTCATAAGCCGGAACTTACGCCGCCCGCTGGATCCAAAGCAAAACAAAAGGAAAGTTATTGGGGGGGATTAATGCCAGAGAGGCATAATTTGTGTCAGGCACCGCGAACTGCGCGACGTGGAGACAGGCACATTTCGAGCGTCCCAGTCACCGAAGAAAGCCGTTCGGCTTAACCCTCGGACTTGGGGGCGCCAAAATGAAAACCTGTCGCATCCTCGTATCCCTCAGGAGCTTGCGTTTCGGCGGTGGCGCGGATTTTGGCGGCGATAGCCGCGATAACCAGCGTTGTCATTGCCAGGAGCGATATAGATGCTTTATTTACAGTGTTATCCATGCCAGCATTCATAGCAATCCTGGTGCCAAGGGGGCTGGAAGGCCCTGTACACCCCTATAACCCCTATAAAGCTCTTCGCCATGGGGGTTTTCGACAAGAATGGCGTGCCAGGAAAGGACAGTGTCAACACTGCATTGTCCAATCATGGGACACTGACCCGCAAAAGCAGGCCCAACAGCGTCCCGCACTACCAATTCCGGCCAGAGGTGGACCATCGCGCTGAGGGGCGCATTCGACCCATCGGTTGCCGGTCCCAGTAGGAACCTCCTTCATCAGGTGCGATCAAGACGAGAATGCACCAGGACCTGAGCAGCGCTGCGCGCGCAAAAGGGCTTGAAAAACCACTTGACGGCCAAGCCAATCCGGGTTATGCATTCGTCGTGACGCACCATTTAAACCTGCGACTGTTGCTTGGCGCGCTGCTTCTTGGCGGCGCGGCGGTCGAGGTTTAATTTTCGCTCACAGGAATTTGCAAACCCCATCGCCGGCGTCGGCGGTGGGGTTTTTGGTCTTTACAGGACAACATTATGAAAAATAATCGCATCCTTATATTTGATACAACCTTGCGCGACGGCGAGCAATGCCCCGGCGCCTCCATGAACTTGCGCGAAAAGCTCGAGATCGCCCGCCAACTGGCCCGCCTGCGCGTCGATGTCATCGAGGCCGGCTTCCCCGTCATCAGCGACGGTGATTTCGCCGCCGTGCGCGCCATCGCCCGCGAGATCAAAGGCCCGGTCATTTGCGGCTTGGCCCGCTGCGTGCCGCGCGACATCGATGCCGCCGGCCAGGCCATCAAACCGGCCGGCAAACGCGGGCGCATCCACGTCTTTCTCGCCACGTCGAAGATTCATCGGGAGTACAAGTTGAACAAAGCGCGGGACGAAATTCTCCGGCTGGCGGTGGAAGGGGTCACGCGCGCCAAATCGTTTGTCGAGAACGTCGAGTTTTCGCCCGAGGACGGCTCGCGCACGGAACCGGACTTTTTGGTGCAGGTCTGCCGGGCCGTGGTGGCGGCGGGCGCGACGACGGTCAACATCCCGGACACCGTGGGCTGGGCCGTGCCCGACCAATATGGCGCGTTGATCCAGCATCTCTACGATGCGGTGCCCGAATTCCAATCCGGCCAGTCCATCATCAGCGTGCATTGCCATGACGATTTGGGTTTGGCGGTGGCCAATTCGCTGGCCGCCCTGCGCCACGGCGCGCGTCAAGTCGAATGCACCGTCAACGGCATCGGCGAGCGGGCGGGCAACGCCGCCATGGAGGAAATCGTCATGGCGCTCAAGACGCGCGGGGATTTCTTCAGCGGGTTGGACTGCGGCTTGAATACGCGCGAGATCGTCAAATCCTCCCGGCTGGTCTCGCGCATGAGCGGCCTGGTCGTGCAGCGCAGCAAGGCCATCGTGGGCGAAAACGCCTTCGCTCACGGCAGCGGCATCCACCAGGACGGCATCTTGAAAAAGCGCGAAACCTATGAAATCATGGACCCGCAGACCGTCGGCTGGGGCCAGACGGAATTGCCGTTGACCAAGCACAGCGGGCGCGCCGCCGTCGCCGCCCGCTTGAAACATCTGGGCTTCAAAATGGGCGAGACGGACGTGGCGGCCATCTTCGCCCGCTTCAAGGAGATCGGCGACAAAAAGAAGTTCGTCTATGACGACGATCTCTCCGCGCTGGTGGAGGGCCAGATCACCGAAGTGCCCGAAGCCTGGTCACTGGACTACATTCTGGTCACCAGCGGCAACCGCGCCGTGCCGACCGCCACCGTGCGCCTGCAGGAGCTGGCCGCCAAGAAGTTCGTGCAGGACGCCGGCATCGGTGACGGTCCGGTCGATGCGGCGCTGAAGGCCATCGACCGGTTGACCAGCACGCACGGAAAATTGATGGATTACTCGTTGCGCGCCGTCTCGCAAGGCAAGGACGCATTGGGGGAAGTGACGGTGAAAGTGGACTTTGGCGGCGGCAATCTGGTCACCGGCAAGGGCGCCAGCACGGACGTGATCGAAGCCAGCGCGCGGGCGTATTTGAACGCCGTCAACCGTTTTCTGAGCGCGAGCAATGGCCAGACCGCCAAGGCCGCGGAGGTGCCGTGATGGAGATTTGTTGTTCATTATGACCAATCCCCTAAGTCAGGATTTGCTGGAGGCGTTAGACGTGCGGATTCTGGCCATTCAGCGCACAGAAGCGGGTCGTTGGTGGAATTTCAGCAATGTGATTAGTCCATTCTCCCGGCTTTGGCTGATACTGGACGGGGAAGCGACAGTACGGCATCACGGCCGTACATTTGGGCTGCAAGGAGGACAATTGCATCTTGTGCCCCTCTTCACGCTGCATGACTGCAAATGCTCCGGGCGGTTTAATCATTACCACCTCCACTTTGTGTCGCGTCTGGCGACGGGCATTGATCTCCTTTCGTCATTGGATCACGACTTCCAAATTCCAGCAACGGCCGGGGTCATGGAGCAGTTCCAGAGGCTCGAAGTGCTTTATCCCGACCGAAAACTCCCGTGTTTTGATCCGGCGCGTGAGGACTATCGTCGTTACCCGCTCTCTGCCGAGCACACGGAACACGTCGTGCCGGCCGTGGATCGGTTTGAGGCGACGGCCATAATTATGTTGCTCTTAACGCCGTTTTTGCGGTCTGCGCGCGGCCATCAGGGAGTTCACTCCCGCGCCACGCAACAGTTTTTTGCCGTGCAGGAGTTCATCCATGCCCACATGCAGGAGAGGATTCTCCTTGGTGATTTGGCCCGAGTGGTCAAACTGCATCCGACTTATTTTTCAGATTCTTTCCATGCCCTGGTTGGCGTGCGACCCCTTGAATATCTGATGCAACTCCGGATGGAACGCGCCCAGTATCTGCTGCTGACCAGCCGCGCCTCTGTGAAACAGGTGGCGTCCGAGGTCGGCTTTCCAGACGCCGCTTATTTCACCCGCGCCTTCGCGCGCTGGTGCGGGAAAACACCCACCCGTTACCGGGCCACCTATTCGGCCTAGCCGGCTGGAGCCAGGCCATGCCGCTTGGGCAGGCTCCCTGTGTTACGTCCAAATCATTTGCTTCTCAATCCAAGCAAACAATCTGGACGGTGATCTGCTTTCTTGCGATAACGGTAATCCAGCCAGTTAACCCATTTACGTGATGAACTGATTAGCGACCACGAGCCCGAAAAACAATACTCTCTCTGAAACCGCTTGTTCGGTGCGTGAGAGACCCACCATCGGCATCTTTCCCGCGACTGAAGGCCGGCTGGAGGGCCCAAATAAAATATGAAACCACAAAATATAACGCAATGTTCTGCCTTCAAGAATCCGGCCACCCTGGCGTTCCTGGGGGCGGCAGACCCTATGAGAAAGCCAATGAAAAAATTGTTTGTTTGGTTGTGCTTGTTTCCCGCTTTGCTGGCTGGAACCACCCTGAAAGCGCAGCCAGTCATCACCAACCAACCCGTTGCGGCCGCCGAATTTATACCCAATGGGTCCTCCAATCCCACGACCTACAACTCCAACTCTTGCCTGTACTTGGGCAACACGGCCAATCTGAGCATCGTGGCCAGCGGTACCGGCACGTTGTCTTACCAATGGACTTGGAACGGGGCGGCCATCGCCGGCGCGACCAGCACCAATTATGCTTTGAACCAAATCCAAGCCTCCCAGGCCGGAGCATACGCCTGTGTGGTTAGCAACTCCAGCGGCAGCGTCACCAGCAGCGTGGTGACGGCTCAGCCTTGGGCACAAATGTCCTGGCAGGGTCCGACAACCTTCAGCAGTGACAGCGTGTTGACCCTGACCGACAACCCGCCGGTATTGGAGGCGAATGCCTTTGGCGGAACGGCAGAAATCGTCACCAATTCAACTACTGGGGTGGTGATTGATTTCAAAGGTGATTCGAGCGCGGTGGCGACTGTTAATCAAAACGGCCAATATAATGCCTTCGCCGGGGTCATAACAGGCAACGCCCAATTGGATGCTGTGCTTGATGAAGGGAGTTACGACGGACCCATCGAGGTTGACGGAAACGGCTGCAAAATCATCACCTTCAAGAATTTGACGCCGGGCAATCCTTACTCGGTTCTGCTGGTCGGGTTGGATGACCGCAGTTGCTGCGATGATCGGGTGGTTTGGTTCCAGGATGCATATGATTACGCCAATATAACAACCAATTTCACGATGGGCGCCAACGATTATGTGATTGGGTCATTCATCGCCGGCGGGACGACGGAAACCGTTAACGAGGTGCTGCAAGGCGGCTCGGGGAACATCATGTGCCTGGTGGTTTACGAGATAACCAACGCCCCACAGTTTCCAACCCCGCTGACTGCCTTCCCTTCCGCCACGAATGATTCCGGGATAACGGTGACCTTGAGTCCCGGCTCGCTCCTGGGCCAGTTGCCCTTCACTTACCAATGGCAGTCTGTTACGGTCGCTGCAACCAACAATATTTCCACCGCGACGAACAGCACTCTCACCCTGCCCGATACCACCACCACCAACTCCGGCGATTATCGACTCGTGGTCAAGAACAGTTTCGGCTCCGTCACCAGCGCCTTGTTTGCTTTGACGATCAAGCCATTCGCGCCGCCCACCTTCTTCACCAATTTAACGCAACCCCCCACGCTTTTCCTCGGCGACGACTTGACGTTAGGCTCCGGCGTGGCTGGCTCCCCGCCGATTACCTTGCAATGGCGTTTGAACGGAACCAACATTGCTGGAGCAACCAACGACTTCCTGGCCTTCAATGGCCTGCAAGCCAGCCAGAGTGGCACCTATACTTTGGTCGCGTCCAACCAATACGGACCTCCCGTGACCAACAATGCCATCACCTTAAATGTAGAGCCCTTCCTGCAATTCTCCTGGTCGCCGCCCGCGCCCATCACGACAGCGGACGTGACGCTCGGCATATTCCCTTTCTCGAATGTACTTGCAGCGGTGGATTTTGGGGGAGAACAGACATATGTGACGCTGACGAATGGCGATATCATTAATTTTACGGGCGACCAGTCGGTGGCGTCCGTGAACGGCAATGGCACCTTTGAGGGCGCATATGACGCCACCACTGGCAACTCCGATTTCGATTCCGTGCTGGATGGGGCTAATTACGATGATGGACCCAAAGAGATTTTGATCACTACGAACTTGACGCCGGGGGATCTTTTCGCCGTGCAGTTGTTTTGCCTGGACGACCGGTCGCCGGAAGACCAACGCCAAATGTATTTTCAGGATCCTTCCGACACCAATAATGTTTCCGCGACCTACACCAACGGCGCCAACAACTTCCTCATCGCCACGTTCGTGGCCAATGGGACGAACCAGATAATCACCGAGCAACTGCCGGGCATTCCAGGAAACGATAATGTCGGCTCCGGCAACGCGAACGCCTTGGTGCTTTACTCGCTGCCGCAGGCTGCCGAGGCGTGGCAGCCGCTCACCGCTTCTCCCGGCGTCGAGAATGATGCCGGGGTAATAGTAACGCTCAGCGAGGCGTTGTTGACCGGCATCCCGCCGATCACCTACCAATGGAAGAGCAACGGTGTCGCTATCCCCGGCGCCACCAATAGCGTTTTTAGCTTCGCGGGCCAGAACACGAGCAGCAGCCTTTCGGTATCGAACTCCTATTCCTTGGCCGTCGCCAATAGTTTCGGCACAAACACGAGTCCCCCGATCACCATTATCGTCACTCCGGCCGCCGGGCCTAGCTTCACCACCAATGTCGCGCAGCCCCCCATTCTCTTCCTGAACGACGCTTTGACACTGATCTCCGCCGTGGCTGGCAGCCCGCCGATTTCCTTGCAATGGCAATTGAACGGCACAAACATTGCCGGTGCCACCAATGCCACCCTCACCTTGCCCGCGCTGCAGGCCAGCCAGGCTGGCGTCTATACTTTGGTTGCTTCCAATACCATCGGATCTTTGGCCAACAACCCCGTCAACCTGACGGTGGAACCTTTCACGCAATTTTCCTGGTCTCTGCCCGCGCCCATTACGACTGCGGACGCAACGCTAATTCAAATTGGCACCCTGGTTGGAGCCGTGGAATTTGGGGGAGTTGACACCACGGTGACTCTGAGCGACGGCACGAATATTGATTTTACGGGGGACACCTCGGTGGCGTCCGTTACTGGAAACGGCCAATATGGCGGCTTCCTGGACGGCATCGCGCTGACGACCAACGCCAACTTCAATACGGTGCTGAGTGGAGCCAATTATGACGATGGCCCCAAAACAATTACGATCAATGCGACATTGACCCCGGGAAACCTGTACGCGGTGCAGTTGTTTGGCTTGGAAGATCGGTGGGGTGATGATAACGATTTGGGTACCGTGCCGATACCTGAGCGCCGAATCTTTTTTCAGGATCCCAACGACACCAATAATGTGACCCAGGATATCGAGGAGGGCGCCAATGACTTTGTCGTGGGCATGTTTATGGCCAATGCGACGAACCAGATTATCATCGAGCAAACGCCGGGCATCGCTGGAGACCAAGGTGATATTGGCTCCGGCAATGCGAACGCCATGGTGCTCTATTCCGTGCCGCAGGCCGCCAACGCCTGGTTCCCGCCCACCGCCTCTCCCTCGAGCACGGTTCCTGTTGGGACAACGGTGACCTTGAGCGAAACAGCAGTCACCGGCCTTCCGCCCTTCTCCTACCAATGGCAGATTATTGCCGGGGGTGTGACCAACAGTATTGCCGGAGCCACCAATAGCGTATTGGTGCTGACGAACGTCCCTGCCGTGCAACCGGGCAGTTATGCGTTGCGCGTTTCCAATAAGTCCGGCACGAATACCAGTCCGCCGCTCGCCCTGGACGTTGAAAATGGGCCTCTTTTCACCGCCGATGGCGCGGGCTGGACGCTCAACGGCGGAGCCAGCATCTCCAACGGTGTGCTGACGCTGACCGACAATGGTGCCGACCAGCAAACGAGCTTCTTCTTCGACACTCCGCTGTATGTCGGCGCCTTCAAGACTTCGTTCACCTACCAGGCTACCGGAACAAACCCGATCGGGGATGGGATGACTTTCTGCCTGCAAAATGCGCCGGGCGGCCCCGTGATTGTCGGTGGCGCTGGCGGCGAGTTGGGTTTTGGAGGCTTCATCAGTTCGTCCTACGATTATTTCACCAACAGCGCGGCCGTGGCTTTCAACATCAACGAAGCTTACACCAACGGCTACGCCTTCGTGGTCAATGGGGAGTTGACTTCCACGGGTCCTGCCGGCGGCTATAGCGCAACGGGTTCTGTGAACCTGGGCAGTGGCGATCCCATCAAGGTCGGCATCACGTATAATGGGAATGAGATCGCCCTGAGCTTGGTGGATACAACCAACTCCAAATCATTCACCGCGAACATCACGGTCGGCCCACTGGGGATACCGAGCATCCTGGGCGCCAATACGGCCTATGTCGGATTCACTGCCGGCACGGATGGCACGGATTTTTCCCTGCAAACCGTGAGCAACTTCACCTTTGCGCCCCTTGTGCCGTTATCCGCCGAGTTGGTTTCGACCAACAAAACGGTCACGATTAGCTGGCCGACTGCGGTTGGCGGCGGCTATGTCTTGCAAAGCTCCACGAACTTGGTGCAGGGTTGGACTACGGTTCCGCCTCCGTACACGGTCGTCAATGGCCAGTACCAAGTGACGGAGCCGGCAACTGGAATTGCTTTCTATCGGCTGGAACTGCCGTAGCAAAAAGGAAGGCTTGTGTCAAAGAGAACGCCGGAGGCGAAAGCCTCCGGCTTCTTTGCGGCAAGGCCGATATGATTTTTTGAACGAACATGAAAACGACTCAAACGAAAAATGATGACGTCATCCAAAAAGCCTGCGCCTTCACACTGATCGAATTGCTGGTGGTCGTTGCCATCATCGCCATTCTGGCGGCGCTGCTCCTGCCAGCATTGTCCAAGGCCAAAGCGGAGGCGATGACCACGACCTGCTTGAACGCTCAGAAACAACTCGCCCTGGCCTGGCTTCAATATGCCAGCGATAGCAGAGACTTCTTGATCAATGTGGCCAGGCCAGATTGGAATCAGGGTATAGGCGCATGGTTATACTACGATTATAACCCAGCCTTAGTGACCATTCCCGCGGGCTCGGATGCGCAAACAATCCACACCCTGGAGGTGCAAGCGGACTTTCAAAAAGCGCAGTTTTGGCCCTACCTGCCCAATGTCAACGCCATCCATTGTCCGGCCGATCTCCGACAGTACAGTCCGGTGGGTCCGAGCTTCGACGCCGTGCCCAGTTCGGCCCCAGGCTATTTCGCCTGGATCAGTTACTCCGGCNNGTGTTTGTGGAGGAGAACGATCCGCGCGGCGAAAACGAGGGATCTTGGGAGCAAGATTCGTTTACTTTCCCGCCTACCTGGGCCGGTTCCGTGGAGGAAGATTCCACCGCAGCCTGGCACCTGCAAAACAGCACCTTCTCCTGGGGGGACGGCCATGCGGATACTCATCGCTGGCTTGATCCCATGATGGTTGCCTATGCCTTGAGCATGAACCCCAACAAATACTACTCTGGCTCGGAGCCTACTCTGGAGAGCTGTCCAAATGATATGCGCTACATCATAAATGGATACGCCAGCACCCTAAACCCATAGGCCTATCACGAAATGATGGAAAATTAGCGTCGCTTGAAGAGGGAAAAAGTGATTCCAGTCTTAGTGTTGAGGCAATCTCCCAAACGGTGTGCAGGGAGAAGCTGCCCAACAAAAACCGGGCTTGCTTGTGGCGGGCGATGGCGTAAACTGCGCACCTGATGAAAGTCTTTTTGGCTATTATTATTTATCTGATCATGGCGGTGGTTCTGGGCGCGGGCGTGCTCTTGGCGGTCCTAAAGGGCTCTTTTTGGCTTTTGGTTCTCGGGCTGCTCGGCTTTGTCCTGAGCGTGACCAAAGTCGCCATCCTGCCTCATCATTAAGTCCCTTGCAGGTTCGTCGCGATGAGGTCGGGAGGAGAACTCCGCGACTCGGTCTGATCCACTTTGGCGCGTTGTGGCAACCGTGGCAGCGGGCTTGTTCCTGGCTCCGGGAAATAACTCATGACACCCACGCGAGAGAATCGCACGCCATATAAGCCATTGGAGGAAGATTCGGCGAAGGCCAACATGGGCGGCAGCCGGTCAAAGGACGACCACCGGTTTCGGCCCATGACCCGCTCGGCTGTTGTGAGCCTTTTGCCCGCCAGTAGCGGGCACGATTCAGTCCCGTCGATGCCGAGCAGATTGGTGGTGATTTCACTTTGGAGCGGCAGCGATGGCGGGACGCTTATATTCACCAGGTTGGTTGGACTGGCGGTATGTGAGGAATACAAATAACGAAATGCTGCCATAATCGTGCGGAGGTCCGCCAGCCACTGGCGTTTCTTGAAGTAAAAGCCGTGCCGCCCAACAAGGGAATCCCAGTTGATCCAAGCCACGCTGGTATTGTTGAGCATGGTTGGAATAAGCTCTGTTAAGAAGCACACAAATACAAGAGCCGCGATCACCGAAAGAATTTGCTTTTTCATCGTTTAGCCCTCCGGCGGTAAAAGTAATTTTTTACCGTCAAAGACGCTTGTATCACACGTCAGGAAGCGCTTTGTTTCACTAAATCGCCTCTTCCCCTGAATTTGCCTTCTGTTTTGGGCTTGCTGCCCGTCGGCGCGACGATCTGGTCCAACATGGGTTTGACCTTTTCCCAGACTTCCTTGGGGACCTTTTCGCGCTCTGCCGGAGTGTCAATATGCCCCTCGAAGAGCAGCTTGCCATCCTTATCGCGCGCGGTCAGGCGCGTTTTCGCGCCAGCCTCGATGATATACGAGCCGTCCTCGTCCGTTTGGACGATGGTCCTGCGGGAGTTGCGCTTGTCGCGCACCGTGACGGTGGCGTCCCTGTCAACATCAAGGCCGCCGCGCACCAGGGCCTCCAGTTCCCGGTCAACAGAAGCCAGGGATTTTTGGTCGGTGGAAGCGTGGCGCACCGCGTCTTGAATCGCTTTGCGTGCCTGTTCCATTGCGCGTTTGACCTCTCGGCTGACTTTGTCTTTGTCCAGGCCAACGCGCGCCAGCGACTCACCGCTGCGGCTCAATTGGCTGTTCAGTTCGTCCAGGCTATTGAGGCCGTCGAGGCTCTTGAGGCCGCCAAGCTGGAGTTGGAGATTTTGCAGACAGTCCGGCCATGCTTTGTCGTCCGTTTCAGCCTCCTCAGCCCAGGTCGTCTTGCCCAATTTGACAGCGACGATCTGTTTCTTGCCGCCCCGATAGAAGCTCAGCTTAACTTCGTCTCCCTCCGCGTGCATTCGAATGAGCTTTTGCAACTGCATGGGGTGGACAAGCATCTGGCCGTCAAGATCAACTAAAACATCGTTTTTGCGAAAATCAGCCTTCTCCGCCGGACTCCCCGACGCTAGGAGGGTGACAGTCACTCCTTCCCCAGATTTAAGGCCCAATTGTGAAGCCAACGCCTCGGAAGTTTCCGCGACCGCCAATCCCAGCCATGTGACCGTTTTGGACTGCTTTTTTTTGCCTCTTAGTTCAATGGTTTGGATGGTAACATTGTTCTGGTCCTGGCTGGAAGAGGACGCGGTTGGATCGTCGTCGTGGCTCTGAGTCTGGGCTGTCGCCACCACTGCAGCGACCGGCGGCTCCGGCGGCGTCGCTGGCTCTGGCGCAATGGGCTGCGTCTGCGTCGTCGCCAGGCCATTCGCCACCGGGGCCTGCTGTTCGTCGGCACCCGGCGTTAAGCTGGTTACCACCACGATGCGCTCTGCCTGATCCGCCGGGTGCGCTGCCACCATGCCAGCCCACAAAACTGCGGAAGCGATGATCACGCCGATTTTGGTCCTGGGAACAACACTTTTCATGATACGGATCTCCGCTCTTTGTTTGGTTGGTCAATAGGTTTCGAACCGCACTGGCACGACCTCGACGCGCGGGCTGTCTTGCTCGATCTCCACACCGCGGCTTTTGTCCGTCACAACCAATTGGTCCTTCCACTGTCGGCAGCGAAACCGGACCGGTTGGCCGCCCGGCAGCGTCGCCACCACGTCGAAGGAGGAAACCAACTCATGGTCCACTTGCACATCGTCCGCCTTCAGTTCATAAGCGGCCGCCAGCGGCTTCTTATTGGCGATGCTTTCCAAATTGAATTTTCCCTGTCCAATCAGAATCCCCACTACGGCCAGAGCCATCGCTGGCGCGAACCAGCGCCCCAAGCGCCACCACCGTGGCCATGCGGGCACTGGCTGGAGAGGCGTCCGCCACGCTGGCCCGGCGCCAAGCTTGGCCGCCTGCAACCGCGCCATAAACTCCTCCGGCAACCGCGCGGGTGGCACGCGCCGCAATTCGGCCTCATACCGTTCCTGTTCACGCTCGTTCACGTGAACACCTCCTTGGTCAACGAGCGCAGTTCCATCAAGCCGTAACGATAGCGCGAAGCTGCCGTATTGGCCGGGATCTCCAGCGCTTCGGCAATCTCGCCGAACGTCAAGCCGCCCCAAACTTTGAGCGTGACAACCTGGCGATATATTTCCGGCAAATGGCTCATGGCTTTCTGGATCAACAGGTTGCGCTCTCGTTCGTCCACCCCGGCATCAAACCAGCATTGCGGTCCGTCCAGATGCGCCGCGACCTCCCGATCCGCCCTCCGGTCATCCCGCCGAGCCAGGTCAATGGCTCGGCGACGAATGGTGGCATAAACCAAAGCCAGCGGCGGTGGTCCGTCCTGGCTTTGCCGCCGCCACGACTCGACAACCGCCTCCTGCACCAAGTCCTGCGCGTCGGCTTCGCAACTGGTTTGTTGTCGAGCGAAGAGCAAGAGCGCGGGCGCATGCCGCCCAAGCCATTGCTCCCAGTCTGATTCTGCGGGCAATTCATGTTTGGAACCGCTATTCACGCGATTTCACTTATGCAAGCGACACCGCCGGTCTTTTTTGTCTCGATTTATTTGGATTTCTTTGGGCGATCCTTTGTTTGACCGCACCCCTTGAACTCCGTTGAAAATCAATCGGGAATTATATCCGCGCGCTGGCGGGTCGTTGGAGGCGCCAAGCCTGCGCAGTCGGTGGAATCAATAATCGTACAAACCGCTGTCGCGCGTGTAAGGACCACCGCCGCCAGGCTCGGCGCCTTCGGGGCCACCCATGATATCTCCCAGCACGTCGCCCATGTCGGCTTCGATCTTTTCGGGGTCCTCGCCGGCTTCGAGACGCTTGATGGCCACGTCGAATTCCTTGGGAATGCTGCCGGCGGGCATCAGGTCCTTCATCTTTTTCATCATGTGCGCCATGTGGCGGGGGTTGTTTTCATCCAAGTGCGCCATGTCGCGTTCCATCTCGGACATGACGCGCGCGACGCGCGGATCGTCCATGTCCGGCAGCGGGTCTTGCTCGGAGGCGGGGGCGCCGGAAGGTTCCGCCAGGCCGCGCGGCATGGCGAATGAACTCAGTTGTTTGACCAACTTGCGCCGGCCGCACTTGGGACAGGCGGGCGGGCCGGCCGGCTGCAATCTCTTGGAAAGAAAACTGAAAATTTTGCGGCAATCAGGACAGGCGAATTCGTAAATCGGCATAGGGACCTCCGTCAAACATTTATTTTCTGGCCGGCGGGCGTGGGGTGGCCGGCAGGCGGCCGACCCACAGGCCGTGGGCGCCTTCCTTCCAATCCAATTCCGGCAGGTCGGGTTGGCTTGAGCGCGCCACGGCCAGACGGTCCTGCAGGCGCATCTTCTTGATCCACGGTTCATAGGACGCGGCGCCGCCTTCGGAACGATGCATTTCGCGATAAATTTTAAGGTCGTCGGGAGGCATCAGAGCGGGTTCGAAGCCGACCATGTAACGCCAGTCGCCCTGCGGGTTCTTGTAGAAGGTATTGTAAAAAAACTGCATATTGTCGGCGTAGAATATGCCTCCTTTGCCGGGCATCCAATCTTTAAGTTGCGGGTTGCTGCCATCCAGGAAAGGTTCCGTCATCCAGGCGGTATAGCGGCGGCCCATATCGTTACTCGAGAGCAGGAAAAGGGGCAACACGATGCAACCGCAGGCGGCCAGACGTTGGAGCGAGGACTCATTCCACAGTGTGGGCATGGCCTGGTCAATTTCGCCGGCCATCCAGACAATAGCGGCAGCGACTCCCCAGTCGGCCCAGAAGCGGTCGGCAGTCATGCCGAGGATCCAATTGATGGCAATCATCCAGACCACCGGCTGGGAGAAAAGCGGGGAGGAGGCCTTGTTTTGCCGCTGCCGCCAAAGATAGATGATCGCCAGAGTCAAGATACTGGCAAATTCGCCAGTGCTGGGTTGAAATTCCCCGACCAGCAGCCACTTGGGCGCGTGTTCCTCATAAATGCTTTTGGCCATGAACACGGCACCCTGGAGAAAGGCCAGCGGCTGGCCTGTCAACAACGCGCCCACGATCGTTCCCACCACCCAGCAACCCGCCAGCCAAAGACCGGCCCGCCAGCGCTGGGCCAGGAAAAAGGCCGCGAACAACAGGATCCACAAATACCACGCGCCATGCATCCACACCGAAAGCGCGAATCCCAGACAAGTCAGGGCCGCCTTCCACCACGGCGGTTGCCGGTCCTGTTCTTTGGACCAGGAAAAAAGCATGGCCATGAGGATGCCTTCGGTCAAAAGATAGGGACGGCCTTGCGTCCAACGGGTCATGAGATCGGGAATGGCGATCGTTTGAGCCAGCACGGCTGCCAGCCATGCCTCCGGATGCCTCATCCAGATCAGCGGAAAGCACAAAACGAAAAGCGCCAGGCTGGCGACGGAGAAGCTGATCAATGCATCCTCATCCCAGCCTGCCGTTCGATGCAAGATCCCCAAAATCCATTCCCAGCCGGGACTGTGATCCACCACGTATTGGGGACGCATCACGATGATTTCCGAATAGGGTTTGTGGGCAAAGGGTTTTGCCACGTGCCGTCGGGCATCGCCTGGCGGCATAAAGCCATAAGCAAGGATTTTCAGGCAAATGAGCATGGCGGTCAACAAGACTGCCATCCAGCAGGCCAAGGGCACGTAACGCTGGAGTGCGGCACCATTGTTCATCATCATTTCGTGCCGCCATGACGCCGCAAGGCGTCGGCAAAGGCAAGTCATTTCTCCGCTTTTGCAGAGCACTTTTCTAAACCGAAATGGAGTTCTAACTGGGGCTTCTTGGCCTGTTTTTGTCGGATTTATTTACAGTTTTCCGGTCAGGCCAGACACAATTTGTTGTAACAAGGTTAAATGCAGTCTGTTGTGTCATTTATGAATAAGCGGCCATAAGCCAAATCCACGTAATTCGACAAAATACCTTTACACTTCACAGACGGTGTCTGATGAGCCGATTCGACCCTGAAACCATTCTACAAACGGACGTAAACATTTAATTATAAGCATCTTATGAGATTGGATCGAACGCCGCCTTTACCCCTATGCCAGGCGTTGGTATGGATTGTGCTAACTAGCAGCCGTACATTAACAAGCTCGAGGAGTGACTTGAGCCAAAGAAATTGAGATAGCCGCATGAAAAAGTACATACTGCCGTTGATCGCGAGTTCCTTCGCACTGACAAGTGCCCAAGCCGGCCAATACGTTTTGGGAATGAATTTTGATGTCACCCATCCCACCACCATCTCGGCTATTGGTGCTTATGACGCTGGCATCGGCTTCACATCCTCGGAGACAGTCGGCGTTTTCAGCGATCTAACCGGCGCGATGGTCGGTTCTGAAGTGGTTTTCGGTCCAGGACAGGCGGGCACCCAAACCGGCGATGTTTTCTATGAGAACATCCCAAGCTTTGTGCTTGCGCCCGGCGATTATTCCGTCATTTCCACCAGCACCGGCGGTTCGCTCCCCAACGGCGGTGGCGGCCTTTCCGGCGGCAATACCTATCAAAGCCTCGGCAATGACATCAGCATGCCCGATGGCGGACGCTTCAATTTCGGCACCGGCTTCAATGTCTCTCTGGCAGAAGGCGACGGTATCGGCAGTCGATCACGGCCTCTATTCTTGATTGATCCCGCGGCCGCTACCAATTTCTCCGTGCCCGATGGCGGACTGACCGCAATTCTTCTTGGCGCCTCGCTGGCTGGTCTAGGCTGGGCGCGACGCAAGTTCTAAAACCACATCTGTTTGACATGCTAGTAAAGCGCCCGGTTGACGGGCGCTTTTCTGTTTTCGGCGGAAGGGAGATTCTTTTGATTTCCTTTTTTTGATTTCCTTGCGGGCGCGAATGAGGTGCAATGCGGGGGAAAGGGCGTTAACGATGAAAGCAAAGATTCTCGTGGTGGATGACGAGCCGGACCTGCTGGAGTTGCTCGACACCAATTTGACCGCCGCCGGCTTCAACGTTCTGATGGCTGCCAGCGGCAAAGAGGCCCTGCGGCAGGCCCGATCCCTCCAACCGCACTTGATTCTGCTGGATGTCACGCTGCCCGAACTGGATGGACTGGAAGTTTGCAAACTCCTGCGCCAGGATCCCGGCACACGCTCCATTCCCATCGTCATGCTCACGGCGCGCGCCGCGGAGCTCGACCGCGATTTGGGCCTGGAACTGGGCGCCGATGATTATGTCACCAAGCCTTTCAGCGCGCGGGAGTTGGTGTTGCGCGTCAAAAAATTGCTCAACCGCCAACCGCCCGTCCACGCCGGCGCCGGGCCGTTTCAATTCGGCGGCCTGCGCATCGACACCGCTCGCCATCGAGCCGCCTTGCACGGACGGGTGCTGGAATTGATGCTGACGGAATTCAAGCTGGCCGCCATCCTGGCCGAACGCCGGGGGCGGGTGCAATCGCGCGAGCAGCTTTTGCGCGACGTGTGGGGCTATGATAATATGATTGACACACGCACTGTCGATACCCACATGCGCCGCCTCCGCGCCAAACTGGGCTCCGCCGCCGAACTGCTCGACACCGTCCGGGGCGTGGGCTATCGCTTTCGGGAAGGCTAATGCCGCGACGCCCGTGATGTATATGTGGTGGGCTCTTTCATGGCTCGGTTTGGCGCTCGCGGCGGGCGCGCTCCTGCGTTGGCAGGCCGCGCGCCACAGACGGGCGCGCGCCCGCGCCACACAGGAACATGACCACGCCCTGGACGCGCAACGGGAGGACATCCACCGCCAGTTCCACTCCCGGCAACAGGCGCTTTTCAACAGCATGCGCGAGGGCATCCTGTGGCTGGACCGCCACGGGCGCGTGCGCATGATGAACGAATCGCTGCGCACTTTCTTCGATGTCACTACCGACGTGCGCGGCCAGACCATTATGGAGGCCTTTCGCTGGCATGAATTGGCCGCCCTGGCCGCCCGGCTGCAACGCGAGCAAAACATTTTCGACGCCGAACTGGAAATCCAGCGCGTGCGCCGGCGCTGCTGGCAGGTCAACGCCGCCATCGTGACCGGCCAGCCCGGCGGCGAAGAGGGTCTGTTGTTTGTCTTCCACGAAGTCACCCGCCTCAAGGAACTGGAGAATATCCGCACCGAATTCGTCGGCAACGTCAGCCACGAACTCCGCACTCCCCTCTCCCTGATCAAAGGCTCCGCCGAAACGTTGCTCGACGGCGCCATCCATGACCCGCAGCAAGCCATGCGCTTTTTGCAGAAAATCGACAAGCATTCGGACCGGCTTTTGTATTTGATTGAGGATTTGCTGGTCATCTCCCGCCTCGAATCCGGCCAGGCCGCCTTGAATCTGGCCCAGGTCGATCTGCGCGACCTCTCGCAACGGGTCTTGGACGACCTGGCCACGCGCGCCTCCTCGCGCCAGGCCACGCTGGAAAACAAGATCCCGGCCCAAACCATCGTCTGCGCCGATGCCGACCGCCTGCAACAAGTGTTTTTCAACCTGGCCGACAACGCCATCAAGTACGGCAAGAATGGCGGATGGGTGACCGTCGGCGCGCGCGACGCCGGGGACAAGACGGAGGTTTTCGTGGCCGACGACGGCCCCGGCATTCCGCCGGATGCGCTGGGACGCGTCTTCGAGCGATTTTACCGCGTGGACCGCGCCCGCTCGCGCGAGAACGGGGGCACCGGGCTGGGACTGGCAATTGTCAAGCATATTGTTCAGGCGCACGGCGGCGAAACCTGGGTCAAAAGCGAAATGCCGAAAGGCGCAACCTTCCATTTCACTCTCCCCAAAAAGCCGCTCCCCTCCACCGCCTCATCCTCTTCTTCGTAATCGTAATCCTTAATCATAATCATAATCTTTACCACGAATTACGTAGTCCAAGACCCTTGGTTTGACCGGGTTGGACTGGGTGGACTGGGTGTCGTCTGAATCGTTGGCGTCTATTAGCGTCCATTCGCGGTTGATCGGGTTTGCCCATTCTGCTCCCTGCAACTCCGTGTGCCATAGAGACTTCCGATTCACAGGTTTGATTCGGTTTGATTGACCTTCATTGGCGCCTTCTCCATCCATGGCTGTCGAGTGCCTCGATTTTTATAGTTCATATGTATCTTCCTATCCTGTAAACATTTGGCGCATAAAACGGCCCGAGCTATGAACCATATTTTCTCCAGCCCATGATCGCGCCCGAATAGTCATTCAAAATCCTTCCCCCCGCCAAATCCCATTCCGCTCACGTGCAACTTACTGTGCGATAGATACTTCCCCATCAAATGTTTGATTCGCTTTGATTCACCTTCATTGGGTGTGACTGGGTTTGACCTGTTTGACCGTTTTTGACCATGCCGCCGTGAAGTGCCCTTGCCGCTTCTGCATTCATACTTCATACTTCATCCTTGTCCTCCCCCCTCACAGGTTTGATTTGGTTTGATTTGGTTTGATTTGGTTTGATTTGGTTTGATTTGGTTTGATTTGGTTTGACTGCCGGGGTCGTTCGGGCCTGTTCTGCGTGAAAACCACGCAATTCGCAACCCCTGCGCGACTCTGCTTAGCCGGATTCCCGACTGCAAAATTTCAAAGAACAGACGAGTGAGCGCCGCACACTTGGCATTTTACCATGCCATGCCCGGAATTGCAAAATGCGTGCTTGGACCCAAAATGGATCACCCCGCCGCCATGCGCGACCACATCACGCGTCCTCACCGTCAATACGGTAGGGCGAGCCAGCCCGCGGAGCGGGCCGCTCTTAATTTGTTCNNGTTCTGACTGCCCGCAAAGCGGGTCGCCCTTAATTAGGCGCTGAATATTAGTCGATTCAACGACATTTCATGCGCGTCTGGCGTGGGTTTAATGATTTATGGCGGCGTTAATCCTACCCAAAGCTGTTTGAAATTTTGGCCGTGAAAATCTCCGTGGCCTCAAATGGTTTTTGATTTCTCCGCGGTCTCTGCGACTCTGCGCGAGAATCCACATTCCACTTCTTCCATTGGGCTCGGCGGTTCCGGAAGCCCGTTGACGATGCGCGTAATGCCATCCTTCATGCGCTCCAAACCAAAGTTCAGAACCAACCCAAGTTGCAGGTTCGCCAGGTCCGGATGCGTGCGAAGTTGTTTCGGGTGGATAGGATGGTTCTTCTCGACGGACTTGATCTCCACACTGATCGACTCCTCCCCCAACAGGTCCATGCGAAACCCCTCGTCGAATTGGAGGCCATCGAATTCGATCGGAACAGGAACCTGGCGGCGAACGCGAAGGCCGCGCTTTCTAAGCTCGTGAGCCAGCACGACTTCGTACACTGTTTCCAGCAAGCCTTCGGAACGTGGCTCCGCCTAGTAGAGGCAAGACAAAAGTACCCCAATAGGAGGCCATTGCTTCTCCCTCGGCACGCGGAAGATGCGGTATCGCAGGCCTCCAAAAGGCACGCCTGAATACGGAATCTTCGAACTCGATATTGTATTTGCTTTTGACGTTGCGATAGAACGATAGACGGCTGGCTAAGTGCGCCGACCATGAGGTGCCGTCGTGACACGATTGCCTCTCGAAGCCCCACCACATTCACGACCAGGCGTGCCACACGCGGCGGAGGCTACGAATTCTCAGACGGCCGCTCAGGTTTGGGCCTTGGTTTTCAGGTCACCTGCAACCCTCGATCATTGCCTAACCAGCGCCGGTTTCAGGGTCCAGGCTTGGAGGCGCGCCTGCTCGAGGATCCTGGGCGCGCGAAAGCCTTCTTTGTGGATGATCCAGTCTCCAAACAATTTGGGCGTGTCTGCGGCGATGTGGCGCTCAGGGAGCACCTCCGGTTTGTTGCCGAGAGTGACGCCCTCACCGAGCGGAAGCCGGGCGTTGCTTCGATAGCTGTCATAAGCCGCAGCCAAAGCGATCAGGAAGTCGGCCGGCGCGACCGCGTCGGCGCCGGCGAACACACGAGAGGGCACCTGCCGCTGGGTCTCGATGAAATCAAGCGCGTCGCGCGTGGTGTCCCGGAAGGCCGGCCACGCCAGACGCGTCCCTTGGCCGGGAGGCGGGGGCGAGCTATCCGGCCCCAACAGACCTTTGGTTTGCACTGGGAATTTCAGCTTCTCACCGGCGCTCAGCGTGGCCACCGCGCGGGTCAGCACCTCGAATTGGTCCGCAACCGAATAGGCGCGATGGCCGAGGACTTGAAAATCAATCCCGCTGCCGGCCCCAGCCAGGAGACGAGCGGTGATTGCGGCCAGGTCGGCTTCTGAGGCCCCTTCATTTCGAACGGCATCGGGATAGATCTCAGGCAGATCGCCGGCGGTGACGAACCGCACCTTGTGCATGGATCGGATATGGTCGATGTACTGGCCGAAACGCTGGAATGCAGCCTCCGTTTCCTCCGGTGTCCGCTGGGGTGGGACTTGCCATTGCTCGCGTGGCGGATTGGCGCCGCGACTGAAATTCACGGCGTCCCAGAATTCCCGATGCACCCATTCGCAGGGATGGTAAAAGATGCTGATCATGCCACCCCCTTCTTCGCGGCCCAATCGCTCCGCGATGGCCGAGACACGCTGCTTGGCCGGTTCCAAGTCCGCCGGATCGTGCAACTCCATCCGCGTGCAATTCTCGCCCATGTGATAGACGTTGAGCGCCCCCACGTACCAAAACGGCTTTTGGTCCAAGCCGACGTGCTCGCCTTCATCCACGTAACAGGGAATGCCCCCAGTGCCGATGCCGATGTCCTTCAAGGCGCCGATGGCCTGCGGCGCCCAGGAAGAGCCCGGCTGGCCATAGCAGACCAGGGCAGGGACCGAAAAGATGCGCCTCACGTCGGCAGCCCCTCCACCCTCGCGTCGGACGAACTCGGCCACGCCATCCAACCACCCGCAGTCCGCCAGGTACTCCGACGGCGTGGGGTGTACAGAATGCAAGTTGGAATGATAACCTATGGCGTGCTTATCCAGCGCGGCAATAACATCGCGACGGCCGCGCCGCTCCAGCACACGCGCCTTTTCGCCCACTACTTTGAAGGTCGCGCGAATCCCGCGCGCGGTGAGCATCTCGGCCAGGCGCTTGGCGGCGTCGTCATCCGCCGGCAACAGATAATCCTCCGTATCGAACCAAAGAATCACGTTCACATACGCGGCCGCCGCCCCAGGCGAGCAACAGGGCTTCATCAGGAGCAGCAAACCGATGAGGACAAACAAGTGAACTTCGAGGCGCATGTGGAAAGGATGCGAGGCCGAGTCGCAGTGATCAAGCGGAGAATGCCGGAGAGATCCATCCGCTCCGCGTAAATTTATGAGAAGACAAAACGCAAAAACCACTTGACGACCGCGGGAATAAGTATATGTATCAATAAACTCGTTATGATCACGCCGCGCACTCGTCGGGAGTTTTTGGCTGAAGTCGGTCGAGGCATGTTGGTTGCCACGGTCGGTTGCTCAGTCGCCAGCCAACTGGAACTGAGTTCCGCTCGGGCCGATGAACCTGCCGAAGCGCTTTCCTTCGGACCGTTGGAGCCGTTGGTCTGCCTGATGCAGGAAACGTCCGTCAACCGGCTGCTGCCCGTATTGGTGGAGCAATTGCGTTCCGGCGTTGAATTGCGCCGACTGGTCGCGGCTGCGGCGCTCGCCAATGCCCGCACCTTTGGGGGTGAAGACTACGTTGGCTTCCACACCATGATGGCGCTGGCACCCGCCTTGCACATGGCCGGGGAACTTCCCGAGGCCTTGCAACCGTTGCCGGTCTTCAAGGTGCTGTACCGCAACTCCAATCGCATCCAGGAGCGCGGTGGGCGCAAAGAGGAAGTTTTGCGCGCCGTCGAGCCGTCCCCAGATCCCAGGCGGGAGATGGACGGAGCGAGGTTGCGTGAAGCCGTGCGAGGCAAAGATATGAATGAAGCCGAGCGCATTTTCGCCACGCTCGCGCAAAGCCCGGCTCCCGACGCTTTCAACCAATTGCTTTGGGTTGTCCAGGACCGCACAGAAGTCCATCGAGTGGTGCTCCCGTACCGCGCGTGGGACCTGCTAGGTCTGATCGGAAAAGAACAAGCGCACACCTTGCTCCGCCAGTCCGTCCGCTATTGCGTTAAGGCCGAATCTTGGCCGCAGAACGCGACCTGGACCGAGCCGCGCGCACTGCTTCCCAAATTGCTCGAACGGCACCATTTGCTGGATCGTTCGGCTGGAAATCGGAAGGCGGAGGACAGTTGGCTCGAACAAATGAGCCAGACCATTTTCAAATCGTCACCCGAACAGTCCGCCGAGGCGGTGGCGGACGCGTTGGCTGAGGGCATCTCGCCGTCGGACATGGGTGAAGCAATTTCGTTGGCGGCCAATCAACTGATCCTGCGCGACAGGGGGCGAACGCCCAGCGACGAGGTGGCAGGCAAACCGCTGGGCAGCGTGCATGGCGACTCGATTGGCGTTCACGCCTCCGACTCGGCCAATGCCTGGCGGAACATGGCCCTGGTCAGCAATTCGCGAAACTGTTTTGCCAGTCTGATTCTCGGCGCCTATCAAGTGGCCTTGGATCGTGTGGCACGCGGTGGTGATTTTCTAAACTGGCAACCGCTGCCGCTGGCTCAACATCTGGATCAGATCAAAACGACGGATCCGGATGCTCTGCTGCGCGAGGCGGAGGAGGCCATTCGCGGCAATCTTCAGGCCAGAGCCGCCGCCATGGTTCAGCGTTACGGCGACTTGGGGCATCCGCCTCGCGCGGTGTTCGATCTTTTGTTGCGTTACGCTATCAGCGAGGACGGCGCATTGCACGCCGAAAAATTCTATCGAACAGCGTCGGAAGAGTTTGCGGCGATTCGAGCCGCATTTCGATGGCGCTATCCGGTGGCGCTGGCCCGGGTGACCGCCAGCGAATTTGGGCGTCCAGCCGCTGGCGTGGCCGAAGCGCGCGCCCTGTTGAAGGTTTAGAGCGGACAACGTGCCGTGCTGGCGTTAGGACTGAGACCCGCAGAGCCTCGCCGAAATCTTTTTCATAAGATTCTTCGACCGCTAGACGTTGAATCGAAAGGGAAAAACGGATAAGGGTAAAGGCTGGAGGATCATGCTACGGCGCCAACGCCCTTTCTAACACCACTCGAAAACCGATGCTGGTAGCAAAAGACGCGGGCGCGCGGATGTTGCGTGAGGAGGACAGCAAGACCTGCTGCAGTGGTGTCTGAGCTTTCCACCAACCATCGTACGAATCCCACGAAGCCCCGCGCAAAACACGATAGCCGTCGCCGGGAGAATACTCATCCTCACACCATTGCCAGACGTTGCCCCCCATGTCGAATAAACCAAATTGGTTCGCCGCAAAACTCCCGACGGGCGACGTGTATTCAAAATTATCGACATGCAGACTTGCATCATAATTGCCGGCGCCAGACGGCGGTGGCCACTGTAGGCCCCAAGGGTATCGATTTGGGATCTTGAGGCTTTTCTCTTGCGGCGTGGCGCCGGCTTCCGCGCCCAAACCGACCGCCGCGCTCCATTCAGCGTCGCTAGGCAAGCGATAGCTTTCGTTCGATTTCAATCTCTCCTCTTTCCGTTCCTTCTCCGTCAGCCAGATGCAAAAAGCCTGCGCATCCACCCACGACACGATCACGGCGGGATGATCCTGGCTTGGTACAAAACTCGGCTTCGCCCATTGGCGGTCCGTTGCATTGGCGAAGGCCTGATAATCCTGCACCCGCGTGTCCCAGACCGAAAAGGAAGCCGCAGTCCCCGGCACTGGAACAAATCTCATTCCCAATGAATTCGTAAAAGGCTGCCCTTGCCCCGGCGCGGATGGCTTCAGGTCCGGGGGCGACGCTGTGGTTTGCGCAGCAGCCGTTCTGGCAGCAAGGATCAGGAAGAGCAGCCAACCCACGCGAGCGAGCGATTTCATAGCCAGGCCAGACTAACAGAAATCCGGATGGGTGCAATTGAATTGCCTGAGTCAGCGATTGGCGTGGGACTAATCCTAAACTTCCTCTTAGTTTGCCTACAGCCTGTTCCAAAGAAATTGATGCTGGATTGCTGAGTCTCTTGAAGAAACTCTCAGATCGCGATGTGAGTCACTGGATATCCCAAACTCCCCAGTTTGCGGGTCTCAGCCGTGCCTCAGTCGGGACGTCGCTCACCATCCCGGTATCTTGGTTGTTCCAATAGGTGCGCCGGCTGGTCCAGGAACCGTCGCCGCGCAGCAATCCGATGTCGCCTAACAGACGTTCTCCTCCTTCGGCCTTGAGCTTTAACAGCGCGAGCGGCACCTCGATCTGGAATCCGCCGGTTCCGTCTGAGGTCAGCCCAATCTGGCCGGATACATCGATCACTTGATCGAATTTCACTCTCCCAATGGGAGAGTCGAATGTCGCCGCTTCGGAGGCCGGTGCATCGGGCGCTGCCATCCTGTAAAGCACGGCGCGCGTCTTGCCCTTGACCCGTGTCACCAGCAATCGCTCGTCACTGGCGAGTGGAAGCTGACCCTGCCTGCCGTCCCGCCTCTCCGGTCCCAGCATCAGATCCAAAGCGCCGCCATGTTTGAACTGCTGGTGAAAGTCTCCCGGGCCTGCGGCCAAGGCGTCGGCATCTCCGGTCAGCCACGCCGCGATGAGCGTGTTGTCGGAGATGACCAAGGCGGCTTTAATTCCGGCGTCAATGGTCACCCATTGGGCTTCGGACCATGACGCCGCAGCTCCGACAACCGGCACATGATTGACTCGATGAATAGTAAGTGTGCCGTGCGCAGTTCGTTTGACTGTATCTACTCTTTGCTGCGGCAAGTTGGCAATTTGGTCAGCGGTTACGCGGATCGCGGAATCTGGCAGCCGCCGAACGCTTTCCAAGCCGTCCAAGCGGGCGACACTGGAATGCTCATGGCCGGCGACATAGTATATCGCACCGTCTTTGCTGGACTGAGTAAAGGTGGCGTGAAACTGCTCGCCGCCAAAACTGTATCTGGAGACATCCATGCCTCGCCGCGTCTCGGCGGCCGGAACGTGCCATGGCGGCGCGCAACGCTCATCCCCACCTATCGTCTGAAGAAAAAGGCCGTCTATGGTTAATAGGTAAGTTGCGCCCTTGTCCCCATTCCATGCGAACACCGTCCCGGCATCGCCGGTGGTTGGAGTTGCCGGCAGGCCCATCAATCGCGTGGGTTCCACCAGCAAGCCGGGCAGCGGTTGCCCGCCCTCCGCGCATTGGTAACTCCAGGCGCCTGTGCCATTTATCTTGCTGCCAGTGAGCCCCTGCTCGCCGATACGCGCATGGACGACATAACCGCCTGCTGGAACACGCTCGGAAGATCGGGTCGGGTCGCCCACAAAATCCACTTTGCTCAAGTCATACACGGGGACGCCTTTGGAATCTATCGCGGGTGCCGCGACGTGGATTCCCCAGGTCGTGACGAATGACAGATCGCTCAGAATTTGCGCGCCCAGCCCCGCGTCCGTCAAAGGCTGGCCATCCTTTGGCGCGGGGATCTGCCGGAAGGCAACCTCATCAGGTTGGGCTATGTGGTCCCCGTTTTTGTCGCACCATACGTACATCACGGTGGCGGGGTCCAGATCCCTCCATTGGGACACAATGGCGTCGCGGTTGCGCAATTTAATGCCCCACAATTTGTGGACTAGGTCGGCGCCGTTGCCGATGATGGCGACAGGACGAGCAATGCTATCGTCGTCCAATCGCCAAATTCCAATTCCCCGATCCTGATTATAGCGAAGACCGTCGTTGTAGCAATTTACCAAGTAATGAAATCCACCAAGTTTGATGGCCGTTTCTGGCACTGTGCTTGGCATGGTTTCCATGTCCGAATTGTCCCGACGCCAGAATACTGCGCTGGGTCGAGCCGATCCGGCGGCCCAATCCAGTTTCCAAGTGACGCCGGCCTCGCTCCACGTAGCGTCCATATAGAGCCTGCTGAGATCGTCGGGATCGAGCTTGCCACCTCCGCCGTATTGGCTGGGACCGAAAATCTCGCGCACGAGCGTGCCCATAGCGGGGTTCCATGCGGAGAGGCGGCGCGGAGCATTTTCCGCCTCGGTGACCCAGAGCAGGCCCTTGTCATCCAGCGTCATTCCGGACGGGGCGCTGAATTTGCTGGTTTCGTACTCGCCGAACTGTGATCCGCCCGGTTTGCCGAGTGACCGCACCAGTGTTCCGTCCTCTTTGAATATCTTCACTTGGTGGCTGCTGCCCCCGTCTGAGACGTATAGGGTCCCGTCATCTGCCAGCATGACACGTCGCGGAGCACTCAGCCCCGAAGTAACGATGCCCGTTGCCGGGCCAAGTTTGGCGGAACCGAGGTCCGGAGTGTATCGCACGACCCCAGCGCCCGAAATCCCCCATAGGTTGCCCTTCTTGTCGAACACCATGCCGCGCGGATTGGAGGCGGTGTCTTCGCCGAGGATTCTATGTGTTCTTGCGTCCGCAAACACCATTCGGTTCTGGCGCGTGACGCAAAATAGAACCACACCGTTGTAGGCCGCCAAACCATCCGTTCCGTAGGCCTCGGCCACCGATTGATATTGCGACAGAACGGTTTTCTTTAATTCCATGGGGACCGTAATTTTGACTGCTGGGACGATATCTCCGTCTGTCTTAATGGCCCGCACTTCCATTGTGTTGTTGTCGGGATCGCGTTCACCCGAGATAAAGGTGTAGGCCGCGATGTCTGGGATCGCCTTGGGACCCGGGTCGCGCGCCAGATGCGTGCCTCCCCAGAAGCCGGTATTCATGCCGAACTGCCGCCTCATATTCTCGTCAAGCCAAACGAATTCGTCGCCAGATTCTCCGGCGCTGGAGCAGATTAGGAATCTGACCGGTCCTTTCCCATTGGGCGCCTTGGCGGCTTGTGGAAGGTAAAGCACATCGCCCGCCGGAGAGTGGTCGGCTAACCATCCACCCGATCCATCGGGCGTTTTCCACGGCGGCGTGCCCGGGCTGTTGATGCTGAACTCATAGCGCAGCGCCAGATGGTCATGCACCAGCGCGCGCACGGTGTAAACTCCGGGCGATGCCAACCGGCGCCTAATGTCCCGCATCCACAAGTCCTCGCTGCCCTCCGCCCTAACACCCTCGTCGTAGCCATCCCAGGTAATCGTGGCCACCCCGGCGGGCAAGAGTGTTTCTGCGATCAGATTACGCACTCGATTGCCCTGCGCATCATCTAAAACCGCGGTCACGTAGCCGGCCTTTGGGATATTGATACTAATCGAAATGCCCTGCGCTCGACCTGCGCAATGCCCTGCCAACAGAAGCCCGGCTACCAGGATAAATGGATGTGTCGCGTATAGGAGTCCTCTCAATCCCATGGGAACGCACTTCTTCGTCATGTCGTCGAACGAGGTAGTCAATCCCGAGGGGAAGGGTCAAGCCTAAAAGGCTTGGGAGTTTCATGCCTCTGACAATGTCCGGCCGCGGCCAGGGCATTGAACTCGCCTGCTGCCGGTGCCTGGCCGAACCTTCCACGGGATGCGGGAAGAAAACGATGATATGCCTTTAGGCGGGACTGCCCGTTTGCTGCCGGCTTTCTGCGGCGCCAAATGGCTTCGTTTTTCAAAAGGCTTTGCTTGACTTAAGCGCGGAATTAGGGGAGTGCTGGATATGTGAAGGGACTATTACCCGCCCTTTTGATTTCGGTGCTCATAGCCGCTCCGGCGAAGCTGCGAGCCCAATTCGATTATTCCACAAATGCCGATGGCGTCACGATCACAATCACCGGTTACTCCGGCCCTCCCGGGGCTGTAATGATTCCCGCCAGCATCAACGGCCTGAGCGTTGTCAACATTGGAAATTACGCGTTTTACGGGGACACCAATATCACCAGCGTCACCATTTCCGCCGGCGTGACCAACATCGGAGACGATGCGTTCCAGATCTGCCTCGGCCTCACCAACGTCACCATTCCCGACAGCGTCGCCAGCATCGGGCCCGATGCATTCGGAGATGCCGCCCTGACGAGCGTCTCCATTCCGGCCAGTGTCACCAATCTCGGAAGTTTTGCTTTTGAGGGCCCGCGTCTGGCCGCGTTCACGGTTGATTCAGGGAACGCATTTTACAGCAGCGTGGGTGGCGTTCTGTTTGACAAGAGCGGATTCACGCTCCTTAAATTTCCTCAAGGTGGCGTCGGAAGTTACAGCATCCCCGTCGGCGTCACCAATATTGGGACGGCTGCGTTCTTTTCATGTATTGGCCTGACCAGTGTCACGATTCCCGGCAGCGTCGTTAGCATAGGAGGTGCTGCGTTTGCTTATTGTGGCGGTTTGACCAACGCTACGATCGGGGATGGCGTGGCCAGCATCATTAATGCGTTCCCGGACTGCACGAACCTGGGTCGCATCGCGATTCCCGCCAGTGTCAAAACCATCGGACCGGGCGGCTTCGAATTCTGTACCGGCCTGACTAACGTCACGATTTCAAGCGGCATCACCAACATCCAGGGTGGGTTCACTGGATGCTATAGCCTGGCCAGCGTCTATCTCAGCGGCAACGCTCCGGCGGCTGATTCGTCTGCCTTCGAGTACGACACCAACGTGACGATCTATTACTTGCCAGGCGCCATCGGCTGGAGCAACACTCTTGGCGGTGCGCCCGCGTTGCTGTGGAACCCGATGATACAAACTGACGACAGCAGCTTTGGCGTGCGGAACAATCAATTTGGCTTCAACATCACTGGCACAGCCAATATTCCAATCGCGGTGGAAGCCTGCGCCAATTTGGTCAACTCCGTCTGGATTCCGCTTCAGACCCTCCGACTCACCAACGGTTCGTTTTATTTCAGCGAACCTTTTCAGGCGAACAGTTCTGGACGCTTCTACCGCATAAGCTCTCCCTGAACGCAAGCGGGCAAATCTAATACCTCTTGCGTCTGCCATTTCGCCATTCCGGCAAGCCTAGAATCCCACGTCGATAAAGTCGCCTGGCTTGAGCGAGTTCACGGCACTGGAAACCAGCCCGAGGTGTCTATGAATTTCCGGCTAACTCGTCGTGGGCAGAACGCGGCAAGAAGCAAACGATTTCGGTTCGACCGTCCTACTCGTATATCTCATACACCGTGCCATCCAAAACGAACTGCACATTCCGGCCCATTGCCAGCCAAGGCAACGCACGCGATTCCCGCGCCGCCAGCGCGAAGTAGTCTGGCGAATTGAATTGTACCCGCACCCGCTTCGCGTTCGCCACGCCTTGCACGCCGGAATCGATCCATTGTTGGTCCTGATTCTGGAAGAAGTTCCGGCCATTGACGAACCGGGTCTTCTGCGTGTACTGCGCCACGCGCTCCCGCGAATCGCCGGATGGCGCGGCCATCGGCGTCGCGCTCATCGGCGGCGCGGCCGTTGCAGGCAATCCCAGGGCGCGGTCCGCTTCGATCGCGCCGCTCGCGGCCGCCACCGCCGGCGATTCGGCCAATCTCAAGGTCGATCCGTAACGCGCGTCGGCCAGCGCCCCTTCCCCGCCACGCCGGTTTCTGAAGGCGCTCCAATTCTGCTGCACGACTTGTTTCGCGGCGCTGTCGGTGTTCAGTTGCGGCATCGATTGCATCGTCAACGGCACGTTGCGCCGTGTTTCGTCTTCGATGATCAAATAGGCGGTGTAGGGCGTGACGATGCCGTAACGGCGCGCCAGTTGGGTGACTTCGTCGCGCAACTCCGCGTTTTCGCCGTGCAATCGGATTTCGTCCAGCAAATAACCCACCCGGCGCGTGGCCCAGAGCCGGGGGATGAATTCCGTTTCAGGCGAGTCGGCGGCAAACTTCACGTCTTGCTCGAATTTTCTGGAGTGCCCGTTAACGGTTCCCTCGATTTCCACGGCCGCGGCGCCGTCGCCCGTGTAGCGGCCCACGACAATCAACTGTCCGCCTTTGAACAAATCCGGCAGCGACTGCGGATACATCTTCGAGATGCGCGCCCCGCCGGTGACGCGCAGAACCGGATTGGCCAACACCGGCTCCGTGATCTTGGAGAAAAACGAGGAGACTTTGATTTCCAGGTCCTCCTCGGGCAACACGTATTGCGCGGCGGCGCGCGTTTCCTCCGCGATCTTGTCCAATAAATGTGTATTGACGTCCTCGCCGATGCCGAAACAAAAAACACGCGTACGGCCCGCGCCCTGTTGCTTGACATGCGCCACAATGGTGTCCTCGTCCGTTTCTCCGACCGTCGGCTCGCCGTCCGTCAGAAAAACGATCATAAACGGCCGGTCGTTCTCAGCGGGCCGCGACGCCAGCACCTGCCGCAACGCGTCGTCAATGGCGGTGGCGCCGATGGCCCTGAGGTCACGGACAAAGCTTTCCGCCCGCTCGCGGTTCTCCTTCGTGGCCTCGGTCAGTTTGCCGAACAGCGGCTCCACGTCGGTGGAAAAGCGGATGACCTCAAAGCGGTCGCTGTCATTGAGATTTTCCACGCAGAATTGCAGCGCCTTTTTGGCCTGTTCGATCTTTTTGCCGGCCATCGAGCCGGAGGTGTCGAGCACGAACGCCACGTCTTTGGGCGCTGGTTTCGCCGATTTCGTCTCCACCCCCGGAGAGGCGAGCAGCATGAAATAGCCGTCCTCCCCGGCCGATTTGCACGTCAACAGATTCACGCCCACCTCGTCCTTTTCCGGCGCGAAGTAGAGCGCGAAATCGGTGTCGGGCCGCGCGTCACTGGCCTCGTAGCCGGCGGTGGCGCGATGGGGGCCGTCGCGCTTGATCTGGACGGTGTGGCTGGGCGAATAAATCGTCTTGAGCGGTTTCGGGCTGTCCAGCTCCACCTTCACGCTCACGTTTTTAATCGGCTTGGCGGAAAATTTTTCCGTGTTCAGCGGATAGAAGTAGCTGATCAACCCAGACTCCGAAGGCAGCACCTGTGAATAGGAAAGCTGGATGCGTTTGGGGCTGTTGGGTTCGAGGGGGAAGACCCGCACTTTGAAGACGTCGCGCCCTGCGTATTCGAGCAACGCCGGATCGCGCAACTTGCGGACGATCTCCTCGTAGATAGAGCGGGCCTTGTCCGCGGCCAGCAATTCCGCCTCGACCTGCCGCCCGCCGATTTCCATGCTGAACTTGTCAATCTGCGCGCCTTTGGGCACGGGGAAAAGGTAAGTCCCCTCCAGGCGTTGCGGGTTGGGGTTGTAAAACTCCTGATCGACGACCGTGGTGGCGATCTGGCCGTTGATCTTGACATGGACATGATGATACGTGATTTCCAGCGGCGCGAAGGCATAAGGCCCCGGCGGCCGTCCGTGGCCTGGATCGACGATAATGAAACCATCGGCCTTGGCGTGCAGAATGGAACAACACAGCAAAACGGGCAAAAGAATTAAACGTTTCATACATCGTTAGACGGGACGCCGTGCAAGATACTCCCGGCCGTGTTGCGCCAGGCTGGCCTTATCTACGCGATCCTTGTGTTCTCTTGTGGCTAATAATTAGGGCTGAATTCAGGTTGAATTCTCCGCCGAATCACGTCTGAAACACAAATGGGATGGATTGGAGTTGTCGCCCGTCCCCGTTCCTCTATTCTTGACGCGTGAGCGAGCTTACGCACATTTTGGCGCGAGTGGATCAAGGCGACCCCAAGGCCGCCGATGAATTACTGCCATTGGTCTATGAGGAACTGCGCCGGCTCGCCGCGCAAAAGATGGCGCGCGAGGCCGCCGGCCAAACCCTTCAACCCACCGCGCTCGTCCACGAAGCTTGGCTGCGACTGGTTGGCTCGCATGCTCAGCCATGGAACAGCCGGGGACATTTCTTCGCCGCCGCCGCCGAAGCCATGCGCCGCATCCTCATCGATAACGCCCGGCGCAAGAACCGACTCCGCCACGGCCAAGGGCTGGCGCGCGTGGACCTGGACCGGGTGGATGTGGCCATCCACTCGGACGACGGTACCCTCCTCCGCGTGGATGACGCCTTGCAAAAGTTGGCTCAGGAAGAGCCGGTCAAGGCCGAGTTGGTCAAACTTCGTTTTTTCATCGGCTTGAGCATCGCCGAAGCCGGCCAGACCTTGGGCTTGTCCGAGTCCACGGCCAAGCGCTACTGGGCTTACAGCCGGGCCTGGCTTTACGAGAAACTCAAGGGCGATTCAAATTAAGTCACGAATCTTTATCTTTACTTGAACTAATTTGGCTGAAAAAAAACGCCGCTTCAGGTAGAACGAGGCTATGAAAGACGATTCTGCCAATCCAAACCCCGGCGCGGCGGAAACCATTTTCAAGGCCGCCCTGGCCTTCAACGCCGCCGAACGCCCGATTTACCTGGCCGGGGCTTGCCGGGATAACCTCCCTTTGCGCCAACAGGTCGAAGCCTTGCTCCGCGCCCACGATGCGCCGCAAGCGTTCCCTCCCGGCCAACCGCCTTCCCCCAACTCCACCATCAAGCTCGACCGCGCCGATGCTGCGGACGAAGCGGTGGGCCAGACCATTGGCCGTTACAAGTTATTGGAGAAAGTCGGTGAAGGCGGCTGTGGCGTAGTGTATGTCGCCGAACAAACCCAACCCGTGCGCCGCCGCGTGGCGTTGAAGGTCATTAAGTTGGGCATGGACACCAAGGCTGTCGTCGTCCGGTTTGAGGCGGAACGCCAGGCCTTGGCCATGATGGATCACCCCAACATCGCCAAGGTGCTTGATGCCGGCGCCACCGACAAAGGCCGGCCTTACTTCGTGATGGAACTGGTGCGGGGCATTCGCATTACCGATTACTGCGATCAGGCCAACCTCAGCACCAAAGATCGCCTGGAGCTGGTCATCAAGGTCTGCCAGGCCATCCAGCACGCCCACCAAAAGGGGATCATTCACCGGGACATCAAGCCCTCCAACATCCTCGTCACGCTGCACGACGGCGTTCCGGTGCCCAAGGTCATTGATTTCGGCATCGCCAAGGCCACGGAAGGCCGGCTGACCGATGCGACCGTTTACACGCAGTTGCAACAGTTCATTGGCACCCCGGCCTACATGAGCCCGGAGCAGGCGGAGATGAGCGGACTGGACATTGACACGCGCAGTGACATTTACAGCCTGGGGGTGTTGCTCTACGAACTGCTGGCTGGCAGCACGCCCTTCGACCCTGCGGAACTCCTGGCCTCCGGCATCGACGCCATGCGCAACACCATCCGCCACCAGGAACCGGTCCGGCCGAGCACACGCCTGGCCACGCTCAAAGGCGAGGAGTTGACGACCACGGCCAGACTCCGCGCTTCCGATGTGCCAAAACTGATCAACATGCTCAAAGGCGACCTCGACTGGATCGTCATGAAATGCCTGGAGAAGGATCGCACCCGTCGTTACGAAACGGCCATTGGACTGGCTGCGGACCTGAAACGGCATCTGGACAACGAACCGGTCGTCGCCCGGCCGCCGAGCAGCCTCTACCGCTTTCAGAAAATGGTGCGCCGCAACAAGCTGTTCTTCGCGGCGGGATCATGTGTGGCAGCGGCGGTACTCGCCGGACTGGCTGTGTCCACCTATCTTTTCATTCAAGAAAGGCAGGCCCATAGCCGCGCTTTGGCGGCGGAAAACGAGCAGAGCCAGTTGCGGAAGGAAGCCGAAGCGGAATCCAGGAAGGCCAGGACCGAATCAAAGCGGGCAGAAGAGGCGGCGACAGAAGTCAAGATGAACATGGCCGCCTCGGATTCTGCCTTGGCCGTTCGCCTGTTGGCAGAAAACCAGCGGAACGATGCCCTGGCCTATCTGGCAAGGAGTTTATCGCTCAATCCATCCAATGAGGCCGTCTGGATCCGCCTCACGTCCCTATTGAACTCCCAGTCTTGGTGGATTCCCACGAAAATCTTGAAACACACCAGCATTGTGCATACAGCGCAATTCAGTCCGGATGGAAAGCGGATCGAAACGGCTTTCTGGAGGCATCCTATGTTTATGACGTCCAATGCTGCGAGTGCCACCGCGGAAACGGGTCTGCGAAAAGATTTTGCGCTCACGACACGGGTGTGGGATGCCCAGAGCGGAAAGCCGCTGACCAAGCCTTTGGAACTCGGCTTCGTGGTGTGGTCCGCCCAGTTCAGTCCGGATGGAAAGCGGATCGTCACGGCTTTGAGTGACGATATCGCGCGAGTGTGGGATGCCAAGACCGGCCAGCCTCTAACAGAGCCCATGCAACACAGCAAGCGGGTCGATTCAGCCCAATTCAGCCAGGATGGAAAGCGGATCGTCACCGCTTCCTGGGACGATACGGCGCGAGTGTGGGATGCGCAGAGCGGACAGTCTCTGACCGATCCTTTGCCACACAGCCAAAGGGTCATTTGGGCCCAATTCAGTCCGGATGGAAAGCAAATCGTCACGGCTTGCCGGGACAAAACAGTGCGGGTGTGGGACGCGCGGAGCGGAAAGCCGCTAACTCAGCCTTTCGTGCATGGCGAATTGGTGAATGCGGCGCAATTCAGTCCAGATGGAAAACGAGTCGTCACGGCTTCCTCTGATGGAATCGCGCGGCTGTGGGATGCGCAAAGCGGCCAGCTATTAACCGCCTGTTCCAAACACAGCGCCGCCGTAAAATCAGCGCAATTCAGCCCCGATGGGAAATGGATTCTAACGGCTTCGGATGACCATACCGCGCGGGTGTGGGATGCGCAGAGCGGCCAGCCGTTGAC
>PLIU01000511.1 GCA_003140095.1 Verrucomicrobiales bacterium | reverse complement strand
CATTCGGGACCAGGTGGTGGATTTCGTCCGCCACTGGTCCGACCGCGCTGAGATCTCCGCCCAATGGATGCTCAGCCGGATCGAGCTTTCCCCGCGAAAATACCACCGCTGGCAGGAACGTTTTGGCAAAGCCAACGAACACAATGGCTTGGTGCCGCGCGACCACTGGCTGGAGGATTGGGAAAAACTCTCCATTGTCGAGTTCGCCCGAAAATATCCGCTGGAAGGCTATCGACGGCTGGCCTTCATGATGCTCGATGCCGACGTGGCGGCCGTGAGCCCCAGCAGCGTTTACCGGGTCATGAAAGAAGCCGGGCTGATCCAAAGTTTCTGGCAAAAACCCTCACGCAAAGGCACCGGCTTTGTGCAGCCGCTCCAACCGCACGAACATTGGCACATCGACTTTTCCTTCGTCAATATTGGCGGCACCTTTTACTACCTGTGCTCCATTCTGGACGGGGCCAGCCGTTTCATCGTGCATTGGGAAATACGCGAGTCGATGAAGGAAGCCGACGCCGAAATCGTGCTGCAAAAGGCGCGCGAAAAACATCCGCAGGCCAGGCCGCGCATCATCAGCGACAACGGGCCGCAGTTCATCGCCAAGGACTTCAAGGAATTCATCCGGCTCTGGCAGGCCAGCCATGTGCTGACCAGCCCGTATTATCCGCAATCCAACGGCAAACTGGAACGCTGGCATCGCACGTTAAAGGAACAAGCCATCCGTCCCAAGACACCCTTGGATGTGGAGCAAGCCAGGCAGGTGGTGGCTCAATTCGTGGAGCATTACAACACGGTGCGTTTGCACAGCGCCATCGGCTACCTGGCGCCCAAGGACAAACTGGAAGGCCGGGCCGAGATGATCTGGAAAGCGCGCGACGAGAAACTGGCCGCCGCGCGGGAACGACGCCGGCAGAAACGGGCGGAGATTAATCTATCCCAGCCCGCGAAACCCGCTTGCAACTGAACATGAACGAGAGCAAAAAGAATCTGTCCATCCGGAGGATAGGGCTCTGCTGGGCAGCAACCCGAGCGCCGCGATGGACTCGAATACCGCAGGCCGGAGCGAGGGGTGACCTTCGCTCTGGCAGGCCTGCCTGCGGGATCGATCACAAGGCGATAAATCCAGGGCTAAGGGGAAAAACGTCAACAAAAACAAAACGGATTAGTAACTTAACCGCCGCCCGAGAAAGTGACATTCACGCTGAACCGGTACACTCCCGGAAGCGTCTTGCTCCGCAGTTGATCTTTAAGGGCGGCATCATCAACGCCTGGGGTAAGAAAACCGCCGTTGCTCTCAACAAGAGCTTCTTCAACACGTTGCCCAAGCTGCCGGAAGTGGCGAAGGCAGAAGCTGACATTGCATGGCTGATTTACGATTTGAGGGCGCCGACAACTCTCGGTGCGCATTTCCAAATGTTCCGGGAGCGAACTGTCTACACTCGGTTTGAACCAGCCCTGAATCAGATCACAAAATCACGCCCCGGCAAGATGGAAGATTTCTTGCGCCATCTACAGAATAAAGTTGACGAGAAACTGGAAACGCCGCCGACGAATCGGACCGTCGAGAATCCGTTTGACACATGATTTATGTCGCAGACTTTCTTACTGCCAGAATTTGAAATCGAGGAAAGCGAGAAGCCAGTAAACGTTGCTTCTGTTCCGCAACGGAGCCCATTCCGTTATCCTGGCGGCAAGACATGGCTCGTGCCGCTTTTCCGTCGTTGGATAATGAGCTTGCCAAGTAAACCTGAGGTTCTTGTTGAGCCATTCGCTGGTGGCGGAATCATCAGTTTGACGGCAGGTTTCGAGCAACTGACTAATCGCGTTGTGATGGTGGAACTTGATGAGCAGATTGCCGCCGTATGGAAAACGATTCTCGGTGGTGATGCGGAGTGGCTGGCGAAGCGCATCCTTGCTTTTGATCTGACCGTTGAATCGGCCAAGGCAGAGTTTGAGAAGACGGCAAGAAGCCAGCGCGAGCTTGCTTTCCAGACAATTTTGAAAAACAGGACAGCGCACGGCGGAATCTTGGCCGAAGGCGCCGGAGTTTTAAAAAACGGTGAGAATGGCAAAGGCATCCTTTCACGCTGGTATCCGCAAACCATTGCGAAGCGGATAACGAACATCGGTTACGTTGCCCATCACTTCGAGTTCAAACACGGGGACGCTTTTGAAGAACTCACGCGTTATCGCAATAAACGTAACGCTGTTTTTTTCATTGATCCTCCTTACACCGCTGGCGGCAAAAGGGCCGGCTCGCGGCTCTATAAGCATTGCGAGGTTGACCACGAGCGATTGTTCTCAGTTTGCGAAAAGCTCTGCGGCGATTTCCTGATCACTTACGACCACGCTGAGGAGGTTAGCGCTCTCGCAAAGCGTCATGGTTTTGAAACAAAGCCAGTTGCGATGAAGAACACCCATCACGCCGAGATGAAGGAGCTTCTGATTGGGAAAGATTTGGGTTGGGCGGAGGAAGGTGGAGTTTTTCGGGAAACGCCCGTTGAATATCATGTTCGGGAAACAAAGGAACGCAGATCAAAAGGGAAATCCAAGCTCGTATGAATTCTCTTGCCACTGACAAAGCGAGAGGGACAAATCGACCAACATGGTGAACAAGATGCCACTTTAATGTCGAAGTTGCGGCAGTCACGAACTGGGGGCGAGAAGCAGACGCTCCAGAACGCCCTCACTGCCACCGAGCAGCAAATTGACGCGCTGGTCTATGAAGTTTACGGCCTAACAGAAAAGAAGATCAAACTGGTGGAGGAAAAAACATGAAGACCAACTTAAAAAACAGGCGTCCGCTCGAAGCGCGCCCACGGAAGCGTTGCAAGCCGGGGAATGCTTCGGTCGCGTCAAGCAGGGATACGCTGCTCCGCAAAACTATTCTCGCCGAGCTTCGTCCCGGCCTGGAACGGGACACGCAACTTATGCCGTGGCTTATTGCTGAAACCGTCTGTGATGAAGTCTCCCAATTTCTTGGAGTTTACCTTCCCGCCCGATACGCGGAGTGGCTGGAGGCAAAGGCGGAGCTTTGTTACTCGGGTCGCCGGCGATTCTACAAACTCATGCGCGGCCGAGGCAACGCTCCGCGCGACTGGCTCTACGCTTTCATGCGCCACTGGCTGGGAAGCATCCTGCACTTGGAGCGTCCGGATTTTTCCTGTTGCCTGCCCATGAGTTTCGCCCGGGGAAAGCGGCTTGCGCATGGCACGCGCCCGCGCACGAACCGGTTTGGCTGCAACCCGGATTTTCTCCCAGCATCCCGCGATTGGGACCCTTCGCGGGTGACGCGGCATCACCGCTGGGCATGGCTGGCCCGAATTGGAACGCCAGAGGTTTCAGAACGGCGGCGCCGCACCGACAGAGATGTGTTTGGCGAGACGCCAAACACGGCGAGCGGGACGCCCGCGCTCCCCGGAATCGCCGTGAATCGAGCAGGTCCACCGAAAAAGTCAAGGACGCCTAAGAACTGAGCCGGAGTAGATACGGCAGCCTATCCTGCAACTTCCTGCCAAGGCGGCGAGGCGGGGAGGCTGGCGTCGAATTCGGCGAATATCCGGTTCTCATATTCACCGGCGAATTTCCCGGTGAAGAACCGGTCCAACCCCTCCTCAAAAAGCTCCTTCCATGACTCGGCCTCGCGATTGGGCACAATGGGAAAGAACAGCGCCTGGTTGGAGCGGGCGGCTTTGTGGTCGCCAGGGGCGTCGCCGATCATCAGAATGTTTTGGGGCGGGTACTTGCTGGCGGCCGCCAGTTGCAAGTGCTCGGTCTTGGAGCCCATCTCCTGGCCGGCAATGAGGCGCACATGCTTTTCGAGTTCGTGCTCGGCCCACTCCCGGCGCAGGGCCTCGCCCGGCGTCTGTGAAATGACCATCACGTCCGCCTGCGGCGCAATTTTCTCCAGGACTTGCCGCACCAGCGGAAACGGCGGCACGCCGTGCACGATGTCGGCGATGGCGGCATTGACCGCCTTGGACCAATCCAGCAGCGGGGCCAGTTCCTTGCGCCCGGCCTTGATTTCCGCCGCCAAAGCGCCCTCGCTCAATTTGCCTGCGCGCGCGATCCACTGTTCCAGCGCCTGAGTGTCGAAAAAAGCGACCTGGCGAGCCAGCACTTCCGGGCGGCGCCGCAAGAGGCCCAGGCTCAAGGCCACGGCGGGAAACCGATTGCAGCCGCGGGATTGGGAATAAAGATTGACGAATTCCCAGGTCTGCCGGGCGTGCCTGCTGGCCGCCTGCAAGTGGAAATGGCGGATGAACATGGGGGCGAAGCATTCCTTGTGTTTGATTTCCATCGTGTCAAACACGCAGCCATCGGAATCGATCCCGACGAAAAACTTCTTCCGCGGCTGGAAGTCGCGCAGCGCTTGGGCGGGGTCGGCGGGCGTCATCCGCGGTTCAGACGGTGTAGGAGCCGGAGTAAGTCACGCCGCCGTGGCCGGTCCAGTTGGTGTGGAAGAATTTGCCGCGCGGCTGGTCCAGGCGCTCGTAGGTGTGCGCGCCGAAGTAATCACGCTGCGCCTGGAGCAAATTAGCGGGCAACCGCCCGCAACGGTAGCTGTCGTAAAAATTGAGCGCGGTGGAAAAGGCCGGAGTCGGGATGCCCTTGCGCGCGGCGGTGGCGATCACTTGACGCCAGCCCCGCTGGCATTTTTTGATTTCGCCGCGGAAAAAATTGTCCAACAGCAGGTTGGTCAGCTTGGGAGTCTTATCGTAGGCCTCCTTGATCTTGACCAAGAAACTGCTGCGGATAATGCAGCCGCCGCGCCACATCAGGGCCACGCCGCCGTAATTGAGGTTCCAGCCGTATTCCTTGGCGGCCGCCCGCATCAGCATGTAGCCTTGGGCGTAGGAAATGATTTTCGAGGCGTAGAGTGCCAGGCGAATGGCCTCGACGAAGGCCGCGCGGTCGCCGGAAATTTTGGGGCGCGGGCCTTTCAATTTTTTGGCGGCGGCCACCCGCTCCTCCTTCAAAGCCGATACGCAACGGGAATAAACCGCCTCGGCGATGAGGGTGATAGGTATGCCCAATTCGGTTGAATTGATCACTGTCCATTTGCCGGTGCCTTTCTGGCCGGCGGCGTCAAGAATTTTGTCCACCAACGGCTGGCCGTCGGTGTCCTTGTAAGCGAGAATATGCGACGTGATCTCGATGAGGTAGGAATCCAGCTCGGTCTTGTTCCAATTGGCGAAATCCTGTTGCATTTCGGCGGCGGTCATGCCCAAGCCGTCTTTCATCAATTGATACGCTTCGCAGATCAATTCCATATCGCCGTATTCGATGCCGTTGTGGACCATTTTGACGTAGTGGCCGGCGCCGTTTTCGCCGACCCAATCGCAACAGGGTGTGCCATCCTCGACCTTGGCGGCGATGCCTTGAAAAATATCTTTGACGTGCGGCCAGGCGTCCTTGGAACCGCCGGGCATGATGGAAGGGCCGTTGCGCGCGCCTTCCTCGCCGCCGGAAACGCCGGTGCCGATGAACAGCAGCCCCTTGCCTTCCAGATATTTGGTGCGGCGGTTGGTGTCCTGGAAAAGCGAGTTGCCGCCGTCGATGATGATGTCGCCTTTTTCCAGGTGCGGCAGGATCTCCTCGATCAGGTCATCGACCGGCTGGCCGGCTTTGACCATCAACATGACGCGGCGCGGGCGTTTCAGCAGGGCGGCCAATTCCGACAGAGAATGGGCGCCGATGACCTTGGTGCCCTTGGCTTCGCGGCCAAGGAATTCATCCACCTTGGCCACCGTGCGGTTGAAGACGGCCACCGTGAAGCCGTGATCATTCATGTTGAGAACGAGGTTTTGGCCCATGACGGCCAACCCGATCAATCCGATATCAGCTTGCGCTTCCATAGAACATATTCCAATCGAGGTTGAACATACAAAATGGCCCGCCTTTGGCAACAGGAGAATGCGGTGAGCAATGCCACACACGAGCCTGGCACTTGCTCCGTCTTGCTCCGTAAGGCTCGGTGGTGATGTGGTTTGATGAGCACAACCATCCGGCGGACTATGGGAAGCTCACGCTGCCAGAGCGCCACAAGGCGCACCGGGAGCGTTGCTACAAACTGATCAGCCTCTTGCATCGGCGAGGGGACTCTTTCGTCTATGCCGGGCCCGCGGTCGTGCCAGGCAACGCCCATGTGGACCCGGTCCTTTATGAGTTGGTGGAAAACTTGGTCCGCCACGTTTGCCGGTGCGTGATCAAGCTGCTCATCCTGGATCGCGGTTTTATCGATGGTCCGCGCATCACCCGTTGCAAAAGAGAGTAGGGCATCGACGTGCTGCTGCCAGTAAAGAAGAACATGGATCTTTGGGCCGACGCCTGGGTCTTGGCCCGACAAGTTCCCTGGCAACCCCGGATCCCGCCCGTGGCCCCGCCCCATGCGCCGCCGCCTCATCGTCCCGAGGTGATTGTCCGCCGGGAACGCAACGGCAAAAAACCCTTGCGGCCCAAGCGGCCCAAGCACCGCCGCCGCCCTTTGGCCAGACCAAAAGGCGTTGTTCGGCCATGTGATCAGTGGCGGGCCGCCATCGAGAACGCCAGCGGCTCTTGAAATGCTTTTACAACGGAGCAAGACGGAGCAGGCGGAGCAAGCGTGAAGGGAATTGCCATGATATGATGACATGTACGGGATTCATGGGTATTTCGGCTTATTTCCAATATTGGAATGTTCGAGGAATTTCGAGAACTCGGCCAAGAAAAGGCGCGGCAATTTCGGATGGGATTTGGGCGGCGAGATGCCTTCGCTAAAGCTTCCGCCGCCGCGAAGCGCGCCCAGGAAAGCCAACGGGTGAACGCAATTACACAATCGGCCTGAAATTATACTTCCCAAAGATCGCCTTTCGCATCATGATGTTTCGAAAAAGAAAGGCAATTTATGGGTCTGATCGACTACCTGAAAACACAGTTCCTCGAGATTATCGAGTGGCAGGATGATTCGCGCGACACCCTTACCTATCGCTACCCGGATGGGGACAAGGAAATCAAAAACGGCGCGCAACTCATTGTCAACGAATCGCAAGTGGCGCAGTTCATCTACCTAGGCCAGTTCGGCGACACCTTCGGGCCGGGCAAACACACGCTGACCACCGACAACATCCCCATCCTCTCCACGCTCAAAGGATGGAAATACGGCCTGCACTCGCCCTTCAAAGCCGATGTCTATTACGTCAACACGCGCCTGTTTACCGGCAATAAATGGGGCACGGCCAATCCCATTATGATGCGCGACGCCGATTTCGGTATCGTCCGCACGCGCGCTTACGGGATATTCGATTTTCACGTCAGCGACGTGAAGCTGTTCCTGAAAGAAGTCGCCGGCACGGATAATCATTTCCGGCTGGAGGAGTTTGCCGACACGATGCGCTCGCGCATCGTCAGCGTGTTCACTGACGCGCTGGCGTCCTCGAAAGTGCCGGTGCTGGACGTAGCCTCGCGTTATCAGGAATTGGGCGCGGCGCTGCTGCCGTTGATCAACCCGCAGGTCACGAGCAAATATGGCATCGAGATTTCGAGTTTCATTGTGGAAAACATTTCGTTGCCGGCGGAAGTCGAAGCGGCCATCGACAAACGGAGCAGCATGGCGGCGGTAGGCAACCTCAACGACTACGTGAAATTCCAGATGGCGGAGTCCATGACCAAAGGCGGGGGCGAGGCCGGCAGCATGGCTGGCACGGCGGCGGGTTTGGGCGCCGGTTTGGCGATGGGCCAGCAAATGATGGCCGCCATGAACGCGGGCCAAGCCACTCCGCCCGCGGCGCCGATTGGTGCTGCGCCGCCGGTGATCGGCGGCTCGGGCACGGGCGCGGCGCCGACTTTGCTCGGCCCGGGCGAGGTGGCCCGGATTCTCGGCGTGAGCGAGGCCGACGTGCTGGCGACGCTGGAAAAAGGCGATCTCAAAGGCAAGAAGATCGGCTCAACCTGGCGCGTGACCAAAACGGCTTTGGACGAATTCTTGAAGACGTAGGTTATTTTGGTCTTTCCGTTGGAAGCGGCGGCGCCACGGATTTCGCACTGCACAGATTGTTCGCATGAAATTGGATTTTCATAATGCCTGACGCCACAGCCCAAAAGAAATTCTCCTGCCCGTCCTGCGGGGGCGAGTCGCAATGGAACCCGGCCAAAAAGGCGCTGGTCTGCCCGTTCTGCGGCACGGTTTCCCCAGCCCAGGCCGAACTTTCCGCCACGGGCGCCGAGGTCATTGTCGAGCATGATTTGGTCGCGGCTTTGCGCGGCATACCGGACGACCAACGCGGCTGGCAGGCCAAGAAAATCTCCGTCAAATGCCAGAGTTGCCAGGCCATTTCCGTGTTTGATCCCGAACGGGTCGGGCAACGGTGCGATTTTTGCGGTGCGACGGCGTTGGTGCCGTACGAGGAAATCAAGGAGGCCTTTCGGCCTGAGAGCCTGCTGCCGATGAAATTGAGCGAGAATCAGGTGCGTGATTCGATCCGCACCTGGTACGGCAACCGCTGGTTCGCGCCCAACAAACTCAAGCGGGCCGCTCTGACCGATACGGTCAAGGGCCTCTACATTCCCTACTGGACGTTTGACGCGCAAGTCCACGCGCGATGGACGGCGGAGAGCGGCTATTACTATTACGAAACAGAGACCTACACCGACGCCAATGGCCGTACGCAAACGCGCCAGGTGCAGAAAATCCGGTGGCAATTCAGCAGCGGCGCGCTCGATCATTTTTTCGATGACGAACTGGTGCCGGCCTCTCGCGGCGTGCAGGAAGCGATGCTGCGCAAGATCGAGCCGTTCCCAACCACCACGGAATTGGTGCCTTACAACCCCGGGTTTCTGTCCGGCTGGGTGGTGGAGCGCTATCAAATCGACCTGGTGGCGGCGGCGCAGGAGGCGCGCCAGGAAATGGACGAGAAAATGGAACAACTCTGCGCTGCGGAAGTGCCCGGCGACACGCATCGAAACCTGCAGGTGCAAAGTGATTACTCTGGTCAGACCTTCAAGCACATCCTGACGCCAATCTGGCTGCTGACTTACAATTACGGCGCGCAGCATTTCCAGGTAGTCGTCAATGGTTACACTGGCGCCATTGCGGGCAAATATCCCAAGAGCTGGGTGAAGATCACCTTTGCGGTGCTGGCGGTGCTGGCAGCGGCGGGTCTGCTGCTTTTGTTGGCTCATCATAGGTGAGAGGCCATTTTCGTCGCAAAAAAAGCGTGCAGTTTGGCTTGGGGCAGTCCAGAATGGTGCGATGCTGGAACTGGTGAACACGTGCGACCCCTTGTGTGTGCAGGGTGAAGTGCAGGCGGCGTATGCGGAGATGTTCCCGCACGGAGACGGCGAATTCATTCCGAGAATCTTTGGCTGGGCGGCGTCCTGGTTCTCCGGCCGATACCGCGATTATCAGGCGATTGACGCGCATTATCACGACTTGGAACACACCATGCAGGGCGTACTGTGCATGGGTCGATTGCTGCGGCGCCGGCACCAGCAGCCCAGCGAGCCGCGCTTGACGCAACGGATGATGGAATTGGGCCTGCTGGCCATGCTGACGCACGACACGGGCTATCTCAAAAAACAGGACGATACCGAAGGCACCGGCGCCAAATACACCTTGATTCATGTCGATCGCAGCATCGAATTCGCCGGCGAACTCATGCTCGGCAACGGTTTCCCGGTCGAAGAAATCCTGGCCGTGCAAAACATGGTTCGCTGCACCGGCGTCAACGTCAAGCTTGAGGGCGTCCAATTTCAGAATCCGTTGGAGCGCACGGCCGGCTTCGCCCTCGGCACTTGCGATCTGCTGGGGCAAATGGCCGCCACCGACTACGTGGACAAATTGCCGACCCTTTACGCCGAGTTGGCCGAAGCCGCCCGCGCCAGCCCGGACGGCAGGATGAAGGCAGGCGGATTCTTCAGCAGCGCGGAAGACCTGATGCAAAAGACGCCGCTGTTCTGGGAGAATTACGTGTGGAACAAAATCAACCGCGACTTCCTGGGCCTCTATCGCTTTCTCAACGATCCCTATCCCGACGGCCCCAATGACTACATCGACAGCATCCAAGCCAACATCGCCCGGCTGCGCCGTGAATTGGCCGCGCGGGGGCGGAGGTGATGTTTTGACATGCCTCGCGAGTATGTTCTAGAGACCTTCCGTTCGCCGCTCCATTTGCGGATTGATTATGCGAAGGAGTTGAATGAGCAACAATACGCGGCCGTGACGGCGCCGCCTGGCCCCGCTTTGGTCATCGCCGGCGCCGGCTCGGGCAAGACCCGCACGCTGACTTACCGTGTCGCCTTCCTCCTGGAACAAGGCATTCCGCCGGAAGCCGTGCTGCTGTTGACCTTTACCAACAAGGCGGCCAAGGAAATGATGCAGCGGGTCAACGACCTGCTGGGCGGGGTATTGGCGGGGCTGTGGGGCGGCACCTTTCATTCCATCGGCGCCCGTATTTTGCGCCGCAACGCGCTCGCCCTGGGATACGAGCCTGATTTTTCCATCCTGGACCGCGAAGACGCCAAGGATTTGCTGCAGGCCTGCCTGGGCGAAATGAAGATCGATCACAAGGCCGAGCATTTTCCAAAACCCGACGTGCTGGGCGATATTTTTTCCCTCGCGATCAACAAGGATCAGCCGGTGGAGGCGGTGCTCAAGGAGCAATTCGACTATTTTCTCCCGGCTGCCCCGCACATCACGCAGGCGCATGCCTGTTACCAGGCCCGGAAAAAGACGGCCAACGCGATGGACTTCGACGATTTGCTGGCGCTCTGGCTGCGGTTGTTGCGGGAGCACCCCGAGGTGCGCGAGGAGCAGCAGCGCCGCTTCCAATTCCTCCTGGTCGATGAATACCAGGACACCAACAAAATCCAGGGAGCGTTGCTGGATTTACTGGCCGCCCGCCACGGCAACATCATGGTCGTGGGCGACGATTCGCAAAGCATTTACTCCTGGCGCGGCGCCCATTTCCAGAACATCCTCAAATTCCCCGAACGCCACCCCAAAGCCACCGTTTATCGCATCGAAACCAATTATCGCAGCACGCCGGAAATCCTTCGTCTGGCCAACGCCGCCATCGCGGCCAACGTCCATCAGTTTCCCAAGCAATTGACCGCCGCCCGCCCTGCCGGCGCCAAGCCGGCCCTGGTGGCGTGCGGCGACGGAGCGGTGCAGGCCGCCTTTGTGGCGCAGCGCATCCTGGAATTGCACACGCAAGGCCGTCCGCTGGAAAAAATAGCCGTTCTCTACCGCTCGCATTTTCACGCGCTGGAACTGCAACTGGAACTGACTAGGCGCCATATCCCCTTCAGCATTACCAGCGGCATCCGCTTCTTCGAACAGGCGCATGTCAAGGACGTCGCCGCCCATTTGAAATTTGTCGTCAATCCGCGCGACGAGGCGGCCTTCAAGCGCATCGTCCGCCTGTTGCCCGGCGTGGGCGCCAAGAGCGCCGACAGAATCTGGACCGCCTTCCAGGCCGGACACTCGGCCGCACCCGGCGCCGGCCTGGCCAAAATCCTGGTGAAGATCACCTCGCCGGTCCCCAAAAAAGCGGAGGAGCATTGGGAGCAATTCACCGAAACCATCGCGCAATTGGAAGATGGCAAAGCCCGGCAGAGCGTAGCCAGCATGATCCGGCTGGTCCTGGAAGCCGGCTACGAAAAATACATGCAGGAACAATTCTCCAACTACCGCGCGCGCCAGGAGGACATCGAGCAACTGGCCAGCTTCGCCCTGCAATTTGAAAGCGCCGAGGAATTCCTGACGCAACTGGCCCTGCAAACCAACATCGAAGCCGAAGCCACCGCCCCGGCCCGGCGCGGCGAGCCGGGAATCCTGCTTTCCACAGTCCACCAGGCCAAGGGGTTGGAGTTCGACGTGGTCTTCATCATCATGCTGTGCGACGGCCTGTTTCCGGCGGCGCGGGCGATGGAGAACCTCGAAGGGGAGGAGGAAGAGCGGCGGTTGTTCTACGTGGGCCTGACCCGGGCGCGGGACGAATTATACTTGACATTTCCGTTGATACGAGTCACGCGAGGCTCTTGGGCCGAACAAACGCAGCAGGCCTCGCGTTTCTTGCGGGAACTGCCGGGGGAACTGCTGGACCGATGGCAAATTCGGACCCGCGGCGTTTACTGAACCCGTTTCGCCGAGGTCCATACTTCCCTGTCTTTTTGTTACGGGCTCACCAACCGGTAAAACGTCGACGTGCTGGAGATGGAATTTGTCACGGCGTTATTTCCATTGATGATGACCGGCGCTGGAGAAACCGTTGTCCAGACCGTCGGAGAAACGAGGTTCGTGGTGGATTGCAACGTGAACCCGGTGAAATTGGCGGACCATGTCAAAATAACATTGGTTCCGGAAGCAATAATGGCCAGTTGCGGCGCGCCTCCCGCGCATTCAGCGCAGGGAGCGGTTGGAACGCCATCATATGTGGCTTCCCAGCCTGCGGTTCCATTGACATAGGAAATGGCGGATAAAGAATAGTCGTAGTAAAAAATACTGCCGCCATCAGATGGTTCGTTCCCTTCAAAACAGACATTCGTCAGGCTTTGACAGCCGGCGAACGCCTCTTCCGCGATACTGGCGACCCCGCTTCCAATTATGGCGCTGCCCAGGCTGGGGCAGTAATAGAACGCATACTCCCCGATGTTGGTGACGCTGTTGGGAATCACGACGCCGGTCAGGCTGGCGCAGTAATAGAATGCATTCTCTCCAATGCTGCTGACCCTGTCGCCAATGGTCAAGTTGGTCAGGCTATCGCAGTAATAGAACGCCTCCTCCCCTATGCTGAGGACGCTGTTGGGAATCACGACGCCGGTCAGGCCGAACGTGTCGCCAAACGCGCCGTTTCCGACGTTGGTGATGGTGCCGGGAATGGTGTAACTTCCACCCAGGCCGCTCGGATATTGAATGAGCATGGTTTGGGTCTTGTTGAATAACACTCCATTCGTGCTGCTATAATACAAATTGGTCGGATCGACCGAAATCCCGATCAGGCTGGTGCAATCATAGAATGCATACTCCCCGATGCTGGTGACGTTGGTGCCGATCGTGACACCGGCCACGCTGGCGGAGTATTCGAACGCGGCGCTCGCGATGGTGGTGACAGTGCGTGGGATGGTGTAACTTCCGGCCAGGCCGCCAGGATATTCAATGAGCGCGGCTCGGTTCTTGTTGCACAACACTCCATTCGTGCTGCTATAATACAAATTTGCCGAACTCGCCGATATCACTGTCAAAGTGTTGCCAATGAAGGCCTCGCCTACGTTGGTAACGCTGGCCGGAATGGTGTAACTTCCGCCCAGGCCGCCCGGATATTGAATGAGTACGGTTTGGGACTTGTTGCACAGCACTCCATTCGTAATGATATAATAAGAATTGGACGCGCCCAGCGATATCGCGGTCAGGCCTTGACAATCCCAGAACGGACCCTCGCCGATGTTCGTGACGCTGCCGGGAATCGTCACGCTAGACAGGCTGCTGCATTGAAAGAACGCATTCTCCCCGATGCTGGTGACGTTGGCGCCTATCGTTACGTTGGTCAAAGTGAAGTCTTGATAGAATGCCTCCTCTCCAATGCTGGTGATGGGAAGGCCGTTGGTCGTGTCCGGGATCGTCACCTCTCCCCCGGAACCGGTGTACTCGTAAATGTTGAGCGAGCCGTCGTGATTGGTCGTGAAAGTGAATTGGGCTCGCACTACCGCGGGCGGCGCCAACAACAGCAGTGTGATAAAGCAAAGGAGCTTTAATATGTATTTTGGTATGAATTCTTGGTTCACTATTGGAAGTTTACCCATGGGCGCTTCAGGCGTCAATAAGGGAAATTGCGCCTTGACCGCCTTGACAGCGCGTGCCAAAAAAAACCGAGCCGGAAGGGGTCGGGGCTGGAGCAATCCGGTCGGCTCCTTTCGGTTCGAAAATGGGCTGGGGAGAGCATCGGCCCAGGTCGCCAGAACCAGATGGCTGCCGGGTGAATTGCTGGAGCGTTGGCAAATTCGGACCCGCGGCGTTTAC
>PLIU01000412.1 GCA_003140095.1 Verrucomicrobiales bacterium | reverse complement strand
CATCCAGATGAAATGACCCTGGCCGACAGGAGAGTAAAATTAGGTAAAGCTTGCATTTGCAGGCTTTGTGAGATAGATGCTTGTCGATATCATGTGGGTTGAACTCAATCGATTCTGTCTCTGGTTGCTGACTGTGCTTTTATTCGGCCAGCAAAGTTTGTTTGGCCGCCAGAAGCCGCTCACCGGAAATCAAATTTTTCGCCAGCTATGCGCCAAGTGCCACGGCGGCAGTGGCCAGGGAGTCAAGGGCAAATACGATGATGCGCTGCAAGGGGATTGGTCGCTGGAGAAGTTGAGCCGTTACATTGCCAAGAAGATGCCCGAGGATGACCCAGGCCGATGCCGGGGCGCCGAGGCCGAGGCCGTGGCTCGCTACATTTATGATTCGTTTTATTCGAGGCAGGCGCGCTTGCGCAGGCATCCCCCGCGCATCGAATTGTTACATTTGACCAACCGGCAGTACGCCAACACCGTGGCCGATTTGATCCAATATTTGACCGGCCACGACGACCCGTTGACCGAGGAACGGGGCTTGCGGGCCGTCTATTACAATTCCAAGGATTTCGAGGGAGACAAGAAAGTTTTCGAGAGGGTCGAGCGGCAGCCTGGCGTCGATTTCAGCGCCGACAACTGGGACCCGAAACTCAAAGGGACCAACGGGTTCTCGGTGAAATGGCGCGGCTCGCTCCTGGCGGAGGAGACTGGTAATTACGAGTTCATCCTCAAAACCGCCAATGGCGCGCGTTTGTGGATCAACGGCGAGGACGACCCCTGCATTGACGCCTGGGTGGGTGGCGGCCAGCTTGCCGAACACAGGGCCGTTCTGCGTTTGATCGGCGGACGCGCCTATCCTTTTCGGTTGGATTATTTCAGGTTCAAGGAGCAGACCGCGCTGCTCTCATTGCATTGGAAACCACCTCATGGCGTTGAGGAGACGATACCAGCGCGCGATCTTTTGCCGAATCACGTGGCGCCGACGTTTGTCCTGACCACGCCATTTCCGCCGGACGACAGCAGCGTGGGCTATGAGCGCGGCATGGGTGTTTCCAAGACCTGGGACGAAGCGACGACGCACGCCGCCATCGAAGCGGCCAATTATGTGGTCAAGAGGCTTGATGTTCTGTCGCACAGCCAACCCAACGACACTAATCGTATTGACAAAGTGGAAGCGTTTTGCGGCCAGTTGGTCGCGACGGCGTTCCGCCGCCCCTTAACAACAGACCAGAAACGGCTCTTCGTCTCCGCCCAATTTAAAAGCGCCAAAACAACCGAGGACGCCGTCAAGCGCGTCGTGCTGCTGGCATTAAAGTCACCGCGTTTCCTTTATTTGGAAATCGACGGCGGCAAGGCTGATGACTTCGAAGTGGCGGAGCGACTTTCGTTTGATCTGTGGGATTCGCTGCCGGACGCGGCTTTGGAGCGATCCGCTGCCAAAGGCCAACTGCGCACCGAGGAGCAAGTCGCCGAGCAAGCGCGCCGCATGTTGGCCGACCAGCGAGCACATTCCAAGATGCGATATTTTCTTCAGCAATGGTTGCAAATGAACCAGAGGGAGGATCTTTCCAAGGACGCCACCCTCTTTCCCGGATTTACGCCCGAAATCATCGCCGATCTGCGGGTTTCACTGAATCTTTTTCTAGAAGACACCGTCTGGAATGGTTCGTCGGATTACCGCACACTGCTGCTGGCGGACTATCTTTTTCTCAACGCCCGCCTGGCGCAGTTTTACGGCGTGCGGGCCCCGGCGGGGGAAGACTTCCAGAAAGTGCAATTTGATCCCAAGCAACGCTGCGGAGTCATCACCCATCCGTACCTGCTTTCCGCCTTTTCCTATCAGAAATCCACCTCGCCCATCCACCGCGGAGTTTTTTTGACGCGCAACATTGTTGGACGCGCCCTTAAACCCCCGCCCATGGCCATGACTTTCAAGGACGCCGATTTCGCGCCGAATTTGACCATGCGCGAAAAAGTGGCCCAACTGACTCGTCCGCAGGCCTGCCAAAGCTGCCACTCGGTCATCAATCCGTTGGGTTTTAGCCTCGAGCATTACGATGCGGTGGGCCGATTTCGGCTGGATGAACACGACCGTCCGATCAATTCGGTCAGTGATTACATCACCGATGCCGGCGAGACCGTTCATCTCGCCGGCCCGCGTGACGTTGCGGAATTTGCCGCCGGCAGCGAGCAGGCCCAGAATGCTTTTATCGAGCATTTGTTCAATCAAATGGTAAAACAGCCGATGCTGGCTTATGGCGCGGAGACAATGGATCGTCTGCGGCAATCCTTCGTTGCGTCCCAATTCGACGTGCGCAAACTGTTGGCGCATATCGCGATGGTCTCTGCTCTGCACGGCGTCGGGAAAACTGCCGCGGCCGGGGTTGCATCAGTTGGCGCCGGGGAAAGTCAGGGGCTCGCCGAAGCCGCCGGCGCCAAGCAGCCTGAAGGACTCAACTCCGGCCGGCGGTAGTTCTCAATCCGCCTTCCGGCAGAGGATTTTTTTCTATGGCCAAACAACCCACATGAGAGTATGCTTGGAGCCATGAACGCGATTCGCCGCCGCCAATTCCTCAAACAGTTAGGCATCTCTGTTTCAGCGTTGCCGTTTCTCACAGGCTTGCCCAGCCTGGGCCTGGCCAGTCCGGTGCGGCCGCGACAACGATTGGTCATCGTGTTCAGCCCCAATGGCACCATTCCGCCGGCTTTCTGGCCCGAGGAAACCGGCAGCGATTTCAAGCTCAAGGAAATCATGGAACCGCTGGAGCCGTTCAAGGCGCGCATGCTGGTGGTGAATGGATTGTCCAACAAAGTGCGCGGCGACGGTGACAATCACATGCGAGGCATGAGTTGTCTGTTGACCGGCATCGAGCTGTTTCCCGGAAACGTGCAAGGCGGCTCCGATACGCCGTCCGGCTGGGCCAGCGGCATTTCCATCGACCAGGAAATTAAGAACTTCTTGCAAAGCCGCGAAGAAACCCGCACCCGTTTTGGCTCGCTGGAATTTGGCGTCGGTGTCACCGACCGCGCCGATCCCTGGACGCGCATGTCTTACGCCGGCCCCAATCAGCCCCTGGCCCCGATTTCAGACCCGTACCAGATGTACGAGAAACTTTACGGCCAATTGAACGACAAGGAAAACCTGCAAAGCGTCCTTGATGAAGTGAGGGAGGATTTGAAAAAAGTCAGCAAACTGGTTAGCGCCGAGGACCGCCGTTTGCTGGAGGACCATGAAACGCTCGTTCGCCAAATGGAAAAGGAAATTCGCGTCGCCAACCAGCAGAAATTGCGGGTGGCCCCGCCGGCCTTGGAAGAAGGCGTCGGGGATCAGAACGACAACGTGCCGCGTCTGAGCCGGATGCAGGCTGATCTGCTGGTCAACTGCTTTGTCAACGACATGGCGCGCGTGGCGACGCTCCAGTACACCAAGTCGGTGGGCCAGGCGCGCATGAATTGGCTGGACATCAAAGACCCGCACCATTCCTTGTCCCACGAGCCGGACAAAGATGAAGCGGCGCAAGGCAAATTGGTGAAAATCAATAAATGGTTCGCGGGCGAATTGCATTACCTGGTTGACACGCTGGCTAAGACGCCCGAACCGGGCGGCCCAGGCAGCTTGCTGGACCACACGCTTGTCATCTGGACGAACGAACTGGGCAAAGGCAACTCGCACACGCTGGACAACATTCCCTTTGTGGTCATCGGCGGCGGATTTGGCTTTCAAATGGGCCGTTCGGTGAAATTCGACAACTTGCCGCACAATCGATTTCATCTTGCTCTGGCCCATGCCATGGGCCATCGCATTGAATCGTTCGGCAAAGCCGCGTTGTGCGACGGAGGACCGCTGAAGCTGGCGTGACAGGTGGAATCGAACGTTTCAGAAGTTGTCCATTCACCTGATCATGGCTGAAAATGCGATGGATAGGCGGTTCAGGCCGGCGGCTCCGTCCAAGTTCTTGCTTACAAAAGGACGGTCCTCAGCTACATTCTAGCTGCATACTTCGTAAGTACCTAAACCTCGCTGGCCGAGGATTGCGCGGGCAAAGATCAACATACATTGATATGAAGTTATGCAATTTAAAAATTGCATCCGCGTTCGGACGCCGGGCATTCTTCTATATAGTCCGCCGAGGCGCTCAATGGAATGGAAAGAACCTGCCCCGCTGACCGCTGTGTTGATTCTGACGGCGGTCACACTCGTTTGCCTGTTGCCCTTCGTCGGAAAGGCAGTGCATATAGACGACCCGCTCTATATCTGGACGGCGCGCCAGATCCAATCCCATCCACTGGATTTCTATGGTTTTGATGTCAACTGGGAAAAACACAAATTGCCCATGGCAAAAAACGCGACGAACCCGCCGCTGGCGGCCTACTATCTGGCGGCGATTGGCTCAGCCCTGGGTTGGAGCGAGAGGTCGCTGCATGTGGGGTTTCTGTGGCCTGCCGTGGCCTCCATCATCGGAACCTACTTTCTGGCGGGGCGCCTCTGCGCTCATCCGTTTGCGGCGGCATTGGCGACGATCGCGATGCCAGTCTTCCTGGTGAGCAGCACCAGCCTGATGTGCGACACGATGATGGTTGCGTGGTGGGTATGGACGGTCTTACTGTGGTTGCGAGGCCTCGAGCAAGGAAGCGCGGTGAAATTGGCTCTGGCCGGATTGCTCATCGGGGTTTGCGCCCTGACCAAGTATTTCGGCGCGTGTTTGGTTCCATTGTTGCTGGTTTACTCGGCGGTGGCACACCGCCGGATTGGACGCTGGCTCATCTTTCTGGTTGTTCCCCTGCTGATGCTGGCCTCTTATCAATGGTTGACCCAAAGGCTTTATGGGGAAGGACAGCTACACCATATCGCGGACTTTTCCTTACATTATCGAGTTGGCGGCGGGCTGATTTCAAAGGCGTTTGCGGGTCTTGCGTTCAGCGGGGGCTGCAACTTCCTGTGCCTGGCTGCTTTGCCGTTGATGTGGGGCCGCAAGGGAGTTGTCGCGGCTCTGGCAGGCGTGGCCGCGATTGCGTGCCTGGCGGTGGGACTAAAGACGCTTGGAGCGTTTTCCGTCAGTGAGGCGGGACATGTGAAATGGCTTTCTGTGGCGCAGATCGCCCTGTTTATCTGCGGGGGGGCGGCTTTGCTCGTGCTGGCAGCGATGGATGCACTGAGACGGAAGGACGCGGCCTCGGTGCTCCTTTTGCTCTGGACGGCCGGAACTTTTCTCTTTGCCTGTGGCGTCAATTGGACGGTTGCCGGTCGCAATATCCTGCCGATGGCGCCCGCAGCGGCCGTTCTAGTAATCCGCCGTCTCGAAATGAAGCAACCGGCAGGAGGGCCGGATAACATGCGATACTTGTGGTGCCCGCTTGGAGTCTCGCTGGCGGTCGGGATGCTGGCCGCTTGGGGGGACTATTGCCTGGCAGGTTCAGCGCGGACCGCCGCTGAGGCGATGCGGCAGGCCTTGGGTTCGAGAGCCAGCGTCATCGGCTTCGAGGGCCATTGGGGTTTTCAATACTACATGGAACAGTTTGGAGCAAAGCCGCTGGATCGAGACGACCTGCGTTTGGTCTCCAACGAAATGATCGTGGTGCCCTTGGCTAACTCTTTCCTGTTCCCTCTGCCGCAAGATCGAGTGGAACCGGTGTCCGAATATCGCGCTCAAGCTGCCAAATGGGTTGCCATCATGAGCGTGCCTGCTGGCGCGGGCTATTATTCAGACGGCTGGGGACCGGCGCCCTTTATTTTTGGCAGCGCGCCGCCTGACCAATACTTCGTCTTTCGCGTCAAGTGAGCCGGAACACCGGCTGTGTCTTAAACAAAATGTCATGCAGATTTGCACAAGGTGGGGCGAGGCTCAAGCCGAGGCGGCTGTTTTGTGTAACTCTTTTGTTTTAAAGTGTTTCCGTTGCATGGAGCGGGTGAAGGGAACCGAACCCTCGTAGCGTTAGTTTTTATGTAATTGGCCTTCAACAGCTTACAATTTTACCTGTTTTGCAGTCATGACTTTGCGGTGGTGGATAATTCAATAACTTGGCCGATGGTGTCCGTTCCGTTGTCCGCGGTTCATGGTGCGAATTGGTGGTGGCTCAACTTTTACTTTTTTCGCCGCCATTGGCTGAAGGTGTGTCCACTTCCTGAAGGACAACTGAAATCAACCGGACGTGGAGATCCGGATGCAGCCATGCAAAAGCAGGCTTCGTCGCCGATCCATTGCAAAAGCCCGAATTGAACGGTTCCCCCCGGACACAATCCGCCGGCATTGCAATAATCCACATGAATGGGGTCGGTGCTTTCATCAATTTTGACCAACGCCTCGATCATGATCTTGCCGCTGAACATAATCGTGATCTGGTTCTTCGCTGCTGTCCTTAATCCCGTGCGCACCATCATTTGGGGAAGCTCCTGTCCATCGCGGATAACTTTCACCGCAGTCCATTCGCCCTCAAGCCGCGTAAGAGTCGGACACTCAACAAATTCAAACCCGCTATGAGTTTGAGCAGTCGGGCGCGGCTGGGGCAGCGACGCGGTACCGCCCGTAACATTCTTAGGGCGCGAATCAGATGTTCGTTTGAGGGTCTCGTATGCCCGGCCGCTGCCCAGCGAAGTGCCGAACTTCTCGGGTCTCCGCTTGCCGTTCATGTCCAGACAAAGCTTAAGTTCATCGCCCTCGAAACGAAAGATTCCATAGTTCCAATTCCCAGCTTCCGGGCCTTCGACAAACTCAATATCAATTTCGTGAGGATCGGCCTCAACGTTGATATTGAAGATGCCCTCGTAATTCGCTTCCGGCGATTCGGTGCGAAATCGGTCGCCGTCAATCAGCAAGCGGGATGCGGTCAACGCACTTGAAGGAATGACGCTCCCATCAATTTCCAAATAATCGAAAGTCCAGATGCCTTCAAGCGAGCGAAGCTGCTCCACATGGCGGCCTAGATGAGGCCAACTGGCAAATCCTGTCTTCCGCGCAATAGCTGACTGTGCATCTGCCAAACGGAAAGGCATTCCTGGCAACTGCGCGGCAGGGAGGTTTTTTGCCGCGGGAAGGTGCTGCAGGATCGTGCCCACTGCATCCGGCTCGCGACGTTCAAGGGCGGAAAGGAGTTCTTTTGCCTGGCGGCGGAGCTGATCGAGGTTGGGACGGGCTGGAAGATTTTTTTTCATAATAAAATCCGTGACTGCGCCTGGATCCGCAAACAGGCGTCACGCATTTTGTATGATAAACGTTGTTAATCAGTGAAGCGGGTTGAACCCTTTCCGCGGATCCGGTGGCTCTCTTCCAGCCGTAGGCGACATTACTCATGCGCTCGCGAAACGCAAGTGAATTCTTGCAGGCGAAGAGGGAGACGCTCTTAGTCCATCAACCAATTAAGACCATCTTAAAACGAGGCCAGTTTCTGCGCCACCCGGCTCAATTTCCCGCGCTTTTACCGCATTGATTTGCAAGTCATTGATAATCAATGGAGCGGGTGAATCCGCCGTCGCGCTTCGCGCTATGGCGGACAGAGGGAATCGAACCCTCGTGTTGATTCTGCGCCGCTGCGAGACTCACTTGCTGGAGGCGGTTTTGAGCGCCTCCAGTTCCTCCCACCGGGCGTAAAGCCGGGGCAGCTTTTCCTTGGCGGCGGCCAGCGCGGCCAACAGGTCGTTGGTCTGCGTGGCGTGGGTGCGGTGAAAATCCGGCGATGCAAACAAACTTTCAATCCGCGCCATCTCCTGCTCCAGGGCCAGAATTCGCGGTTCGATGCCTTCCAATTCACGCGCGTCCTTGAAGGAAAGTTTGCCGGGTTTGGCCGGCTTGGGCGCGGTTCCGGCGGGGCCGGATGAAAGCACCGGTGTTTTTTTCAGCGCCGCTTCGGTCGCCCAGCGCGCGGCCTCCTCTGCCGCCTTGCGCTTTTTCTCCAGGTAATCATCGTAGTCCCCGGCGTGGTGATGGATGACGCCATCGCCCTCGAAGGCCAAGATGTCCGTGCAGACGCGGTTGAGGAAATAACGGTCGTGACTGACCACGCAGACCACTCCCGGGAACGCCAGCAAGGCCTCTTCGAGCACGCGCAGGGTCGGCAAGTCGAGATCGTTGGTCGGTTCATCCAGAATGAGGAAGTTGCCGCCGCACTTTAGAATGCGCGCGAGCAGCAGCCGGCTGCGCTCGCCGCCGGAGAGATATTTCACCTGCGTCAAGATGCGTTCGTCGGCAAAGAGAAAGCGCTTGAGGTAGCTGCGCAGAGAGATTTTGGCCTCGCCCCATTGCACCCACTCGGTGCCATCGGCGGCTTCGTCCAGCACGGTGCGTTCGTCGTTCAACTGCAGCCGCGACTGGTCCACATAGTTGAATTTGGTGAGCTGGCCGACCTTGACCGTGCCTTTGGTGGGCGTGAGTTGGCCGACGATGAGTTTGAGCAGGGTCGTTTTGCCGAGGCCGTTTCTTCCGCAGAGGCCCACGCGCCGTCCGTTTTCAAAGACGAAGTTGAAGCCGTTGAAGAGCGCGCGGCCTCCGAGTTCCATCGCCAGGTTGTTCAATTCCAGCACGCGATTGCCCAGAGGCGGCGGCGGCGGAATGACCAGCTCCATGTCCTCCTCGACAGGCGCGCCCTCCTGGGCGGCGGTCTCGTAGTAACGCTCGAAACGGTTCTTTTGTTTGCTGCGTTGGGCGCGCGGCCCCTGGCGGACCCAAGCCAGTTCCTTTTTCAAAAACATCTGGCGCTTGTGCTCGATGGTCGCGTCGGCCGCCTGGCGCTCGGCCTTGTCGAGGAGGTAATCGGTGTAGTTGCCGTCGTGGGAGAAAAACCTGCCATCGCACAACTCCACGATGCGGCTGACCACGCGGTCCAGGAAATAGCGGTCATGGGTGACGACCAGAAAGGCGCCGCGGAAATTTTCGAGAAAACCAGCCACCCATTCGATGGATTCGGGGTCCAGATGGTTGGTCGGCTCGTCCAGGATGAGCAGTTCCGGCTGGGAGACAATGGCGCGGGCCAGGGCCACGCGCCGTTGCTCGCCGCCAGAGAGGGAATCGATCCGCCGCTCGCCCGGCGGGCAGTCCAGGTGCGACATGGCGGTTTCGACGCGTTGCTCCAGGGTCCAGCCGCCGAGGGCCTGGATGCGCCGCTCCAGCTCTTCGTGGCGCTTGGAGGTGGCGGGCAACGCTTCAAATTCCGCGATCAAATCCAGCGTACGCCACGCGCCCCGGCGAACATTCCCCCGCACGTCCAGCGAGGCATCCAGCGTGAAATCCTGCGAGAGATAACT
>PLIU01000407.1 GCA_003140095.1 Verrucomicrobiales bacterium | reverse complement strand
CCAGATGAAATGACCCTGCCTTTTTCCATTGTTCAGCTCTTTTTCCCTTGACTCGGCCGCGAAATTGCCGGAATGTCCACGTTCCAGGGCCGAAGCATTATGCCGAGGCGCATAACAAATCACCGCGCAGCGGCGGTAGTCCGCAAGAATGGCAAACCGGCGCCAAATACGAAACGAACAGATAACTCGAACTCCGAGGAGAAAATGAAAACAATGAAAACGGCTAAATTACTGCGGATGTTCATCGTTGGCGCCACCATGGCGCTCCTGGGAAGCGCGGGCCAGGCACAGATTGCCTACCTCAATTGCGAGGACCCGGCCAGCCAGTTGACCGATCAGGCGGACGGCTCCGTAGCCGTCGCCACTGGCGCCGGGCAGACCTACGGCATTCCGAGCGCGCAGGCTGGCGCATACGGCGCCATCACCCTGACCAACAGCCTCGGAGCGGCCGTGGCCATCAGCGGCGCCAATACAGGGGCTTGGGACTACAGCCTCGCTGACTCGACCAAATTTTGCGACCTGAGCAACGACTACACCCTCATGGCGTGGATCTACGTGCCGCCGACAGGGGTTCCGGTTAACGGAGATGATATACCGATCCTTGGAGGCGACGAGACTTGGAACGGTTTCGGTTTTGAATGGGGCCTCAGCGATGCCTCTACCTCGAACTCAATTATGATCACCACCTGGGGCATCGAGGAATTTCTGACCCCCAGCATACCCTTCCAGTTGAACGCCTGGCAACACATCGCCGTCATCAAGAGCGGCACCGCCGGCGTCATCTTCTATTACAACGGTGTCTCCGTCCTGACCAATGCAACCAGCATCGCCCTCCAGCCGAATAACGTTAATGCGTCGGACGATATGTACTATAGTATCTGCCGCAGCCTCGGCAACGAGGCGGGGGATGATAACTTCAACAACGGCCTCGCGGTGGACGAAGTGCGGGTTTACGACACGGTGCTCAGCCCGGCCCAAATCATTGCCGCGGCCTCCTCCTACGTCAACCCCGGGTTGCCCTTCGTAGTGCGGCAGCCCCAAAGCGTTACGAACTTTCCGTTCCAGCCGATCACACTCACCGCCGCCGTTTTTGGCAATTCTCCGACCAGCGGCAACGCTCCGGTCACCAACCAGTGGTACGAGATTTCGGCGGATGGGACCACCACGAACGCCCTGCCGCCCGGCCCCGAGGGCACAAATGCGACCTTGAGCGTCACCAGCAGCGCCACCACCAATTACTCCGGCACCTCCTACTTCTTCGTGGCGTCCACCGCCATCGGCTCCGTCACAAGCCAGGTCGCCACCGTGTCTGTGCTCCCGCCCGAGGCGCCCGTGCTCGTGCAGGAACTGATTCCTTCCGTCGCCACCGAATATCTGGGCGGCTCGGTCACGCTGAACGTGCAAATCGATCCCAACAGCACGCCGCCGCTGACTTTCCTGTGGCAGTCCAATGACGTGGTCATCGCCATCACGACGAATGTAAGCTCCTATGCGCTGACCAACCTGCAATATGCGGCCACCAACGGAACCTACAGCGTGACGGTCACGAACGCTCTCGGCACGACCAACAGCACCCTCTGCGCGATCTCGATTCTGCCGCCGCCGCCAGCGGAGTCATTTCCCGCCGTCGCGACGCAAATGGGGCCGCTGGCCTACTGGCGGCTGGGCGAGCCCGCGCCGGGCACCAACGCCTTCGATTACTGGGGCGGCCATCTGGCAAATTACGTCAACGCCTTGCAGCACCAGTTGCCCGGCGCGATATTATCTGACGATGACGGGTGTGTGGGTGTGACCGGCAGTGACAGCTACGTGCAGGCCCAGGAATCCTTGCCGTTTGTCTTCAGCGGCACCAACGCCTTCACGCTTGCGGGGTGGGTGAATCTGGCTTCCCTGCCCGCTGCCGGCCAGAACGAATGGGTGTTCTCAAACCGACAGGGGCCGGACACGGGCGGCACCAACGACGCGGGTTACGCTTTCGGCATCATTGGCCTCGGAGGGTCGCCATATATAAGTTTCGAGGAGTTCGGGGAGGGCGCGAGCGGGGCCATCACTTACGAGTTTATCCCGGGAACATGGTATTTCCTGGTCGCGGTGCGCAGCGGCGTTACGACGACGGTGTACATCAACGGCGCCAAGGTATATACTTATTCGATACCGACCATCACCGGTTCCACGGAACCGCTGCAATTGAGCGGCGACCCGGACACGAACAGCCCGGCCGAGTATGTGGACGGGGAGATTGACGAAGCGCTGGTGTTTTCGTACGCTCTGACCACCAACCAAATCCAGGAGCTTTACCAGGCCCGCTTTGGCGCGACGACAGCGCCCATCGTCACGCAGGCACCGCTGCCGGCAACGATATGGGCGGGGGGCACGGCANNATGGGAATCCAACAGCGTGACAATCTCCGGCGCGACCAACGCGGTCCTTACGGTCGGGGACGTCGCCGCCGCGATGAACGGAACGTTGTTCTCCGTCACAGTCTCGAACCAGGATGGCGCGACGAACATCGCAACCGGAACGATCACCATCCTCGCCGCGCCAACCAACATCTATCCGCAAGAGGTGCTGGCGGACAACCCGGCGGCGTATTATCGGCTGGATGAAAGCGGCGGGACGGTGGCGCACGATTACTGGGGCGGGCACAACGGCGTGATCTACGGCACGACGAACTACAGCCAGCCGGGCGCCTTGGCGGGAGACCCGGACACCTCGGCCGGGTTCGACGGAAGCTCGACCTACGTGCAAGTGCCTTACGCCGCCGACTTGAACGCCGCCAGCTTCACCATCGAATGTTGGGCGAATGTGCTGGGCGGCGACGGCAATTACCGCGCGCCGATAAGCGGGCGGGCCGAAGGACCTGAAGCGGGCTACATCTTTTACGCGGCCTCCGGCAACGATTGGGAGTTCTGGACGGGCGGCGGACCACCGTATGGCGGCTGGAGCTCCGACACAGGCCCGGCGGTGGTGGATGGCGACTGGGCATACTTGGTCGGCACCTACGATGCGGCCAACAGCAACCAGGTGCTTTACGTCAATGGCCAGGTGGCCATCACTTGGACAGATGAACCCTTCGGGGTCAACACGGTCAACTCACTGCGCATTGGCGCCGGGGCCAATGAAGGGCCGCCGCAGTACTTCTTCAACGGTGATATTGATGAGGTGGCGGTTTACAGCACGGTGTTATCCCCCGCGCGCGTGACCGCCCACTACATGGCCGGCATCTACGGCTCGACCACGTTGCCGTTTTTTACCCAGCAACCGGTTTCCGAGACCGTCATCGTGGGCAACCCGGCGACGTTCTCCGCGTCGGCCGCGGGCAGCCCGCCGCTATACTACCAGTGGCAATCGAACGGAGTCAACGTTGCGGGCGCCACCATGTCAACGCTGACCATCTCCAACGCCTACTATACCGAGGCGGCCGGTTACAGCGTGGTGATCAGCAACGGCGTAGGCTCTGTGACGAGTTCGCCGCCGGCCACGCTCACGGTGTTCCCGGTGCCGACCTTCGCGAACCTGACCAACGGCCTGGTGCTGCATTTGACATTCGATGGTAATTTTCTCGATTCGTCGGGCAACACCAATAATGCGTCGCCTGAAGGCACGCCGACCTTTATCAGCGGCAGACTCGGCGAGGCGGTTCATTTGAGCTCCTCCACCGCCAGCGGGGACAACTATTTGTACGTTTCGGACACGAACGGCGACCTCCTGTTCGGCGACAACGCCAGCTTCAGTGTCTCCTTCTGGCTGAGATTCACGAACGGATTTAACGACTTGCCCATTATATGCAATGCCGATAACTCCACCTACCAGCCGGGTTGGGTGATCACGGATGATAGTGACAATGAGATTGAATGGACTCTGGTTGGGACCGACTACGGGCAGGCGATTGCGGATCCGGCCGGCGGCCCCTTAATCAACGATGGCAATTGGCATCAGATCGTCACCGTTTTCGACCGGAACAGCGGGCTGGGATCGACTTTCGTGGACGGCGCCAAGGTGAGTGCCATTTCCATCGCCGGCCTCGGCAGTTTGATCACCGGCAGCACGCTCACGATCGGTCAAGACCCAACGGGCACCTATGGCGTTGCCGGAGCATTCGATTTGGATGACCTCGGTATATGGCAACTGGCTCTGAGCGATTACCAGGCTGCCAGCATATACGCGGCTGCCCAGTTGAACCAGAGTTTCAACGTCTATGGGCCGCTCAAGGTGGACATCCAAGTCACCGGCGCGACGAACATCGACCTGAGCTGGCAGGCCGGCACCCTGCAACAGTCCACGAATATCCTCGGCCCGTACTCACCTGTCACTGGTGCTGCGGCGCCGTTTTACCGCACCAACGCCAGCGGTTCGGCGATGTTCTTCCGCGTCAAGCAGTAGTCCTGGATTGGGTCCGAGTCGCCGGAAGCCGTTCAGGCAGCCTTCGGCAACGGGTGAATGGTCTTTTCGATTTCCCTGGCAGAGGATAACCGGGCTTGATTCAGTTCGTAATGAGATTGCAGATTAAGCCAAAACCGCGGCGTGATGTTGAAATAGCGGCCCAGGCGCGGAGCGGGTGTCGGCGGAAACGCCGCGCCGGCGCAGAGCAATTTCATTGACACGGCGCGAAGGCACATGGATCGCCTTGGCCAGACGATATTGCGAAATGCACAGCGGCTTCAAAAAGTCCTCCAACAGAATTTCTCCCGGATGAACCGGCTTTAAGGCTGCCTCTTTCATTAACGTGGCCGCTTACTGCTCACGAGTGAATTTATGGAGATGGCCAAATTGGCTCCACTCCGTCACGATGAGATCGCCGTGCTCGTCAATCGAAGCGCCGTGGGGGGAGTTGCAGATGCCATCCTTCCACTGGTCCGGCGGACAGTCGTATTTGGCCCTTTGCTCCTTGTTGGGATTGTCGCCGACTTGCGCGACGATGTTGCCCGCCTTGTCCAACAAGGTGACCCGGCCTTGCAATTCAGGAAAAACCGCATAGTCCCCACGGATGTAAACAGCGGCGGGCATGCGGAGATCTTTTTGGATGACTTTCACGAAGTTGCCGTCGAGGTCCCAGTATTCAACGCGGTTGTTGTTGCGATTGCAGATCAGCAGCAGCGGTTTGTCCCGGCGCGTGTCCAGGGCGATGCCGTGGCAGGTGTTGAATTTGCCCTCCTCCGCGCCCGGGCCGCCAAAGGCTTTCACGAATTTTCGGTCCCGATCAAATTTGAGCACAAAATTTGAGCCGTAACCATCGGCGACATAAATCGAGCCATCCGGTCCGACGGTGACGGCGCATGGCTTGAATCCGTCCTGGTCCTTATAAATGCCGGCCTCTTTGGGATAATGAATCGTCCACTCGATCGTGCCGTCGAGCTTGAGCTTGAGGACCTCGTGATCGCTGGGGCGGGCGCCGTAGATATATTCCACACCTTTCTCCTCGCGCAGTTCCAGCCCGTGAATGCGCGTCGGTCCGAAGGCGCGAAGGAATTTGCCCTCGGGCGAAAAGACCAGGATGCCGCGCTCCGTATCGGTGGTGACGTAAATGTTGCCAGCCTTGTCGAGGACGGTGCCGCCGTGGCAAGGGCCAATGGGTTCGCCGCCGGGGGTTTGCTCGAAGAAATTGGGGGTGATGGAATACTTGAATTCCGCGGGAGAAGCGGTGGTTGCGGCAAGAGCGATGGCGGCCAACAACGCCTGGGAGAAGCGAGTCATGATGTGATTCATTATTTATGCGTTCGGGACACGGTGAGGCTATAAGGCATGGCGCCACAAATTGCAACTCTGAAGAAATGTCATGCTGAACTTTTGTCTCACGGGCCAAGTGGCCGTCAATTTGCCACCGTCGCTGTTCGCCGTCAACTCATTATCCCGAGTGACCTCAAACTTCACGATCAACGGGTTGTTGCTGCGATAAGCTAGCCTAAGGCCTCCGCAAGCTTCTTCATATATTCGATTGGGCCAAGCATGTGGGCTTGTGACAACGCTTCAATGGCATTAGACGTCAACCGACAATCTCCATTTTCTATTCTTCGGAGTTGCTTTTCACTGATTCCCGAAATGTCGCTTGGCCTTAGTCCTGCCGTTTCACGGACTTTTTGCACCGCCTTACCGTAGCGCTTGTTGAACACTTGACTCTTTTGGGACGCTTTGAGGGCTGCCGCCGGGTTTACTAATTGCTGCAACTGGACCCAACCGAGATGAAGGTCAAGTCCGGGCCAATAAATAAAAGACCCATCCTCATCGATTTCAAAGTCTTGTATTTTGGAAGAATCTGCATTTCTGAAATTGGGAATTTCCGCGATAGGAACATCCAAGCGGTCGAAGTCAGGAGAAACTACATGCAAAACCCCATCCTCAATCTTGGCGTCGAGAATGCGCGCGTTTTTGTTGTCGGCCTGAAACGCGGAGGTAAGGCGCTTGAGAAGAGATTGAACGAAAGGCATGTGATGGGTCTTGCCAGAACCAAATGCGGTGTCGATGACACAAAACCGCTGAGGTGACCGTATCTGCAGATCGACGATTCGAGAAACTAACCGATCTGTCGAAAACCCTGCGTTGAAGATAAGCAATCGTGTGTCATGTGTTGCTCTTTCGCGAAACATCTCAACGAATGCTTCGTCCAGATCGTGGGAGAACGACACGAAGACACGTCGAGGTGTGGGCTTGGTTCCCTCCCAAGATCGTGAAACGAGGGTATGTCGATTCAATGTCCGCCAGCGATGCTTCGTTAAGCTGGAGGAAATATCGCCATAAGGAATATATTCAATGTCAGTGTTCATGACTGATTAACTTTTTGTTCCCACTCTCTTAAAATCTGCAAACGATGCCTTTCGACCATTTGCACCAAGCTCTTCCTGTCCTTCGCCGAAATGGAGGTCTTCTTGCTTTTACGCCATTTCATTTCGAACATATCTCCAGGGCCTTCCATGAATTTAATGCGAAGCTCCCATTGCCCTTTCCGCTTCGCGTGAATATGGGGCGGTTCGTGGTCGTTTGGCCAAAACCAAAGGTCCAAGCCGGCGATTCGAAAAGCATTTGAGCTTTGCCATTCTGCACGAATCAAAATGCCCGCAAAGCGGACATTATGCAAGTACTAGTTTCACAATAATGTCCCCAGTTGTCGAAGCTGCCACTGCGTGGTATGGCAACGGGACAAACGCGCCCCTGTCAAACCCAGTCAAACTTGGGAGTCAGCGCCGGCGCAGCGCGATCGTGACGCGAGGATCAGGGGGACAAAACTACGGTTTAACACGTTTGACCGGCATGTTTAGATGCGACCCCAATGTCCCCACCAATGTCCGCAGTCTGGAAATACCAACTTTCGAGGCCTTCGGCCTTCTTGACCCTTCGGCCCTTTCGATGCGTTTGACGAAATTGATCAGGCAGGTTTTGTTATTCCACGACTGGTGATCGCACAAAACACCTTTTGAGGGAGATGAAGGCAAGACCCGCCGCCAGCGCCAACGCGGCGATAGTGATGAGTCCCCAAGTGGAAGGAGTGAGAGTCGGGCCGGAAGGCTGGCCCAGCTCCATAAGGCCATAGTAGGGCCCATCCGTCGCGCCGCCATACCCGGTGGTGCCATTTAACGGTGTGTCATTCCAATCTCCTTTGATTCCTCTCGGTGGGTAGTCTGAGTATTCCCAATTGATGGCCACCCAACTTTCGCCCGGGGGATTGTTGCTCGGCTCACCCGGCTTCCAATTGCTGTAGGAAAAGTCCTCGCCCGTCACCCATGCGAATTCGGTGATCAAGTGAGCGCTCACGTTCACGTGGAAGCCCAGGTCGGTCATGGCCAATCGCACTCTCTCCGGAAAGGTTAGTGCGCCTCTTGATGGGCCTATTGGCACACCTCTTGGTGGGACATTGGTGGCAATTCGAACGAGGCCAATCCAAAGCGGCAGATGCTCGAACTTTCCGGCCAGGAATTTGTCATTGATGAAATCCTGCGCTCGAGAACTGGTGATGGTCGCCAAAGTGCCTCCCCAAGAAACCGCCAGCTTCTCTGCGGCGTCCCAAGCGGTGGCGGATGGCGTCAGAGCATACCAGTGGTTGTTGCCGCCATTAGTTGAACTCCATTGAATCCAGGCCGGGCCTCCGGCTGGTTTTCCCTGGTTCGGATTTGTGACTGTGGCCCAGGCTTGCGGATGGCCATGCCAGCTAATCAAAACACCCATCAAGGCGAACAGCAACGCGACCACGGCAAGCCACCGCAGCGGTTTTTCGACACAGAAGAGCGCGAGGAGCGCGCCAGCAAACATGCCCGCGTAAGCCGCCGTAAAATAAAGCGGGCTTCGTGCCGGCCACAAAGCCAACACAACGCAAACCAGACCGGCTATCACCGCGAGAACGAGGAATTTCTGTTTCATTGGCCACGAGGCCGCATCACTTTCCCAACAGCTTCTTGTTCAGGTTTTGAGATTGGCGCCGCCAGCGGTCAAAATCAAGCCACCGTTGGTATTCGCCGTCACCTCGTTATCCGAATTGACCGCGAAATGGACGATCAGCGCGTTGTTGGCGCGATAGTTAAGGTTTCCGGCCGGGCCGAAGACGGGGCGAACTCCGAGTCAACCGCAAATTGGACAACACTGATTTTGCCGGAAAAACCCCTGTTTTGAAAAATATACCGGATGGACGCGCCATGTCGGATGCAAGGGACTGGGGTGAACACCCCATAGCGCCATCGGGGTTTCCCTCCTTATAGTATTCTCGATGAATTGCGAAGTTTCATTTTAGACGCGTATAAATACAGAGCGAGCCTCCACTTATGATGAATTCAAATGAACCATCTTCGTTGAGTCCTTCGAAGGCCCCCACCGGGATTGAGGGATTCGACGAAATCACCAATGGCGGCCTGCCGCAAGGCCGGACGACGCTGCTGGAGGGCGGACCAGGCTCCGGCAAGACCATATTCGCGCTGCAATTTCTGATGCATGGGGCAAGGCATTGCAAGGAGTCCGGTATCTTTGTCGCTTTTGAGGAGACTTCCAAGCGCATCATGTCAAATGCGGAAGGCTTTGGCTGGAAACTCGAGGAATTGCAGCCCAAAAAGCTGTTCTTTGTGGACGCCCAGCCGACGCCAGACCTGATCCAGTCGGGGAGTTTCGATCTCAGCGGGATGCTGGCGGCGCTGGAAGCCCAAACCAAGGAAATGCGCGCGCGGCGGATCGTGTTCGATGCCCTGGATATTGTGCTTGCGCTGCTGCCCGACGCGGCGGCACAAAGGCGGGAGATCTACCGGCTCCATGGGTGGTTGTTGGAGCGCGAACTGACGGCCATCATCACCGCGAAGGCCGACGGAGATGACGCGAGTTCGCTCAACCAACAGCAATTCGGCTTCATGCAATTCATGGTGGATTGCGCCGTGGTCCTCAACCACGGAGTGGTGCAAGGCGTGTCGCAACGCAACTTGCGCGTGCAGAAGTACCGCGGCTCCACCTTTGATGAGCATGAATCTCCTTTCCTGATCGGCAAGGGCGGATTTGAGGTCGCTGGGGCGCGCACGCTGGGCCGTGTGGACGCCAAGGTGATCAACGAGCGCGTGACCAGCGGCGTGAAGAGGCTCGACACCATGCTGGGCGGTGGTTACTACCGAGGCGCCAGCGTGCTGATCACCGGCTTTCCCGGCACGGCCAAGACGACCTTGTGCGGCACCTTCGCCGAGGCGGCCTGCAAGCGTGGCGAGCGCACCATGTTCGTCAGTTTTGATTCGGATTTTGCCGAGGTGATGCGCAATCTGGCCTCGGTTGGAATACGGTTGGATAGTTACGTGAAAAGCGGCCGCTTGCGCATTATTTCGGTTCGCACGATCACCGGGAACGCAGAGACCTACCTCCTGCGCATCAAGACGTACGGGAAGGAGCATGGAGCCCGCTGTCTGGTGATCGACCCGGTATCCACCTTGTCCAGTTCCGCCAGTGAGTTGACCGCGCATGGCGTGGCGGAGCGGTTGATCGACTGGTCGAAGTCCAATGGCATGACTCTGGTCTGCACCAGCCTGGTGGACGAAATGTCCAATCGATCGTCCGGCGTCTCGCCGCTGCAAATCTCCACGCTTGCGGACACCTGGATTCACCTCAACTATCTGGCGCAAGCGGGGGAGCGCAATCGGGGCCTGTCCATCATCAAGTCCCGCGGCACGGCCCATTCGAACCAGGTGCGCGAGCTTATCCTCAGCGATTCGGGTGTGACTATGAGCGACACCTACACCGCAGGCGGCGAGGTGTTGATGGGGACGCTGCGCTGGCAAAAGGAAAGCGCCGAGCGCAGTGCGACTGAGGCCGCCGAAGTCGCTGGGAAGCTCAATCTGGTCAAATTGAACGCCGAGGAGGCCGTCCTTGAAGTGCGGGTAAAGTCGCTGCAGACGGAACTTATGGCCAAGCAGGTCGAAAAGACATTGTTGGCGCGCACCAAGCAGAGTCGCGAGCGGGAGTTGTCGCGCGGCCGCACCCGTATGCGGGAATTGCGAGGAGCCGATGCGGCCATCCCCGGGCTGAAAGTGAGCAAACAATGAGTCGCCGCGTCTCGTACAAGTTTCGACTTTATGTGGCGGGTGACACGCAGAACTCCGCCCAGGCGGTGGCCAACCTAAGCGCGCTGTGCAAGGCGCACCTGGTGGATCGGCACGAAATCGAAGTGGTGGATGTGTTCCGGCAACCCAAGCGCGGGCTGGCCGACGGCATCCTGATGACGCCGACTCTCGTCAAGCTTGTGCCCTCACCCACTCGCACCATCATCGGCACGCTCAGCCAGACGCAACCCGTGCTCCAAGCTTTGGGGCTGGAGACCGTCGTTGCGTGAACCGGGGAAAGTTACCTTTTGCTGGGGATACCGCGGAAGAATTGCCCGCGTTAATCGAAAAGCTGCTGGAAACCAGTCAACGCATTGAGGAACTCACGGCGGGGGAGGTGGATACGGTTTCTGATCGTAACGGGCGGACAATTTTGTTGCCGGGCGCGCAGGACCAGGTGCGTTACCGCGAGGCCGCCAAGCAGACTGCCATCCTCAACGCTCTGCCCGCGTATATCGCCTTGCTCGATACCCAAGGGATCATTATCTCGGTAAACGAGGCCTGGCGGCAATTTGCCAAGGAGAATGTGGTTCAAGCCCCGGGCTACGACATCGGCTGCAACTATTTCGAGATTTGCGGGCAAGCTCAAGGAGATGGTGCGGCCGACGCGCACAAGATCGCCGAAGGCATTCGTTCGGTGTTGAGCGGCGACGAAAAGAGTTTTACGATCGAGTATCCCTGCCATTCACCTACGGGACGGCAGTGGTTCCTGTTGACGGTGACACCTTTGGCTGATGATCCCCCAAATGGCACCGTAATAATGCAGATCTCCATCACCAAGCGCAAGGTAGACGAGGAGGCGATGCGGGAGAGTGAAGAGCGTTTCTCCGGGGCGATGGAGCATGCGTCCATCGGCGTCGGCCTGGCATCCCTCGAAGGCCGGTGGCTCAAAGTCAACCGGGCGCTCTGCGACTTGGTCGGCTACTCCGAAGCCGAGTTGCTGGCCCGCACCTTCCAGGACATTACCCATCCCGACGATCTTAAAGCTAATGTGGAGAATGTGAACCGCCTGCTCGCCGGAGAAATCCGCACCTCCGAGATGGAGAAACGCTATATTCACCGGCGCGGACACTTCGTCACGATTCTAACAAATGTTTCGCTGGTCCGCGACGGACGGGGCCAACCGCGTTACTTCGTCGCCCAAATTCAAGACATCACCGAGCGCAAACGGGCGTCGGCATTGATCATTGAGAGCCGGCAACGGCTTGCTCTTGCCACGGAATCGGCGCACATCGGCATCTGGGATTGGGACCTGGCAAAGAACAAGTTGGCATGGGACACGCAGATGTATGAACTTTATGGCATTCGCGAACAGGACTTCAGCGGCGCTTACGATGCGTGGCAAAATGGCCTGCACCCGGAAGACCGGAGCCGGGCCGAGACTGAAATCGCTGCCGCTCTGGCCGGGGCCAAGGATTTCCATACCGAGTTTCGTATCGTGTGGCCCAACGGGGAGGTGCGCCACATTGAGGCTCATGCCGTGGTGCAGCGTGCCCAGGACAGTTCGGCCACCCAAATGATCGGGGTCAATTGGGACATCACCGGGCGCAAGCGCGGAGAGAATGCCTTGAGGGAAAGTGAAGAGCGTTACCGGGATCTTTTTGAAAATGCCAGTGATCTCATTCAAACAGTCGCAGCGGACGGCGCCTTCCTATATGTAAATAACGCATGGCGCGCTGCTCTTGGTTACAAGGAGGAAGATCTTCACGCTCTCAAGTTCCTCGAAATCGTCCATCCGGAGCAACGCGCGCAATCTGAGCAATGGTTTCAGCACGCCCTAACCGGCGCTTCCCTTCCTTTGGTTGAATCGCAATTCGTGGCCAAATCCAAAAAGCGGATCATGGTCGAAGGGAGCGTCAATGCCAAGGTTGTGAAGGGGGAAGTCGTTTCGTTGCGGTGCATTTTTCGGGACGTGACCGAAAAGAAAGGACTGGAAGCCCAATTTCTCCGCACCCAGCGGCTGGAGGGCATCGGCGTGCTCGCCAGCGGCGTCGCGCACGATTTGAACAACATGCTGGCGCCGATTCTTATGTCCTCTTCAATGCTGCGCGGGGGCCTGAACGCCGAGCATTTCGAAGCAACCCTTGATACCATCGAGAGCTGTGCGCAACGCGGCGCCGAATTGGTCAAGCAGCTTCTGACCTTTAGCCGCGGTGTCGAAGGACGACGCGTTCTCCTGCAACCAGATCACCTCATCCGCGAGATCATAAAAATTGTTGGAGGAACCTTTCCCAAAT
>PLIU01000058.1 GCA_003140095.1 Verrucomicrobiales bacterium | reverse complement strand
ACTCCAATTGCAACCCGAAGGTAGCCAGTGAAATCCTTCGTCACAATCCTGTCGTCAAGCGCGAAAACATCCCGCCCCATGACCAATTCGTTAATCCGGTACTTCAAAGCAGTTATGACACCGCCGCCATAATGAAGGATTTGCGAATTCCGAGTGTGGCCGTCGCCATCCTTACCGTGTTGCTCAACGCCACGAGCGGTTGGGCACGGGATTCTGCGCCAGTTGAGCCGTCTCTCGGCTCTGCGCCTAAGGCGCCGCGTGGCATCACGGGCCTGCCCGGCAGCGGCCCGCGCAAATCGGACCTGACCTCGGTTTTCAACGTGAACGGCAATTCGCGCGAGCAAGTGCGCCAATTCTACAACGCCGTTTACACTGCTTCCGAAGGCGTTCCGATTGATTCCACCGCCGACACCACGAATTGCATTCCAGGCACCGACTCTGCTGCGTTTCAAACTGCCGTGCTGTGGCGCATCAACTGGTTTCGTGCCATGAGCGGGATTCCCGCCGACGTGACTTTCTCCGCGGCCGAAAGCGCCGCCGATCAATCCGCGGCGATTATGATGTCGGCCAACAATCAGGTGCTGCACGTCGGGATACCGCCCTCCTGGAGTTGCTTTGACTCATCCGGCACCAATGCGGCTGACAATTCCAATCTGGCCCTGGGCGTCAACGGACCCGATGCGATCACCGGCTACATTTGGGATTATGGAGTGGGCAACGCACAAGTGGGCCATCGGCGTTGGCTCCTCTATCCGCAAACCCAGGTCATGGCCAGCGGGGACGTGCCGGCGCAAGGGCCCTACGCCGCAGCCAATGCCACTTGGATATTCGACGCCAACTTCGGCGGGCCGCGTCCCGCCACCACCGAGCCTTATGTCGCGTGGCCGCCTTCCGGATTCGTGCCTTATCCTGTCGTATTTCCGCAATGGTCCTTCGCCTTGTCCAACGCGGATCTAAGCGCGGCCTCTGTCACCATGCAAAGCAATGGAGTCCCTTTGAGCATAACGATCCAACCCTACCAGGCAGGAATCGAATACGGCGAAGATACTCTGGTGTGGTTCCCAAGTGCCCTTGATCCCGCCAGCTACAGCACTACTTTTCCGTTCAACGGCGCCGATACTGTCTATACTATTACGATCAGCAATGTGAACACGGTCGCCGGAATCCAGAGCTTTAACTATAGCGTCACGGTTTTTGACCCGGCTGAGCGAGGTGCGGACTACGTGCCGACCATTATCAGCGGCACAAAGGTTCCTTTCGTCAACGAGAGCAATCTCTATTCCTGCACTCCGTCCGCCAATCCGAACGCCACTGGTTATCAATGGGTTGCTTCGCAATCGACCAATGGCAATTTGTCAGACAAGGCGCTTGATGGGTTGACGAATTTCATGGTTTCTCCCCCACCGGCCTATTCGATCATCACCAATCCGCCGGTCGGTTCGGGCCAGTGTTTCCATTTGACTCATACCAACCCCGTGCCGCAGTTGCTTCAGTTCACGGAAACCCTGTTGCCCGCGGCCGACACCTTGTTGAAGTTCCAAAGCCTTCTGGGCTACGCCACGACCAACGAGGTGGCGCGCGTGCAGATTTGCACTAATGACGGCGTCTGGGTGGACATATATACGCAAAAAGGGACCGGAGGCTCCGGCCAAACGGCCTTTGTCCCCCACACTTTGTCGCTCTCCAATTGCGCCGGCCAAATCACGTCCGTTCGCTTTAATTATGACTATGTAGGCGGCTCCTATTATTCTCAGGTTTCCGCCAATGTAGGCTGGTGTCTTGAAAACATCGTGATGACAAATGCCAGCCAATTAGTCAATTTTGCGACCAATGCCACCGTCTCGACCAACTTCAACTTTGCCCCTGCCGAGACTGGCAACTGGATTCTTCAGGCGCGCGGAGTCATCTTCAGTCAATTCGGGCTGGATTGGTCGCCCGCAAGCCAGGTTACGGCGGTGACACCCGTTACGATAAACATCGTCCAATCAAGCCCGGGCAGCCTGACGCTCATGTGGCCTCAAGGCAAGCTCCTGCAATCCACCAAGCTTGCTGGACCGTGGACGACCAACACAGCGGCTTCGCCTCATACGGTTGCGCCGACCAATTCGCAGATGTACTTTAAGTTGCTGGAAAACTAGGCCTCCGAAGCCGGCAGTTACGAAGTTTTGATGAGGTCAATTTGGCGGCACCGCCAGCGCGGCCCTGGTCATCGCCGCAGCGCCAGCAGATAACGTCGGCACTACACAGTGACTGTTTCCGATACTGATTTAATGGTCGTTATGGGCGGCGGTTCGGGCGAAAGGGCCGAACGCGCGGCGGAATTGTTCAAGTCAAGGAGAAGCACCGCTGATTATTTGCACTGGTTTCGGAGATGCCGACATTAATGAGGCGTCTCTGACCAACGCGGGCGTACTGGCACGGGCCATCCTGTTGGAAGCGAAATCTCGAACCACAGCGGAGGACGCAAGATTCACTTTCGCCCTGCTGCGCGAGCGCCATATTCACAGCGCCATCATTGTGACATCTTGGCAATCATTCGCGCCGGATCTACACTGCTTCGCCGGTTTCACCAGTTACCTTCGGGTTGCAATTGGAGT
>PLIU01000247.1 GCA_003140095.1 Verrucomicrobiales bacterium | reverse complement strand
CTGCCAGCAAGAGTGGTTTGCCGCAGAGGCCGAGCCAATGTTGGCCACTCCATTGCTATGTTTGATTTTTTCATTTCAGGTTCGAAACGCAAATGGCCGAAATTGCGAAAGAATCGCGACAGGTCGTTAGCAACTGGCGGCGACGCTATGACGATTTTCCACAACCTATTCGCACCCTGCAAAGCGGGCCAGTGTGGAATCGAGAGTCGATTGATGTTTGGTTACGGAAATCCAGAGGCGATTCAACCCATGTTCTTAGCTTCATTAATCTGAAGGGCGGCGTTGGAAAGACAACAACCGCCGTTGCAACCGCAGAGATATTGGCACAAGACCACAGGAAACGCGTACTGATTGTGGATTTGGACCCTCAGACAAACGCCACGGTGTCGCTCATCAAGGAAGATCGATGGGCGGAAATGGATCGGGAGGGGCGAACAATTGCTCAACTTTTCATCGATAAACTTAATCCGCAAATCCCCCCAAAATTTGATATTGAGCGTTCGATTGCGCGGCAGGTATCAACAATCAATGACGGGATCGCAAAACTGGACCTTCTTCCATCGAGCATTCGGCTTATCGAGATCCAAGACAGACTTCCAATGATTGCGATGTTTAACAACTACGTGGAAAGACCGATTGACATTTTGAAGAATGCCATCGCTTCAATTCTTAAAGCTTACGATTACCTATACTGGACTGCCCACCGAGTCTTGGCGATGTTACAAAGAATGGACTTCGGATATCGACTGGGTATATTATACCTACCATTCCTGATGTTCTTTCCACATGGGGAATTTTTCAGATAGTTCGCACCGTGGAAGAACTCGCCAAAACACTTGGGTTGACAATTCCGGGGATGGGAATTGTGGCCACGAAGGTACAGCCAAACAATTTACACCGAGCCGTAATAAACGACTTGCGGAACAAAAGGCTTGGCCATTTTGGTGATGGCGTCATTCCGCAGCCCCCGCTCTTCGATGCCGAAATTCCTCAAACTGTGGACGTGGCGCGAGGGGCGGACCCAGATTCGGATTTGAGAACCTTTAAGGGAAAGTATGGTCGGGCATCCGATCCGCTCAAATCCTTAGTACAAGAAATTCGAAGCATATGCGAAAAGATAAAATCTTAGCACGGGTACTTCAGGGGCTGGCGAAGTTGGTGTCGCAAGAGGCAGCCCGCAATCTGGAATTCGCACGACAGCTCGATGCAATCACCTCCGAACTTCCTACGGGCAGCCGGCAAGGAAGTATTCCAAAATCAGCGGCACCCCTTCTTGACTTGCCGGACATCTTCGGTGAACTAAGGGCGCGGGGAGAGGCGGAATTTGAATTATGATTAAAGCATTTAGACGTTTCGACGCTGCGAGCTTTGATCAAAAAGCATGACTTTGATGCGGCAAGACATTCCCAGAAATGGGGGGAACCCGCAATCAAGAAATGAAAATGAAGTCGTCCGCTGATTTCCCCCACCTCCTGGCGCAAAGCCCAAACGCACTTCCGAAAGGGGACTTTGTGCCAACGGCACAGGCAGCGGACGAGGGCAAAAAACATCGTCACCCGAACGCGTTCCGACAGCCTGGTAATCTTGAATGTCATAGAACCGAAAAACTGCCACTGAACGCGTTGCAGTGTGTATGTTAGTGCCGTTTCCATTACGCGCCGACCTTCAAGATCGCACCTGACATCCGCATGCGCCCAGCGAAATTCTGGGTCATGTCCCGGATGTTCAGTTCGACGGTCTTGTCCACGAGCGTCGCACCATGTTTGGTCAATTCCTCCGCCGTCATTTCGTAATCAAATGAATTCCGAAGTGGCGGACGCGATTGATCCAGAACCACCAGAAGATGGAGCGTTTTGGATCCTTTTTTCGTCTCGAACGTTTCCGTAACGTTGTCAATAATAAGACCCTTTGCATTCATAAGTTTTACTTTCTATTTCTACCAGATTCGTTGAATTCCTTGAAACGGGCAGAACGTCGTGGGGAAATGAACGCGTCGGAACCCCTTGAACGGTCTTGCGACGTTCAACAGATGTTTTCCGTGATGAATTACGTTCACGCGTCAACTCTATCGCGTGCAGAAAATCTGTCTGCCCATTGGGACACAACCCCAAGGCATGCTGTCCCAAAGCCTTGACACGCCTATTTTTTCGGCGACCCCGGTTTGCATTTCGTGGTGAGGCCAAGCCGTTCTCGACGCTTTTTTATGGCTCCAGGAGTCAGCCAGATAAGTATTCTTTCGAAAATTGAATGCGAAAGCGCCGTGGCGCTCAACTCATTGTATTTCTCCCGCAACCAGTTCAGCGCAAGTTCATGGTTCACCCGGCTGATGGTGCGCCGTGGTTCGCGCATCACTTCGCCAAATTCACACATCCAACCTGTCCCCATCGGATTGCTACGCTGCCACGCCAAAATCTCATCTTCCGTCAAATAATGAGCCAGCTCGGCAAGATAAGATTGAACCGCTTCCCGTTCGACAAAGTTTCGCTTGACCGGGTCTTTAGTCGCGTTGGCTATTTTCAGCAGCTCCACCGTTTTTGGCTGCAATTCGCTCATCACTTTCAAACGCGCATGATAAACGTCATACTCATCTGTCTTCTTTGGGTCCGGCTCGGATTGGTAATTGGGAAACTCCTCTTCAACGAATTGATGGTCTTCTTCTGGTGCATCATAGACGTTGAGCATGCTCAACGCCTCTTCTCTAGTAATCTCGCTAAGACGCCTCAAATGCTCCATGCTTTTTATCGCGTCTTCCTCGCTGCATTCTGGCCGCAAAAAACTGATGGTTCCACGCTCTTCGTGCCCGTCGTCATATCGATACCACTGCATGACTGCCCACACTTCGTCGTCCGCGCCAAGATCGTCCCAAATCGGCTCCGACTTGGCGTCATCAATATCCACTGTGGCCATACGGGCCTTTATTTTACCGTACCCATAAACAGTCCGAACTACCGGCACCGGCACGAGTTGGAAATGATCCCGGCATTTGATAAGGCGAACGCCGGAAAATAGCGGTACGTAAATGGGCTTCCCCGAGAGCTGCGACATCTTGCTTTTTCCATATCACAGCCGCAGGTTGTTTGCACGCCCCAAGTCGTGACCAAACTTGGCCGCCTCCATTTTCCGTAAATCTGGCCTCCGTTCCCCTTATGTGCCCGTTCCGTCGCGCTGCATGAACAATCTGCTCGAACTGTTTTATTTTGCGGGCGACCGCGTGGATTATGTGATTGTCCACAACCCGGCAAAAGTGAGGACGATCCTGTTCAAGAAATCCAACATCGAAGCCGAGTTGAAAAAGTTCGGGGCGAAGGAACTGACGTTGCCGGTGGTGACTTCTATCACGCTGCTGGCCATCAAACGAGCCGAGGCCAAGGCGGGCCGCAAGTTAAGTTTTGCGGAAGTAGCGTATCCCGAATCCGCGCATTTGGAACTGATGCTGGCCGGGGAAATGCAATGGGCGATGCAGCAGATGTTCCGGCAATACGACGCCATGGCCGATTTACTCGTGCCGCCGCAACAAGTGCCGGACGTTCAACCACAGTCGGGACCGGCAGCGAAACCATCCCGCCCCAATCATCCAATGCTCAACCTGGGCGAATGAATATGGACTTGGATAAAGATGACTTGTCGGCGCTGTGCGCCGGGCTGACGACGGATGAAGTGGACCGGGTTCACCGGCTCTTGCACGAATGGAGCGTCGGGCCGGACAGCAGTTTCCCGGTGCAACTGGCGTTGCTGACCAAGGCGCAATGGCGCATCGCGGCCAATCTGCCGCGATTGATGGATGAGGCTCACAAATCGATCGAACTTCATCTGGCTGAATACCGACAGCAGAGCCAAGCGATGGCAGATGATGTTGCCGACACGGTGGATGGCCAGAACAAGGGGTTGAAAAGATACGTCGAAATTCACATTCAGGCAACGCGCCAGGCTGCGGAGCAAATCCAAGTCCAGCTCGCCGATGCGGAATCGGTCGCAAAGCGTGCCAAAACTTTGATGGAAAGCGCGCTGTCCGAATGGGAAAACATAAAGGCCAGCACCGCGGCCCAATGCGACGAGTCTCCAATGACTTGCAAGACCGGTTCGCGTGGCGGGTGATTCTTCAAACGGCGGTCTGGCTTTTGCTGGCACTTGGCATTGGACTTTGCATTGGCCAGTATAGAATTCACTGACATTTGTTCATGGGCGCAGTCGCGCTGGCAAGGACGCGCGAAAATCCCAATTCGATGGTATGGCGCCGGTCGTCGCGTCAATGTATTGCTCGCCCTGTTGCCCTCTGCGCTCCACACTGACCCGCCGCTCGGCTCGGGGAATTTTGCGTTTAGGATTCAGCGCGTGGAGAATTACTTGTGACAAGAATAAGCCAGCCGAATCAGACGCATTGAAAGTCATATGTGCCGAAAACTTTTCGATACCTGCAAAATTCGGCATCATGCCCGAAATTTCCGAAGTCAATTAAGGAATGTTGCGAGCGGAACGCCGGGCAAGCATTTTGTGTGACGAAACGAAACACGACAGCCATAGGTTTATCAAAAACCAGCGCACAGTGGCTCGTAACTGATTCCGCTACGCGGCAAAGCTTTCATTTGTGACCATTTCACGCGGACGGCGCGACATCCGAATCTTCACGCCAGACGAGCAGCACATACGCAAGAATGCCACTCGATCCGGCTTTCGGCCACCGGCAATGGAATTAGCGACGGGCTTTGTTTCTCGTGGACGGCATCTGCTTTGGGATCGGCTGCGCGGTTATCTTCTTTGTTTCGGTCGTCGAGCGGCGGACAATATGTGTCGTCTGAAACTGGCTCGTCGTCATCACCATCAACCCACACACAAACATGAGCACAAAATCACCAGAATGTTGGGCCAGTGACCCACAAACAAAGGGATTGCGCATTGAGGTTTCGCCGGCGCGTTCGCTGTTGTTGCCGCACGATCAACTTATCTTTGCGGAACTCACCAATGGCGGCGACGCGCAAACCTCAAGCTGGTTTTCGCAACGCACGAGGTTTCTACAGGCGGTCATCATTTGCGACGAATTGAGACGGTCATGCAAGGTATGGAATTGTCGTTGCTCTCCAAGATGGCAAGCAGTCAACGACCGCAACCGCCGCTGCGCATTCGTCGGGCGCAGGTTCCGACTCCCCCCAAATACCCCGATACGAAGTTGGAAATGTAGTGGCGACCTTTTGGATCGCCACCTAGCAAATCAACGCCTTACGTTGCCGCCTCCGCTCCAACCATGAAATTTCGGCTAACATGTTGGCTTCCCAACTTGTCCGATCGCGCCGTTACTCGCCGTTCACGGGCTGATCTTGTAAAAGCGCTGCTTGAAACTTGCCGCCACGGGATCATAGATCACCATCGGCGAGTTCGTAGAAGTAAAAACTAATGCTGGAATCCAGTTCACAAGATTGGTGGATGCCAGCAGCGTGTAGCTTTGTCCCGTGATGCCATTCGTGACGGACAATTGGAATTGACCATTGGCAAGAAGTTTGCCGGAGCCAAGCACGATGTCGCTGCTGAGAGCGGCACCCGGCAGTTGGGCACTAAGCAAAATGCTTCCACTGGCTCCGCCATATCCGTCCACCGCTATGTGGTACACCTTTCCCGCTTCGGCGCTAAAGACGACATGGCTCCCGAAGTACGTCCGATAACCTCCGTCACCGTCATCGTTGGCGATTAGCGTCAAATTTGAGACGACGTTGCCCGTATATACTGCCAGCAGCGTTTCAAAAGAGCTGCCCGTGGTGTCCAGCGTGGCCGGCCCTGCCAAAGGCGCGGTCCACAACCACCAGACCGAACGGCCGCCAGCGTTGCCGCCATGGTCCGGTTCGCCCGGTTCCTTGGTGGCGTTCACGTTTGAGCCAGGAACGATCTGCGACGGACCTGTCAACACGATCGCATTGACGAAGGCATCATTTGGCGGGCCGGCGACCAAACTCAAACTGGCGGAATTGGTGACCCCGCCGTAAGCGTTGCTGACGATCACGCTGTATGTGGTGGCGTTGCTCGCCTGCAAATTGTCAATCGAGAGCGTGGATTGCGTCGCCCCGACGATGATGGCGCCGTTCATGAGCCATTCGTAGCTGAAAGGTCCGAGGCCCGCTGCGATCACGCTGAACGTGACGCAGCCGCCCAGATCCGCCGTCTGGGTTTTAAGCGGCACCATGATCGTGGGCTCCGTGAAACTCAGCGTCGCAACCAAACTCAGCGCAGTGCCGAAGGCATTGCTCACCACCACGCCATAGCCACCCGCATTGTTGGTATTGACATCCGCCAGGTGCAATGTGGCCTGGGTCGCGCCGGCGATGTTCGTCCCGTTGAACTGCCATTGGTAATCCAGCGGCCCGGAACCCGTCGCGCCCACCGAAAAGATAGCATTGGCTCCGAACACCAGCGACTGGCTGACGGGTGGAACCAGGATGATCGGCGCCGAATTGACCACCGTCACGGTCGCATCGGCGCTCGTGGCCGTCCCCAGCAAATTGGTCACCGCCACACGGAACAGGTCGGCGTTGTTCATTGGCAACCCGGCAAGGGTCAGCGTGGCATTGGTCGCGCCCGGAATATTCGTCCCGTTCAACTGCCATTGATAGCTCAGCGGCGGAGCGCCCACGATGCCGGCGCTCAAAAGGGCCACCCCGCCGCTGTAGGCCTCGGTGCCGACCGGCTGCCGGGCGATGAAAGGTGAGCCGTTATTCACCAGCGCCAGGCTGTGAGTGTCACCCCCGGCGATGGCCACCACATTGCTCAAACCAGGCGGCACATTGGTCTCCCCATGAGTGTTGTCACCCCAAGCGACCATCGTCCCGTTGGCTTGCAGAGCCAGGCTGAAGTTCTGGCCCGCCGCGATGCCCACCACGCTGCTCAGGCCCGCCGGCACATTGGTCTGACCATAACCATTGTTACCCCAGGCCGACACGTCCCCGTTGCCTTGGAGCGCCAAACTAAATGAACCGCCCGCCGCAATGGCCACCACGTTGTTGAGGCCTGCCGGCACGTTCGTCTGGCCAGAATTACCTTCACCCCAGGCCACCACGGTCCCGTTGACCTGGAGTGCCAGGCTGAAATATTGTCCCGCCGCGATGGCCACCACGTTGCTCAGGCCCGGCGGCACGTCCGTCTGGCCGTAATTATTGTAACCCCAGGCGACCACCGTCCCATTGCTCTCGATCGCCAGGCTGTGAAGGTTACCGGCGGCGATGGCCGCCACGCCGCTCAACCCCGCCGGCACGGTAGTTTGGCCAAAACTATTGTTGCCCCAAGCGACCACCGTCCCGTCGCTTTGGAGGGCCAGGCTGTGATACGCACCGGCCGCAATCGCCACCACGCTGCTCAGGCCCGCCGGCACATTCGCCTGGCCGGCGGCATTGTCTCCCCATGCCGTCACTTTCCCATTGCCTTGGAGCGCCAAACTGAAATCAAGGCCGCCAGCGATGGCCACTGCATCGTCCAGTCCGGCCGGCACATTGGTTTCCCCAAAACTATTGTCACCCCAGGCCAGCACCAGGGAATTCAACTGCGTTAGAGCGGCGCCCGAACTGAGCGTAGTCCCAAAGGCGTTGCTCACCACCACCCGATACGTGCCCACATTTGCGGCGGTGACATCCGCCAGGTTCAGGGTTGCTTGGGTCGCACCGACGATGTTCGTCCCGTTGAACTGCCATTGGTAATCCAGCGGCTGGGAGCCGGTCGCACCGACCGAAAAGATAGCAGCTACGGATACCACAGACTGGCTCACGGGTGGAACCAGAATGATCGGTGCGGAGTTGGTCACGGCGACGGTCGTACCGGCGCTGGTGGCCGTGCCCAGCAAATTGCTCACCACCACCCGGAACACGCCCGCGTTATTCGTTTCCAACACGGTCAACGCGAGCGTGGCATTGGTTGCACCCACAATATTCGTCCCGTTCAACTGCCATTGATAGCTCAGCGGCGGACCGCCCACAATACCAGCGCTTAAGATGTCCGACGCGCCGCTATACAGATCGGCGCCGACCGGTTGCCGCGCGATGAACGGTGAACCGTTGTTCACCAGCGCGAGGCTGTGAAGCGCACCCGCGGCGATGGCCACAACGTTGCTTAAGCCTGCCGGTACATTGGTCTGGCCATAACCATTGTTGCCCCAGGCCACCATGGTCCCGTCGGTCTGGAGTGCCAGGCTGAAATACTGGCCGGCCGCAATGGACACGACGTTGCTCAACCCTGCAGGAGCCATGCTCTCTCCATACGTGTCGTCACCCCAGCCCACCACCGCCCCGTTGCGTTGAAGCGCCAAACCAAACGAACCGCCCGCGGCGGTGGCCACCACGTTGCTTAGGTTCGCGGGCACGTTATAAGTGGCATCGCCCCAAGCGACCACCGTCCCGTTGGCTTGCAGTGCCAGGCTGAAATCACTGCCGCCCGCGATGGCCACCACACTGCTCAGGCCCGCCGGCACACTGGTCTGGCCAGAGCCATTATAACCCCAGGCAACCACCTTCCCGTTGCTCTGGAGGGCGAGGCAGTGATACGAACCCGCCGCGACGGCCACCACGTTGCTCAAACCTGCCGGCACATCGGTCTGGCCATAGCTATTGTAGCCCCAGGCCGCCACGGTTCCATTGCTTTGGAGCGCCAGGCTGAAATCACTGCCGGCAGCAATAGCCACCACGTTGCTCAAGGCCGCCGGCCCAGTGGTCTCACCATAGGTGTTGTCACCCCAGCCCACCAATACGGAACTCAACTGCGTCAGGACGGCCGCCGGACTCAGCGTGGTGCCAAACGCGTTGCTCACCACCACCCGATAGCTCCCCGCATCGGTGGCGCTGACATCCACCAGATTTAGTATGGCCTGGGTCGCGCCGGCGATGTTTGTCCCGTTGAGTTGCCACTGGTAACCCAGCGGCTCGGAACCGGTTGCACCCGCGGAAAACCGGGTACTCGCTCCGGCGAAAACTGCCTGGCTGGCGGGTGGAACCAGGATGATCGGTGCCGAGTTAGACACTGTGACGGTCGCACCGGCACTGGTCGCCGTCCCCAACAAGCTGCTCACCATTACACGGAACACGTCCGCGTTGTTGGTTGGCAATCCCGTCACCGTGAGCGTGGCATTGGTCGCGCCCGGAATATTCGTCCCGTGCTCCTGCCATTGGTAGCTCAGCGGCGGCGCGCCCTCGATGCCGGCGCTTAAAAGGGCCACCCCGCCGCTGTA
>PLIU01000427.1 GCA_003140095.1 Verrucomicrobiales bacterium | reverse complement strand
GCTCGGCGCGCGGATCGAGCCGCGGCAACAAACGTTCGACCCGCGACCAGAGCCCATCGGATACTTCCCAAGATTGGACTGTCGGCATGGGGAAATCATGGCAGAGGCGCGAATATACGTCAAATGTTATTTACGGATAATCTCTAAATGACCATCCCACGTTCACCAACTTGTCCGCAGTTTAACCGATAGAACACCCATGCCGGGAGTTGGCGGCGCGCACATCAAAAGGAGGCCAACATGGCTATCAACTACGCACGTCAGTTTAACCGCCGCGTTACTCCGCAGTCGCAGCGGATCCCGGGTTCGACCCAGGTTCGCAACTCCGGTGGCGGCTTCTCTTGGGAAGTGGATGACTGGACGCGGCTCGACCGTTTCCTCATCCTCGGCTCCGAGGGTGGCACGTATTACATCACGGAACAGGATCTCGTGAAGCAGAACCACGAGGCTATTGTCCGTTGCATAAAGGCGGATGGTGTTCGTGCCGTCAACCGCATCGTTGAGACCAGCGATGCCGGCCGCGCGCCGAAGAACGATCCGGCCACCTTTGCCCTCGCACTCGCCGCCACGCACGGTGATGCACAGGCGAAGGCACACGCGTTTGCGAACCTGAACAAGGTCTGCCGCATCGGCACGCACCTGTTCCACTTCGCCGCATACGTGAATGCCATGCGCGGTTGGGGCCGTGGCCTGCGCAACGCCGTTGGCGACTGGTATGTTTACCGCGGTGCCGATGATCTCGCGCACCAGGCGGTGAAGTATCAGCAGCGCGATGGTTGGTCGCACGGCGACCTGCTCCGCCTCGCTCACCCCAAGGCTCCGTCGGCCCAGCACGAATCAGTGTTCCGCTGGTTGCAGTGCGGAGGTTCCGCTTCCCATGGCGCGAATTCGCTGGGTGAACGCGAAGTAAAGCGCAAGGTTTGCGGTGAAGACCGTGTCGCGAAGTATGGCGCGGTCGGCGCGTTGCCGAAACTCATCGAAGCCTTCGAGCAGGCCAAGCGCGCTTCCAACGCGGGCGAAATCGTGAAGCTCATCAACGAGTTTGACCTGCCGCGCGAAGCCATCCCAACGCAGTGGCTCAATGAAGTCGTTGTATGGGAAGCCTTGCTCGAACGCATGCCGATGACGGCGATGATCCGGACCTCGGCAAGATGACGAGCCTCGGTCTGGTGGCTCCATTCAGCGACGCGAAGCGTTTGATCGTCCGCAAGCTGGGGGACGAGACGGCACTCAAGCGCGCACGCATCCACCCGCTGGCAGTCCTTGTGGCGCAGAAGATCTACGCCCAGGGCCACGGCGACAAAGGCGCCCTCAAGTGGTCGCCAGTGTCGGCCGTGGTGGACGCACTGGACGAAGCGTTTTACGCGACGTTCCAGAACGTGGAACCGTGCAACAAGCCGGTGCTGCTCGCGCTCGACGTGAGCGGTTCGATGGCTGGCTCGATGATCGCTGGTTCATGCATCTCAGCCCGCGAAGGCAGCGCCGCGATGGCACTGATCACCGCTGCAACCGAACCGGAATGTGAGATCGTTGCATTCTCGGCTCCGGCCCAGGGTCGTTACGGAGGCATGCATGGCGGCGGCGAACCGGGCATCACTCGCGTGAGCCTGTCGCCGCGCATGCGCTTGGCGGACGTCGTGAAGCGCGTCTCGTCCATCCTGATGGGTGGCACGGACTGCGCCCTGCCGATGTTGTGGGCTGCTCGCAACAAACTGAACGTGTCGGGTTTCATCACCTACACGGACAGTGAGACGTGGGCTGGCAACATCCATCCGTCGCAGGCATTGTGCCAGTATCGCAACGAGTTCGTCGGCGACGCGAAGGCGGTCGTTGTAGGCATGACCTCCAACGGCTTCACCCTCGCCGACCCGAATGACCGTGGCATGTTGGACGTGGTTGGCTTCGACACATCGGTGCCGGCAGTCATCGCGGACTTCGTTCGCGAATAGCGAACGGTCAAAGACGCCAAAAGGCTACAAGGCGGGCGGGGGCGCAAGTCTCCGTCCGCTCTTTCTAATTTCATCCCGTTGGCCGATTAGTTCATGCGGCGGTTTGCAAAACCGCAGAGACCGGTGCAATTCCGGTACGGGATTCCATTTCATCGGGCATAAGTGTTGAGAGACACACGCCGGTCTTCCAAACCGGAATACAGGGCGCGATACCCTGATGCTCGACCATTTCCGCGACGCGAACACCGGTGCCGGCCAGGACATCACAGGCTTGGCTGCGGCGGTTCAACTCCGCCTTCGCGTCGCGGTCCTTGCGGACGGCCACTAAGGGTTGCAAGCATTGCAGCGATGCAGCGGTCTCTTAAGCCGCAGAGCACGGGGCAGCACCGTGGCGACCTACCATTTCCGCATCCGTGGTGAAATTACTATCATCCTCCGCTTCGAACGGAGAGTTTGCAGGTGGGAGTCCTGCCGGATGCACCAATTTACGCCGCGTTAGCCCAACTACCAGAGGCGCTCCGCTCAGAACGGAGAGGTTGGGGGTGGAACTCCCTCACGCGGCACCATTTCGCTTCGCTTCCGTAGCCCAACGCAGAGGCGGCGGATTTAAACCCCGCACAGTGTCAGTGCAACTCTGACCGGGAGCACTACCGCGTGTTGCCCAATGCAGAGGCGTTCCGCTCAAGACGGAAAGGTTGCAGGTGCAAGTCCTGTCACGCGGACCAATTTGGAATTTCAACCGGACAGCGAGCCTGGTGGCAGTCCGCATGGACCCTCGGTGCTAACGAGTGCGCGCCTGGAAACGGGAGTGTGGCGCAAGTCCACGGCATTTCGCCTCGAAAGCTCGGACGCCGTCCCACCGGGACCGTCCGATTTTCGCTGGTTCCCGTCGAGAAACCGGGCGACCACATTGGCCGCTACAAATTGCTCCAACAAATAGGCGAAGGCGGTTCCGGCGTGGTCTATATGGCAGAACAGGAGGCGCCGGTTCGCCGCAAGGTCGCGCTAAAAGTCATCAAGTTGGGCATGGAAACCAAGAGTGTTATCGCCCGGTTCGAGGCGGAGCGGCAGGTGCTGGCATTGATGGACCATCCTAACATCGCCGAGGTGCTGGAGGCGGGCGCGACGGAAACAGGCCGGCCTTACTTCGTCATGGAACTGGTGCATGGCATCCGAATCACCGACCATTGCGACTCCAATAATCTCTCCACGCGCGAGCGGCTGAAGCTGTTTGTCCAAGTCTGCCAGGCAGTGCTGCACGCCCGCCAAAAGGGGATCATTCATCGGGACATCAAACCGTCGAATATTCTTGTCACGCTGCGGGATGGAGTGGAGGTGCCCAAAGTGATAGATTTTGGCATTGCCAAGGCGACGACCGATCAGCGGCTGACGGATAAGACGGTCTTTACGGCCTTTGAGCAATTCATGGGCACGCCGGCATATATGAGTCCGGAACAAGCGGAGATGAGCGAACTGGGGATCGACACGCGGAGCGACATTTATTCGCTGGGAATTCTTCTTTACGAGTTGCTCACGGGCAAAACGCCGTTTGATTCGCAGGAACTGTTGGCGGCGGGGCTGGACACGATGCGGCGCACCATTCGGGAGAGGGAACCGATGCGTCCCTCCACAAAATTGCACGATGCTGCAAGGAGAATTGATCACCACCGCCCAACGCCGGCAGTCGGACCCGCCAAAGCTTATCCATCTGGTGAAGGGCGACCTGGACTGGATGGTGATGAGGGCGCTGGAGAAGGATCGAACGCGGCGTTACGAGACAGCCAGCGGGTTTGCGATGGACGTGGAACGTTATCTCGCCGATGAGCCGGTTCTGGCGCGTCCTCCCAGTAGCCTTTATCGAATTCAGAAACTAGTTCAGCGCAACAAACTGGCGTTTATCGCCACGACGGCGGTGGTATGCTCGCTGATCATTGGTTTGGCCGTCGCCATCTGGCTGCTGGCCAGGGAAAAACAAGCGCGCCGGCTGGCGGCAATGGCGGCGGTGGCGGCGGCTTCTATTCCAGCGGCAATCTCGGCGGCAGCGACCTGCAAACCTGGATTCCGCTGCAAACCAATCTGCTCGGCAGCGGCCCGCTCCATTTCTCAGATTCGCAATCCCCCGCCAACGTCCAGCGTTTCTACCGCGCCCAATTATTGCCCTAAAGCCTGATGTTTTTCCGGCTCATGCAATGAAAATGAAAATCAACTAAAAAGACACCATTATGATTGACTTGGACCATTCCCAAAATCTGGCGGCGCGTCCGCGCGCCGGTTGTTTCCTTGCCCTGCTCCTGCTGGCCGGTTTGCTGGCCTCCTACGGCCAGGCTGGCGTGGTCTTCACCAACCTTTATTCATTCAGCGGCAATGATGGCGCAAATCCCCAGGCCGCGCTTGTGCAGGGCAGCGACGGCT
>PLIU01000017.1 GCA_003140095.1 Verrucomicrobiales bacterium | reverse complement strand
CTTCCAAAAACTGATTTGCGCCCTAGGAACTGGGTCGTGGTGTCGCAGATTGGTGCTGAGTTGGCATACCTAATGCTCAATATGGAAGCCAACGGTGGATAAAATTCAAGATATTCGCCGCTATGCCGTAGTAATTGGTATGAAGATAATGGCGACGACTTTGCTCACTCTCGCAATACTAATAGTCGGCGTGGGTTTCTACTCCCACGTCCAGCATCGGCAAAGGGACGCGATTGTAAATGTTTTCTCCGCGAGACGCCATGCGTTGAAAACCTCCGTCGAAATCCAAATTGTCAATAAAAAGCGCAAGGCGGTTGCGGACAGGCGAGTTTTCCTCCACCGCCTGATGGAAATTACGACCGATGATTGCCCAAGCGATTTTCAGCGGACGTGGCTTGACTACGTTCAAGCGTATCGGAATTTTGTTGACCCATCCGTCATTGCCAATCAAGAACAGCAACTTCTCAAGTCTCCAACAAAGGCAAGTGTTGAGGCTCAGCGTGAAATCGAGGGCGATGGGAGACTTGAAGTGGGGTTTGGTTCGCTCCTAAAAGGCAACGCTGGCGGGGAAATTTCCGGCAAATACAGTAGCAGCGTTGCCGGTTCCATTGAGAGAGACAAAGATAATTTGAAAGAAGCCGTTGAATTGCTCAAAAGTGCGGACTCCAGACCGATTTTGGAACGATTGGAAAAAATTGCCCTCGCCCACGGTGTAAACTCGTTGAACAACGAGTCGAGCAGCCTGACGGTGAATAACTGATTGTTTACAACCGCCTCATTTGCTGCCATCAATCGGGCATGATAAAAGCGACGCTGACCGTATCAACTAACTCGAAAGCCCAAATCTAACGTTCGATGAATTTGAGGAATTTGAAAAAATGTTGCCGACGTTGCACGGAAACTTAAAAACTATAGCCGAAGGCATCAGACAGGATTTAGCCAAGAGGCGTGGTATTCCGCCGCCACCTGTGCCGCCGCCTTCCAAGCGCCGTCGATAGTTTTTTGCTCTGCGCCCGGTCCATCAGGATAGCGAACAGCCATCGTCGTTTTTTGGTCTTTCTCATTTACGACCACCACGGCGACGGGCACTGTCGTTTGAGAATGCGGTGTGGGCGGCTGCATAAGGTGGTTTTTATTCATCTTCATGTATCTAGTTACACTCGCCATTTTCTGAACACCGTTGAATCAATTCCTCAACCGTCCAAGTGTGGTCAGTCAAATTCACGCTTCCTTCATGTCTCGTAAGAACCGCCTTTTTGCGGACTGGCGGGGCTTTCAGCACCAATCTGCGACACCACGACCAGGAACTGACCCCCACGGCCTCCGTGACCCAGCAGGCGATTCGACCGCGCCGCGAGTCCCAAACGGGTTGGACGCGGGAAAGTCCATCGGACTTTTCCGCGAACCAGATCTCTTTAGCATAGGCGCGCCGGTGACGTTGGAAAACTCGGTGAGTCTGTCAAAAAAAACTCGCAAAAACCCCCGAATCAGCCCAGAATTACCCACAGATTATGCCTCAGACCCGAAAACACCCCGAAATGGCCAGAATCATGAACCGGGCAAGGTGCTTCACCCTCATTGAATTGTTGGTGGTCATCGCCATCATCGCGCTGTTGGCGGCGATGCTTCTGCCCGCGTTGAGCAACTCCAAATTGAGCGCCTGGAAGGTAAGCTGCAAGAGCAACCTGCACCAAGTCGGCATCGCGACCGTGATCTATGCCGGAGAGAACCGCAACTGGCTGCCCATGAGCACGAACAGCAACTACACGGCGCCCGCCGGTGACTTGGCGGCGAGCGCGAGTCTGACCACCGCCAACTCGATGTTGGATGGGTGCCCTGTGGCCATCGGCGTTTTGATGTTTCAAAATCTGCTGCCGAGGGTTCCCGGTGTTCCGTATTGCCCGGCGCGCGTTCCCGGCCAGCGGTTCTCGGCGACGGGGGACCCCATAGTCGGCGCCGGTTGGCCAGGATACCTGGGGTGGGCGGATTGGGTGCCGGGCGACCCAAACGCCGATTCCGAATGCTCTTACTCCTACTTGGGGCCGCGCACGATGTACTGGACCAATGTCACTTTCTGCATAGCGGCGGATGTTTTCTTTTATGACACCGGAGATAACGAGGTTTACCTGGGCACTTTCTATGGCGCACTCAAAGACCACCTTGGCGGTTACTACAATACCATGTTTTCCGACGGGAGCGCCCGCTCGTGGGTCGATAAAACCAATCAATTTAAACAGTTCAATCACTTCACGCAGGAAGAAGGCTTGGCGGCGTTCACTGCTATCCTCCACTGAGGGAAACCGGAGCTGGGGGCTTCGAGCTAAAACAGCAAGTTCGCGATTTCATTTTTGAGCCAGCCGCGCCCGCCGCTGGAGTCAGCTTTCGAGAAGAAGTTGTGGCAAGTGGGGTTCAAGAATGTGTTTTGCAAGGTCAAGGAGGAGACGATTGAAATCACTTTGGATTCTTAAATGTAAAATCTCTTTAATTCATCTCTCAGATTTTTGTTCGCCTTTCTCTGCGCGCTCCGCGACTCTGCGCGAGAAAATCCGAATCATGGAACCCAATGAGCGAGCCCAATGGAAGAAAGGGAATGTGGATTCACGCGCAGAGTCGCAAAGGCCGCGGAGAAATCAAAAACCATTTGAGACGAGGGAGATTTTTAATGACCAAAATTTCAAATATATTTGGCTGGAATTTTACTTGTGGGTGGTATCGGCGGGATGGGCGGAGGTCAAATGATTCGTGACACCATTTGGCGCGCTTCCAAGAGAGCGGCGCACTTCCGGGGGAAGCTCCCACAAAAGGCGCGACGTTTGGTCAATGTCGGATTTGATCAGGAAGTCGAGGGATGGGAAGCGTTTGACGGCTGGAGCTATCAAGTCCTCGAATTTTTTGCGTGCCGCGCTCGGTTTTTCCACGCCTAAACGCCGGCCCCAAGTCCACAGTTTGCCGTCCTTACCCAGCAAGAAGGGTGCAAGCCCAAAGCGAACCGTCATTTTTCAGGGCCAAATTATGAGTGCCGCTGGCGGAGATCTGGCTCCAGTTGGTTTTCGTGCCGATGCGGGTCGGCGCGCCGAACCGAAGGGCAAGGTTGGTTTGGCCAACCGCTCCCTCCGAATTCCAACCCCAGGCCCACAAGCTTCCGTCAGCCTTCAACGCTGCGGTATGAGTCCAACTCGTTGAGACCCGCGCCCAATTGGAGTCCCACCCTATGCGGCGCGGAACTGCTGAAATGTTGGGCTGAGGGAACACGTTCGTCAGGTCGGAGCGCGGACTCCCCAAGCCCAGAGGGACCCGTCAGGAGTCAGGAGCGCGGCCGTTTCAAGGGCGATGACTAATTGCGGGTTCACTTTGCCAGGCGGCAACGGTGTGCCCACCCGAATCATTGGAGAAGTGTATTGACGCACAATCGCCAGCAGCACGATTAGAATCAAGGCCGCCGCCAACGCGCATCGAGTCAACCATTTTCTCATGCCGGACGAACGTTTGCCACAGTAGCCCCTCCCACCTGGCGCAGGCAATCCTTGAGGTATTGCCCCATGAGACAGCCTTCGGCGTCTCACGGGGCGAGCCTCGCAACCCTAGCCACGTTCTACGGGGTTGGCCACGTTTTACGTGGCAGGGCTGAATGAGTCAATATCCCTTCAGGATTGAGGGATCAGTGGCCCAACGATACTCCGGCGATGTGGTGCTTTTCTCGCTTTGGCACATTATATTGTGCCTACCACTGCGCAGCACTACCACCTGTTGCGGACGTAAAAAAAGTTGGGTTTCCCACCGAAAGTTATTCACATGGACAGCCAATGTCCAAGTTGGCGGCGCATACTGGGCGCGAAAGTTAAAATAAAATATGAGCAACAAAGGAAAGAAAAAAGTGAAAGCAAGAAAGAATGGAAAGTCGCATGCTGGCAGTTCTTGGAGTTGCACGGGNNGATTAAGATTAGGATTAAGATTAGGATTATGAATGACTTAGTCAAACCCGGTCAAACATGCAGGGAATTTCCGCGGCGCAAGCCCCTCATGGAACGGTTGTCCCGGGTCCTGGCCGAATTTGTTCACCTGTTGGCGCATCAAAATGCGTTCGCGCAATTCCCCAACCATGTCTTGCGAACGGGCTGCCGCAGTTGGTTTGGACCGGGGCGGTCGCCTCGGCGAGGGGACCCTTCCATTCCCCGACCCGCCGTCACTGACGCATTCCATTATTTCCAAAAAAATCCTGGCGGCGGCGGGAAGTATTTAGTATTGACTCATTTATTGAGAGCGTGTCTTAAAAATACGAGGGGTTCTGTTTTTGCGCAAAAGGCACTATGGCGAGGCAGCCCGCCAAGCGGGCCGTTCTTAAGTTTTTCTGACTCAACGAGGGAGCATCCCCCAAGCGGGGCTGTGACCGAGGCGCAACGAAGCCAAAGGGCCTTTTGCGCAAAAACCCTCCGGGCGGTGGTTCTTTTGGCCGCAGCCAGCGTTGACTCGGCACTCAAAGCCCGCTACGGGGATTCTCGCGCCTCGTCGCCTCGTCTGCGGCCAAAATCCCTCGCCGCAGAACCGCTCGTATTTTTAAGACACGCTCTAAGGACGGATGAAGGACAGGAATTTGCCATGATATGCCGACATAACGGTCTTGATGGGTATATGCGCTTATTTCCGTGTTTTCCAATTCTAGTGCTTGATTGCAAAAATAAGCGCCATATGCGTTGGCCCTTTGGGTGGCTGGCTTTGTTGCTCGCTCGTCACAGCCCGTTGCGGGGATGCTCCTCGCTCGAACCAGAACAGATAAGAAATGCCCGGCTTTGCGGGCGGCCGCGCCAGGCGCCCAAATGGCCAGCCGCCTATAGCGCTTATTTTTGCAATCAAGCACCGGGATATTCGAGGAATTTCGAGA
>PLIU01000055.1 GCA_003140095.1 Verrucomicrobiales bacterium | reverse complement strand
TCGATTCCCTTCACCCGCTCCACCATTCCGGCTCAAAGGGTTACGCATAAAAGACCGAAAAAGTAACAACAACGGTAACAACATCGGTTGTTGTGAGGGGTGTTCGCCGATGTGAAAAACCTGTGCAGAAGGTTTTAGCGGGGTCTTTCTTGACGAATCAGGGATTGCTCATTCTGTCACCCTCATCGGCTCTTCCAAGTTCTCCAGTTGCGCGAAATTGCGGAGTTTTTCCATCACCATCGGGGAAATTGTGCGCCCGCCGGGACGATCATCCCGCCGTCCCGCGTGCGCACTTCACCGGCAAGTGTTGTCCGACTTCCGGGTAGCTCGACCGTCGCAGCCTGCCCCGCGGGCCAGCAACCAACCATGCCATCTGTCGTCCTCGTCGGCGACTCGCCGACGGACCGCTGCGCCCACGATTACCTCACCCAATGTGCGGCAAGTCGTGCGTATCGTAAATGATTCGAGCTGCAAAAACCGGCGCAGTTTGGCATTTGAAAACTCCCCCGCAGAGTGGACAAGCTGAAGAAAAACCCATAACCTCGTTCTACTATGTTGATGACCGGACTTTCTGGCAATGAGATCTACTGCTTGCACTTGAAAGGTTTCGAGGCGGGCGAACTTTTGATCGGCAACAGCGTTTATTCGATGGGTTTCCTGGGGGGCCTCGGCGCGAATTGGAGCGGCCTGGTTGGAGGCGAGGTGACTCAGGTCACCCAGATCGTGGCCGAGGGGCGCCAGCAATCGTTTCAACGCCTCATGGAAGAATCGCTGAAACATCGGGCGCACGGCGTCACTGGCGTTTCCAGCGAATTGCGGATGTTCAAGGGCAACATCGAATTTCTTTCGGTGGCTTCGGGGGTGCGGGCCACCAATCAGCCACCGACCGACCGGATTTTTTCGTCGAGTGCGGATGGTCAGGAATTATATTGTCAAATGGACGCGGGTTACACGCCGTTGAAATTTGCCTTCGGCAACGTTGCTTACTCGATTGGTTTGGGCGGCGGCGTCCTCGGCGGGCTGAAGACGCTCGCCCGCGGCGAGATCAAGGAGTACAGCGATGTCTTCAATCATACGCGGCACCTCGCGCTCGAACGGCTCGTGCAGGACGCGCGGGCCGCCGGTGCGAATGCGGTGGTGGGGATTGAGACGCATATTCTTCCATTCAAGGGCGTACACGAGATGTTCATGATGGGCACGGCCTCCTACAACGCCGAGGTCGCCAAAGTGTCCAATGACGTCGTGACTAGCGATCTGACCTGCCAGGAAATGTGGAACATGGCAAACCTCGGATACGTCCCGTTGAAACTGGTCTTGGGTACGGCGGTTTATTCGCTCGGTGTGATCGGCGGACTGAAATCAATACTGAAATCCTTTACCCGCGGCGAGATCAGCGATTTGACCTCCATGATCTACGACGCGCGCGAGCACGCCATCGGGTTGATCAGAGATGAAGCGGCGGCCTTGGGTGCAGATGAAGTCGTCGGAATAAAAACGCAGATTCACGAGGTCGGCGGCATGATTGAATTCATGGCCATCGGCACTGCGGTAAAACGGGTGGCTGGCGTCACCACCGTCAGCCCGCAACTCCCCCCGCAGGCGATCATCTCTGACCGCGACACGTGGATCAGCACCGAGGATATGTTCAACTTGACAGAGTCCACCGGCCGGGTCGAGGGTGGAGGAGGCGATGCGGCGGGCGGCGTTCTGGACTTGTTACGCTCCATCACCGACCGTTGAACGAATAGCCCGAATTTTTATCGTCTTTCCGGGATAGGTGTGATTTACATTATAGACGGCCTGCTGAACGCACATGGTCGCAGCGAACCGTTCTCTGAAACGCTCACGATGTGCCTTTTCCGGCCTCTTCCAGTCCACGGCAGTGCGGCGGTGAGATTACACATGATGTCGGCTTCGGGAGACGCGAATCCCGATGTCGTGCATTGACTTTCAGGAAAATAAAATCACTTTTCCCAGCCCCAAAAGCGGCGAGGACCGGGCCATTTCAATTCCCACGCCTGCCGCGATTAAGGAATTGCTCGCCGAACTGGCGGAAGAACAAAAGAAATTCACCGTGGAATTCCCCTTCCAACCCTCACGCCGCTGGCAGCAATTCTTCATAAAAATCAAAAAGGAGCACCTGTGCTTCCACTGTCCGCGTGACTTATGTTAACCGCCTTCGTCGTGCGGGAGCGCCCCGTGAAGCGGCAATGTCGCTAGTCAATCATGCGTCAGAGATGTTTCACAAGATTTACCAACGCGAAAAAATTGAGGATGTCGTTCAGTGGTGCAATGCAGTCAAATTCCCAACCTGAGCGAAACCGGTCGCAAGTTTTTGGCGTTCCAGAGGAGCCTGCAATGGCGTGACTCGATATTGGGCCATGAACGGCACCACGAACAAAGGAATGAGAATTTATTTTTTGTCCGGCAAAGAATTCTCGAAAAAGCCGCGTCACCGTGGGAAGAACCATCAGCCTTCAATTCAACGCCGCCGACTCGACCGTTTGTAGCGGTTGACAATTGGCGAGCTGTTCGGCCAGTCCCCAAAGTCCCTTGGTCAGGCTCACCTTGGAATCAATGCCGCGCAATGCCCGCACCGAACGCAGTCGCCCACGACGGTCGCGATGAAAATCGGACAAGCCAACTCCTCGGATTCTAATGCCACGCCACAGAGTTGTTCGCTCAATGAAACATCGGGCACATCATGAGCCTTGCAGCCGACCCAAAAAAATGTTTTCCTAAACCATGTCGCAATCATATCCAACAATCCTTCCAGGACTTCGCAGCCCTTTCGACCAGGTCAAGGGCATCGTTCATTTCGGCCGTATGCTAGACAAAATCCGGCTCGCGGCGGCGGGAAAATTGCCGGAAGGCTGGCAATCATCGCGGGGCGTGACCTCGAAAAGCAATTTCGATTCCCGCTGCTGCAAGTTCCTCCACATTGATTACGCCGCACTCGAAGTTGAAACCCTCAAAGGCGGCAGCGATGAATCCCTGTTGGAATGGTCCTTCGCCCATGGCCGTCAGCCCAGTGAGGATGAAATTGAAGTGTGGAATGGATTCATGACCAAACTCGGCTGGCGCGATGCCAGAACACAACGTTTGAACGAACGCCTGGCCGAGATCGGTTTGCCACCCAGCACGGTGCTGACGATGTTTGAATTCATTGACCTGGATGAAGGCCGGCTCCGGCTCGGTTCGCAATAAGTGCTAACTGTTTTTTACGAGTCGCGGATGGTATGATTCTGAAAAACGAGCGTGTCTCATCCGCCGCGTTTTGCGATAGCAAAATGGGGCCGGGGTAGATCTCCCTAACAAGTTCGCGCATTCGTGCGGCGACCTCAATTTGAAGTCCGAGAAAGGACCGCTCTCATGCGAGCGCGGGTTTCGTCCACGAGGAAGCACGCGTGTGCGAGAACAGACTCCTGTTCCCCTCCGATAAATCCCTTCTCCATTGCGCGCGCCACCGACTCGACCAGGACCACTGCCACGAGAGTGCGGCTCTGCCGGTTTCGGACAGAAGAGCACGGCGACATTGCGGACTCGGGTGATCAGGGGGCTGCCGCTTTTCTCAGCCAGTTGCGGAGCGAGTTCCTTCTTCTGATCTTTGAAGTCGAACTTCAACTTGATCAGTTCATGGTGTTTCAGGACGTCATCCAGGCGGCGAGGAACTGCGGGTTGGCCGCAAGCTGGAGTTGCACTTTCGGTTTTCACTTGGCCTGGTCACTTAGGGTGCCATTATATTCACAGAGAACCGCGCGGAAGGAGCGCAATTTTCAATTGGCCTGGGGGCTTGCTGGGTCCTTGCGCGTATTCGCGTCCTGCCGAGGCAGCGGCTTCAAATTCTTGTTCGACCGAGCTTTTCGAAAAATTGGACGCCCATTCAAACAAGAACACTAATTCGGCATTTTCCATCCGACAAACTGCCCACCTATTCAGCATTATACATATGGAAGGACATTATTATGAATAAGAAATCCATTTTCGAACGCCATAATAGAATGGCGGCTTTGCCATTCTGCCCTTCGGTCTGGATTAATTGGAGGTTGTGGTTGAAACCCGTCCAATCCTCGAGCTTGAATCAGTCAAAAGCGAATGGCGATGATTTCTAAGTTTTGTTCACCGCCCGGAGCGCTGAAGCGGACTCGTTCGCCGACTCGTGCTTTGAGCAGTGCTTTGGCGAGCGGTGAGAGCCAACTAATCCAATCCCGGTCCATATCTGTTTCATGCGCGCCGACAATCCGATAGGNNGCGGTGGCGGTGGTGGAGCAGCCACGGCGGACTCAAGGCTTTGCTGAATTTCAAAGATGCGCTGCCGAGTTGAGGGTGAATCGAGCCCGAGTGTGAGTTCTTCCAATTCGTGGTGAAGATTATTCAGGCCATCAGGCGTGAAATAATTTGTCGCGCCAAACGGAAGGGAAGATGCCGGTCGCTTCAACGCCGATCGTTCCGGCATATCATCAGACTCACGAGTAAACGCCTTGCTCATACCCGCCAAATATACACTGAACCCAAAAATTGAACACAACCGACGATTTTGGCTGTTCATCCGGCTCCCATTTCAACCCGGCGCCGTCTAA
>PLIU01000435.1 GCA_003140095.1 Verrucomicrobiales bacterium | reverse complement strand
TCCCAGTGGCCCGCGTCCATGTAAGGCCGCCAATCGGGGTTGTTGGCTTCCAGCGGAATCCAAGCCGCGCCGACGTCGGGCACTTCAACCCATTGGCCGTACGGCCCCAGATGGGCCTGGAAATAACCCAGGGTCGGCGTTTCGGGAGGCGCAGTCATGGCGACCGCCGCCGGCGGCGCGCCCAGCGGAGTCAACTGCACGGATTGCCAACTGGCGAAAGTCGGTCCCATCCTGCGGCCGGCCAAAACCACATTGAACGGCCCCGCGCCCACTGGCATCGCGTTCAGCGCGCCCAACTTCAGCCCGGCCGGATCCTGCACAGAAACCGAACCCAAGCCATTGGCATCGACGGTCACAGTAATGGTGTAAGGCACGCTTGGAGCTGGCATCGGGTAAATCTTATTGCCCAAGGCCGAAATGGGCTGGCCGCTGCCGGTCCAATTGACCCAAATTCCGTACTCCGGCGAAGGGCCGCGGCCAAACGGGACCCTCACGCCGCCGAAAGGCGAAACGATCCCCAACCCCCCGCGGGGGCCGCCGCCGGCGCCGCCAAGGTGGCCGGCAACGCTTATCCACTGCCGCAAATCCGGGCTGACCAAATAGACATCAAAAGGAATCCCTTCCGGCGCCAAACCGGACACCGTCGTGGTCAAAGTGAACGGCGCCGCATACGCTACCGCAGACTGGATGCCGGTGAATTGCCCCGGCCCGTTGACCCCAGACATCTGCATTCCCGCCGGGCTGAAACCCAGCAGGGCCGGCATGAGAGCCGAACCATTCCACTGGGCCAGACTCTGCAACAGCGGCGTCTGTGTCATCCATACGGACGGATTCAAGCTGGCGTCGGAGTTGAAAGCATCCACCAAACCAGGCGGCGGCGCGGGAGTGGGGGCGGGAGCAGGCGCTGGAGCCGGCGCCGAAGCGGAAGCGGGTGGCTGCGCGGGTGCCGGCTCTGGCTCGGGGGTGCCGCCCTTGGTTTGCATCAAGGCGCTCATCACCGCCTGCGAAACCCCTTGGCTGTTGAGATAAAGCATGTCGTCCGCGCTCAGATCATAGACCTTCCCGGAGTTCTTGATAAAACTGAGGATCACGTCATCCCCCATGTGCGCCTGGGAGAGCTTGACGACGGCCTGCAAATCCGGGGACAAATTGGCCGGGGCTGTTTGCGCGTGGCCGACCGGACCTGCCGTCAGCATGGCCCAAGCCACGACTCCGGCGAGACAAGCGCCAAAGCGGTGAGTTTTGGCGTCGATGATCGATTTTGTTTTCATAGGTTGCCTCTTATGTAAATCGTTATGGCTCTGGCGGTAGAAGTCCGGCGTTTTTGCCGGCGTCTTCCCGCTCATCCACCAATACGTTTCAGCGGAACAAATCTTGCAGCGAGCCTTGGTTGACAAACACTTTGGCCGCCAAAGCGCTTTCCCATTGGACACACCATGCCCAAATCCCATTCAATCACAAGGCCAAAACGACAGCACACCACGCCACGGCGAGAGTGTGAGACCGAATTATTTTTCGTTTCCTTCGTTAGCTTCTGTAAATCAAACTTTCCCGATCCACTTCCGGCCTTCCCAAACCGCGCGCAGCGAAACCACGTTGCGTATGTCAAATATATTCTTCGCCGCCGCGCGCAGCTTCCCCTTTCTCAGGTTCTGATAGGCGTCGCTGGCGTTGATGGCCGCAAACTGCAGCACGCTCGGGTCGCGGTAGCAATCAATCATGCACTTGGTGCAGCCGTCCCGGATCAGCTTCGTTTGGTCGAAATCATAAATGGAGCACATGGGCTTGGCCCAGGCATGGCAGCGATAAAGATTGAGATTCCAGTCCAGGTAAAAATACTTGTGCCCGCCCAGGCAGCCGAACCGCTCCGGCTCTTGGCGCAGGTGGCGCTGCATCTCGTTGAGCGATTCGCGCGGATTGACCACCGGATAGCCGCTCTGCGCTTGCAGCCGCTTGATTTGCTCAAAGACGCCGATCAGTTCGTCGGTCTTATAACTGACAAGCGCGGAATCGCTGAAACTCAGGTAACTGGAAGCCAGGCTGGTCAACGGATAGCTGAAAGTGCAACTGGCAAATCCCAGCGACCTCAGGAAATCCGGCAAGCGGGCGTAATCGTCAATCAGGCGGCTGGCGGTGACGCTGGCGGTGGTTTGCACGCCCAGTTCGGCAAAGACCTCGTTGGCGCGTTTGATCTTCCGGCAGACCTCGGGCAGGCCGCGATTCTCTTCGTGCCGGGCCACGTCGTGCGAATCGATCGACATGATGACGCTGCTCAAGCCGTCGGCGGCCAGGGCGCGCATTTTGCGTTCCGTCCAGAGCGAACCGTTGGTGCAAACCATCGGATGAATGCCCCGTTCGGCCGCGTAGCGGACCATCTGGCCCAGATGCCGATGCGCCAGCGGCTCGCCGCCGACAAAGAGAAGGTAGCCGATGTGATTCTTGACGCAAATATCGATCACATCCCGCGCCTCCTCCAGCGACACGCTGCGGCGCTGGCGGGGGTCGAACCGGTCCACGGCGAAGCCGCAGAACTCGCATTTGGCGTTGCAGACATTGGTGATTGCAAACTGCAGATAACCCGGCCCGCCGTGGGAGAGAATCTCCCCGACGAGCCGCCGGAAACCCTTCTTTGGTTTGACGACCGGCGGCAAAAGTTCGGGCGCGCCGGCGGCGGGCGTTCTGTCAACCGCGGCTTCTCCTTGAAAGGCGGTAGAGGTATTCATAGCTGGCACGGACAGTGTCATGCGGCGCGGCAAAAGTCGAGCCAATTTTTCAGTTTTGGACGAGCAGCCCGCAAAACGGTCCGCTCCCAATTTGTTCTGACTCCTGCGAGCCCTGAGTTTGACTGGGTTTGACCAAGCTGCCTTCCGCCGACTCCTTTTCGCATCGAATTGTCCAATTTCGGGACACGCCAACCTCCCAGCAGGTTTGATTTGGTTTGATTTGGTTTGATTTGGTTTGATTCGGTTTGATTCGGTTTGACTGGGTTTGACCGGCCTTGACCGGGTTCGACCGGGTCTGAATGCGCGGCTGTGACGTGGCCTGGCTGCTTCATCCTTCATCCTTCAGCCTTGTCCTGCTCCATCGCCGCAGGTTTGATTTGGTTTGATTCACCTTGATTAGGCTTGATTGGCGCCTCAGCCGGGTCCATTCGGCAGGGTTTTAACGCCAAGACGCCAAGACGCAGAGAGGTCAGCCGGCGCCATTGGCTCCATGAGCAACATCCACCTTTTCGAGTCCCGGACCGGCATGGTCAGAAACCGCTTTGCGTCCTTGCGCCTTCGCGACTTTGCGTTCAAAGTCTTGCGGCTTGCCGAATGGACTCGGTTCAGCAAGCTCTCGTTGGTGGGACTCACCTGGCGCGGCCTCGGCGCGGCGCAGGCGCGGTTTCCCGGATGCCGCGGCCAGTCCACGCAGCCGCCCTTTTTCCATGCACTTAGTGCCGATGAGCATAAAAGTCTCACGGCCAAATATATACCAACTCTGATGTGCGTCTAGTGCTGCGGCGCCACCAAAATGTCATCTTGAGCACGCTTAAATAAGCGGCGCCGCGGCGGGCAGATGCTCAGATTTGCTGGTTTTTGCGGGCCCTCTCTGTTTTGATGGCAACTATCCGCGAAAAAAAGAATGAAGCGATCAATCTTAAGATTTTTTGTGAAAACGAATTTGCCCCGCTTGCTTATTATGCTGGCATGTCTCGCTGGCGTTCATCCCGTTCTGGCGCAAACGGCTAATTTGAGTTCAGCCCCGGCGGGCATGGTGCTGATTCCCGCAGGTGCGTTCGCGATGGGGGACGGGTTGGATGGCGATAAGGATGCTATCCCCATCAGGGTGATGGTATCGGCGTTTTACATGGAGACGAACCTGGTCAGCTATAGTCAATGGCGGTCGGTCTATATTTGGGCCATGAGGCACGGATATGTATTTATCGACGCCGGAGCGCAACCTCGACGGCCGACGACCTGGACGAGGCACCGAAATGTTGCCGCGTCCAAGTCGTCGGCAGTCGATGACTCTGACGAGGTTTACGAGGGCTTTTATCCGACAAATGGGGTTGGGCCGCAGTGGGCGAGGAGGGGTGCTCCGCTTGATGAGGCCGGAATGGGCAAGGCGCCAAATCATCCGGTGCAGAACGTGCAGTGGTATGACTGCGTGGAGTGGTGCAATGCGCGGTCGCAGCAAGAGGGTTTGACGCCGGTGTATTACCGTGATGCGGGGTTGACGCAGGTTTATACGAATTCAAAAGCCGCGGCGCATAGTGGCGCCATTTGGGAGGCGCCTCATGTGAATTGGGCTGCCCATGGGTATCGGTTGCCGACGGAAGCGGAGTGGGAGAAAGCGGCGCGGGGCGGGTTGAGCGGGCAACGGTTTCCTTGGGGCAACACCATCTCCGAAAGTCAGGCCAATTACAAAGGAAGCAGCGACTATACTTACGATTTGGGCCCGATCGGTTACAACGCGGCCTTCGCGACCGGCCAGAAGCCCTACACGAGTCCGGTGGCATCATTTGCGCCGAACGGCTATGGCCTTTACGACATGGCTGGGAATGTGTCCCAGTGGTGTTGGGATTGGCATGGGACTCCGTATGCGGGAGGCACTGATCCACGCGGATCGGCCTTTGGGGATGTGCGGGTTGTGCGCGGCGGCAATTGGAGCGACGGCGCCACAGGAGGTCCGAGCAACGGCGCCAGGAGCGCCCGTTGCGCCGATCACAACCAAAGGCTCATCCCGAACGGCGCCTTGGACGGCCTTGGGTTTCGTTGTGTGAGGGGGCTTTAGTTTTTGTTCTTTTACTCTTTAACCCTTTTGAACTGGTGAGCTTTAAGAAACGCAGCAACCGCTCCGTATTGGACGTGCCGGAAGCGCCAGACGCCTCAAATCAGCCTTCGATGCTGCCAACGCGCCAAAATCAAACCTGAGCGCAAGGGCAAGCGATTACCTTCCTGGGGTCGCCTCCCAAAGCAGGATCCTGAATTCAGCAGTTGCGTGAGGCGCGGAGGCACACAGCGCGGTGAGCCGCAACCCAGTTCTCACCACGAAGGACGCGAAGGTCACGAAGTTTAAACAAAGATGGGCCATCCATCGGATCGGACACGCGTTGAGCCGTTGCGATCGAGGGACGCGCCTGCTTGGCCGTTGATTTCTCTCACGGGGCAAGGCGGACCCAGGTCACCCGCACCGGCGAGAACACCGCCGCCTACACGTATGACGCCATTGGGGAAGTTATCGGGGATCAGGCGTCCGAGGTCAGCGGCGGGACCGCACGGGCCAACGAGCAGCTTCATGATGCCTTCGACCCCGTCGGAAACCTCAATTAACGCACCAACAACACGCTGATCGTGAATTTCGCCGTCATTCGGATTTACCCCGTGAGAAATTGAGATTTGCTACATCAGCCACTTTCTGCGAGCGTTTGCACCAGTCGCGCGTGACTCCGACGCAAAATCCTGACCCAAATCGTTTTAACACTTATATTCCACCGCCAACACCACAGCAATGCACCACTTTAACTTTCGGGAGTGTTGTCTTAATCTTTTGCATACCATGGCCTGGGAACCCGGTTTTTGGTGGGCTGTGACAGTACTAATCCCAATGCAGGCGAAACTTCTTTTAAACCAGTATAATTGGTGCAAGATCCATAACCGACATGCAATCTCCTGAAGACTTTCTACTTACATATCTGACCGATCGAATTGCCGAAGAGCGCAGAGAGCAAGCGAGCCGCTCTTCTTTTCGACAGAAGTATTTCACGCGCGATTGCTTGTTCGATAGCCGCGCAGGAACCATCGAGATGTTCGAGTCCGAAGTTATTGTAACTTGCTTCCAAAATGGTGACGAAGCTGATGTCATAACAGCCTTCACGAATCCCCTCGTGCGCGATCAGGCATGTACGAAGAATCGGTACCACCTAGTGCAGCTAGCCGAGGCTTGGTTAATTCGGGACGTCGTGCTTGCTTGCTTGTGGTGCGGCGGCCAATTTGGCAACACGAGTTGCCCGGCTTGTCATGGAGAAGGATGGCTCTCAGAATCTGAACCCAAAACCCTTCCCAAGCCACCTAAGTACAAGCGGTTTTAGTTTCTGCACGGAATCAAGCGTGAAGGCCGTGAGGGTCATGAAGGCCGTGAGGGTCACGAGCATCCGTAGGGGTCAGTTCAGCATTGCCACATGTTTGCTTGACATAGCCAACAGAAAAAACATTGTCCATCCGCTTCTTTTTAAAACGGTCTTTCCTGAACGCTTCAAACAGTCTTCGCGGTCCGATGCGAGGCTGCCTTTTCATTCGTGGAATCGTCCGCGATGGGTGAGNNTTGCGAAATATGTTGCAATCTCTTAATATGTGAGATACATTGCACGCGTAATGTTAAAGCAACATAAAAAATGAGTGATGAAAAGGCGATGAAAAAAGGACAAGAGACACGGCGCACCATGGCTCAGGAAGACCGCCGCGTGAGGGCACGCGGCCTACATGCCGCCACGAGGCAGAAGCAGCCGGCGGCATCCGCTCGGGGCCAAGAATAACACGCGGCACACTACAACTTGCTCCAGAAAATTCGAGATGAAAAATACGACCCCCACCATAAGCGAATCTTCTATCAACCTTCGGGCCGATGGCTGGTTCCACATCGAAAATGAAGGAGTCCATCCCAACCGGAAGGCCCGCGTCGTGCCAGTCCTTGACGACGAAGCCTGCCGGCGCAGCGTCAACCGTTTCAACACCGAGGCGGACCGGCCAGGATTCCCAGGCACGCTGATCGACCATGAGGGCCGTGGGGGTCAATCCTCGGAAGTTGGTATTTCCAGCGGCAGGAAACCCATCGCAGACTTTGCACCAGCTTTTCTGAGTGCGGTTCCAGACACAGTTTGGCTTCACAAGCCCGCCACTTCATGCCGAGGCCGCAACACTCCCAGGGCGCGTTGCGGCCTTCTCCATGTCCCATCTTAATTTGAGATTTGACACCGGTTCCTTTCGGCAGGAGGGAGCCAATGCAAGAGTTTGGACGAACTCTTCTTAGGGCGCTTTCAGACCCAGATTCTGAGGCATCTGAAGGAAATCGCGCACCGCCGCGGTAGGGTTTTACCCCATGTTAACATCTCCACCCATCATCTATTGTTATTATGTCGTTGGATTGCCTCGCTGAGCCTTGTTTCTTGAGGTGAAGCCTCTGGCAGACCGTGCGGCTGCGCAGCTCCATGCGATGATGAAAAAATGGGGGAACACTTTTGCCGTCATGTTGGCGGCGAATCAAAACGAAACTTAACAAATCAGGAATTATTATGACGACACTCGAAAGCAAAGGCGACTGGAACATTGTAAAAGGCAAGTTGAAACAGAAGTGGGCCAAACTCACGGACGACGATCTCGAATATACCGAAGGCAGGCAGGATGAGCTGATCGGGCGTATTCAGAAGCGCACGGGCGAAGCCCGCGAAGCGATCGAAAAAGCTGTCCATGAATTACACTCCTCCTGCGGCTGCAAATAACATGACATGGAAGATCACGTCTCTAAACCGGCATCTTTATGGCGAAAGAAGACAACACCACAGGATTGAATATCACTCGCGCGGAGATGATTCAATTGCTCAACGAGGATCTGGCGGGCGAATACCAGGCCATCATTGCTTACACCGTGTACAGCCAGGTGCTCAAGGGCGCCGCCTACACGGACATTGCGCGCGAGTTGGAAGCGCATGCAGGCGAAGAGCTGGCGCACGCCATAAAAATTGCCAAACAGATCGATTATCTGGGCGGCATGCCGGTTGGGACGCCCAAGCCGGTTAAAACTTACAAGGACCCGGTCGAACTGCTGCGCGCCGATCTGGAGAACGAACGGGAAACGGTGGGGCGCTATCGCCAGCGCATCCGCCAAGCCGAGGCCATGGGCGAATTCGCGTTGAGCGAGACCTTGCGCTCCATTATCATCCAGGAGCAGGAGCATGAAATTGATTTGAGCGCCGCGCTGGACATCAACGTGCCTCCCGCGATAACGCCGGCGGGAAAAAATGGCCGGCACAAGTTGAAGAACAACCATGCCCCAAGGCGCTAAATCCAGTTATTCTGACCAACAGAGACGTCCGGCGGAATACATCGAAACCGCCTGCGAGAAAAATGGGTTTAGCACGCAAACTGTCTCAGGACGGCCCTGGGCCGCGGCAGACAAACTCACCGGCGGAGGCAAAAAAAACGGCGCGGCCAGCAATAAGAAGGAATGGCTTTTCGTCCGTTTTTCACAGAAACCGGAAAGTTTCACGCTGGTTTTAGGACACGCGCGCTGAGTATGGACGCCGCCCTCCGAACCCAGCCCTTTCCGGCCAAGGATGACTCCACGGTCGCAGCGCCACCGCGCGCGGATGCGCTCAACAGCGAACCGCTGCTCGCTGAACCGATCGGCGCCACCGTCGCCAAAGCGACGCGGGCGCAAATCGCCATCCTTGTGCTGGGCACGATTGCCTTCCTTTATCTTGCGCGGCCGGTGGTCTTGCCGATCTTCCTGGCGAGCGTGGCGGCCATGACCTTGAAACCGCTCATCCGCTGGTTGTCTTATTGCCACATTCCGCCCGCTCTCTCCGCCGCAGTTGTGCTCGGCTTGCTGGTGTCCGCCAGTGGAATTGGTTTTCTCCAATTGGGCCGCCCGGCGTTGACGTGGATCAATGAAGCGCCGCAACACATGGCCGAGTTAAGGCAACGAGTTCAGAAAATGTTCCCGCGTATCGCCCGCTTCAGCCGGGCGGCGGCAGCCATGGACAATCTGGGCGCCAAGGAGGAAGATCAAAAGAAAGCCCCCACGGTGGAACTGAAAACGAGCCGTATCCCCACCACACTCATTAACCAGACCGGGATGGCCATGGCCGGCGCCGGCGAGACCTTGGTTTTGTTGTATATGTTGCTCGCCTCAGGCGACTTGTTCTTGCACAAACTGGTCCGCGTGATGCCCACCTTGCGCGAAAAAAAGCGCGCCGTCGAAATCAGCCATGAGATTCAGCAAAACATTTCTCATTACCTCTTTTCGGTTTCGCTGATTAACCTCGGCCTCGGCATTGTTGTCAGTGCGGGCCTTTATTTCTTGGGCGTGCCTAACGCCGCCATGTGGGGACTCCTTGTGGCGCTCCTGAACTTTGTTCCCTACTTCGGTCCCGGCGCCGGCATCATTCTGCTGGCCGTGGTCGGCCTGCTCACCTTCGACTCCCTCTGGCAGGCCGCTCTTCCGACCGCCTGGTATTCGCTGACGCACGCTTTGGAATCGAACCTGGTCACGCCTGTCTTGCTGGGACGCCGCTTCACCCTTAATCCGGTGGTCATCTTTGTTTCGTTGATCTTCTGGACCTGGCTCTGGGGGGTGCCGGGCGCCTTGTTATCGGTGCCGGTCCTCGTTTCGATCAAAGTGATCTGCGACCGCGTCCCGGCCATGTCGCCGCTCAGCGAACTTCTCTCCCGATAAGTCAACACTATGCCATGAATATCGTTATGAAGAGCTTCCTCCCAAGGCCGATGGCGATCCTATCGGTCGCTTGCGTTCTGGCCGGCTGCGAGCCGCACAAGGCCGCCCCTCCGGCCGGGAGCGGCGCGGCGTATTCCACGCGCGACAATTGCTACGGTTTGCTCCATCAATTGCTGGATGAACAGAAGGACGTCAGCATGCTGCGCTTCATCAAGCGGGAACATGCCGATGTGAAGGACCTGGTGAAGAAAATTGCCTCCTCTTCCGGCGCCGGCTCAAAACTGCTGGAACGACTTGCCAAACAGGATCCTTCGATCAATCTGGACGACATCTATCTTCCACCAGGGGAAGTAGCCACACGCGCCGCGATTGCTTCCAGCGAGAGGAAGCAATTATTGTCTCAAACCGGCGATGAATTTGAGCTGGCCTTGCTCCTGACCCAGACCGAGGCGTTGAGCTACGCCTGGCATCTGGCCGAGGTCGCCAGCGAAAACGACTCTCAACCTGACCGCAAGCGTGCGTTGGCGGGCATGAGCAAGGATATGGAGAACTTCTATCATGAAGTGTTCGCGATGTTGCTTTCGAAAGTAAAATGATTTACGACAAGCTGGAACAGGCATGATTCCGGCCCAGTCCAGTGTGGTCTCTCCTCCCGCGGCGCCGGGCGCGTCCGTGAAGCGGCTATTGCCGTGGCTCGTCGCCGTGGCCTTCTTCATGGAATCGCTCGATACGACGATTCTCAACACCGCCGTCCCCGCCATTGCCAAGGCGCTGGCTGTCGCTCCGCTCAGCATGAAAGCTGTGCTGGCGAGTTACACCTTGAGCCTGGCGGTGTTTATTCCGATCAGCGGCTGGATGGCCGATCGCTTCGGCACTCGTCGGGTGTTCTCTTCCGCCATTGGCCTCTTCACCTTGGGGTCCTTTCTTTGCGGCATTTCCAGCAACATCCACGTCCTGGTTGCCTGCCGCATCCTGCAAGGCTGCGGCGGCGCCATGATGGTGCCCGTGGGCCGGCTGACCATGGTGCGCGCGTTCGCCAAATCGGAACTCATCCGCGCCATGAGCTTCGTGGCCATACCCGGCCTCATTGGCCCCATGCTCGGCCCCGTCGCCGGCGGTTTCATCGTGGGTTACTTTCATTGGCGGGTGATCTTTTTCATCAACCTGCCCATTGGCCTGCTCGGTTTGTATCTGGTCTATCGGCATCTACCTGACTATCGTGAAGAAAACTCCCATCCCCTCGATATCATCGGACTCATCCTCTTCGGCTCCGGCATCGCGCTGCTATCGTACGTGCTGGAAGTTTTTGGCGAGCACACGCTCAACGGACTCGCCATGCTGGAGTTGCTGGCGTTGTCCGCCGTTTTTCTAGCCGGTTACGGTCTGCGGGCGCCTCGCACGAAGTTTCCACTGCTCCGGCTTGCCTTGTTTCGCATTCGCACGTTTCGCGCCTCCGTCAGCGGCAGCTTTTTCACCCGCTTGGGCATCGGCGGCATCCCCTTCCTCTTCCCGCTCCTTTATCAGGTGGGCCTGGGGTTTACGCCGATTCAGTCCGGTCTGCTGCTGATGCCCCAGGCGATGGCCGCCATGAGTCTCAAGATTACGATGCCCGGCATTCTGAGGCGCTTTGGTTACCGTTTCGTATTAATTTCCAACACCATGATCCTCGGTCTGCTCATTGCTCTCTTTGCGACCATCGGCGTGGGCACGCCGGTATGGCTCATCGTGGCGCAGGCGTTTGTCTTTGGTTTCTTCACCTCCCTCCAATATACCAGCATGAACACCCTGGTTTTTGCCGACGTCACCGAGGAACAGGCCAGCAGCGCCAGCACCATCGCCAGCACCATGCAGCAGATGTCGATCAGTTTCGGCGTGGCGACCGCGTCGCTGGCCACGGCCTTCTTCATTCCCGACCGCTTTCACACCACTGCCCCGGAAATGATTCACGGCATCCACCATGCTTTCCTGGTCTTGGGGGGATTGACCGTGCTCTCCGCCATTGTTTTCCGCGAATTAAAAAAAGAGGACGGCGACACCGTCAGCCTGCACAAGGTCCCTCAACACGTCGGGTGAACGTATCCGCCTGAGCGGCCGCGTCTGGTTTCCGCGGCTGGGTTATGCAATCACTCGGCTGGAAACTTCCGCCCCGCCTCATTTGGCCACCCGCTGATGCTCTTGCCAGGTTGCCTCTCAGCCGTCCGGGCGTTAAAGTATCAAACACCAGCAGATTGCCGTTCACTGGAGGCAAGTTGCACTGCGGAAATCTTTTGCAAAACAAAGTTCATTATTTTTTCATCGCGCTGGCGTTGGCGGCTGGCGTCCTTAAGGCCGACGTGCAAGGCCCGGCGGCACGCACTGATCAAACGACGAACATTAACCCCTTGCCATTGAAATCCGGAGTGGTTCGCCAGGATGCGGCAAGCCGCGCGATGCTACAGAAAGCGCAACGGATTATTGCCGCCTACCATAAGGGGCAGCCGCAGGCAACGAACCTATTGCGCGTGATCTACTTCGTCCCCGAAGGTGGCCACCCGCTCCCCAACGACGAGGCGCGGCTGGACCGAATCGTAACCGACGTGAGTGACTTTTATCGCGACGCGTTTCTACGCTTCGGAATCCAGACGGCCGGGCTGCCGCTGGAGCGGAAGGATGGCAAGCTGGTGGTGCGTTTGGTCCGGGGAAAATTGCCGGCCAGCGCGTATCATTACGAATCGAGTGACCGCACAGCGCAGGAGATCGCCCTGGACCTCAAAGGAACGCTGGACATTGAGCGCGAGCATCTGCTGGTGTTTTACGCTCTCTGTCGCAAGACGAACGAAGGGCGTTATGTGTTCGATACTCCATATTATGGCAGTGGTTCGCAGCGCGGCGGAATGTGTCATGCGGCGGATTGCGAGCTGCTGGATCCGCTCCTGCTGGCGGATACGAATCAGACGATGGTTTTCACCGAGCACTACTATCCTCAAAACGACGGTGGCCAGATTCAATTCCACACAGGAGGCCATAAAAGTAAGCATCTCGGGCGTGAAGGAACTGGAGTTGCTGACCGAGGGCGGCGAAGGTCACAATCACAATTCCTGGGCCATTTGGGCCGAGCCTCAGGTGCATCGTTGAAAAAAGCTTTGAACAGGCAGGGCTTTGGGCCGCGATAATTGGACCGGCCTGATCTCATCGGTGAACTGCAGACGATTGAACGCTCTGGACGCCCTCAACGCGTCCGCTCGAAAATTCCGCGCCAGAACCACTCCGAACGCGCGGTGAGGACCATCAGGACCGAGCGCGCGCACGGCTGGAACAACGCCCATTGCAGCCACGCCGCCCAGCGCAGCCGCGAGGTAAACCTCTCGTCGCAACGCCAGGCAATCTCCTGCCGCGCTTCGGCCCAAGACAAGTCGCCGCGGCTGAATTTGGCCAGCGGCGCTGTGGCCAGTTCCGCGGATTCAAACGCCATCGACATCCCATTGCCCGTCACGGGCGGAATCATGGTTAGCGCATCGCCGAGGCAACATTCATGGCGTTGGGTCGCGCGCTGCGGATGCAGGCAAAGACCCGCCACCGAGCAAAAGGAGTCTTCGTCGAATCGCGCGCCGGCCAGACGCGCATGCAGCACCGAGGCCGCAGGGCCGCCCAGCCAGTCGCGCCAGCGTTGGGCCAGGTCGGGCACAGCCGCCTCGCTGCGAAACAAGCCGCAGATATTCACTTCGCCCCCCGCCAATCGGCACAAGCCAACATATCCAGAGGGCACAAAGTGCATCTCCAAGTCAGCTTCCAGTGCCACGTCGCGAGCGTGGACCTTCAGCCCGAACAATCGCCAGCCGTTGGTCCCCGGCTGCGCGCGCCGGCCGCTGGCGCGCACCGTGCCCGTTCCGAACTCGCCGCGCCACCGCGCGCCTGACCGCAATTCGCCCCCCAGTCGCCGGAATTCACGAGCCAGCCATGCATCCAAAACAAAGCGCGAGACACACAAAGCGGCCTCCCGAAGCGGTCGCGCGACCTTCGTCTTGCCCGCAAAGAAGGCCGCGCTCTCCGCGGCGCCAGCACCCGCGCTTTGCAACCCGCCCAACAATCCGAGCCGGGCCAGCGAACCTTGCCCATCGCCACTAATGAATTCGCCGCAGACGCGGTGTCGCGGATAGCGTCCAGCTTCCCAAACGGTCACTGGCACGCCGAGCTGGCGCAGACCGATGCCCAGCGTCAAACCGGCCAGGCCGCCGCCCACGATGTTCACGCTCTCAGCCATTTCTCTTCGCAATAAAGCAGTGGCTGAACACGCCGGCGCGTTGTTCGTTCAACTGCCATTGGTTATCCGCCGGCCAGAGGGCCGAGAGTTCCTGGCCCGCAAAACCCGCGCGCACGCTGACAACGGCATCATGCCGCGTCACCTCGTTGCAACCGATGAGACCGAGCCATCGCGAGACCTTCAGCGCCAGCGGCGAGCGGCGCGGCTCACACGCGATGAACAGGTTCGTTCTCACGGCGGCCCTTCGCAGCAACGTCCTCAGGCTTTGGTCCGGAAAATGATGCAGGAATAAATTGGCGAACACCATGTCCGATGCGGGAAAAGGTTGATCCAGCCAGGCAAACACATCCTTCGCCACGCTTTCGACCGACCATTTGAGGGCGGTGAACGCCCGGCACGTTTCCGCGGCCACAAGATTTTGCCGGTCCAGCAACGTCGCCTCGGCCCTCACGCCCAGTGCCGCTAAGCGACGCGCCAGTCGCAAGAGGAAGGTGCCATCGCCCGCGCCCAACTCGACCAGCCGGAGCGGTCGTGAGCGAAAGGAAGTTTCCGCAAGCTGGCGGCGAGACGCGCGCGAGAGAATGCCCGCATGTCCCATGATGAAATTGAGCCGCCGCAAATCCGAGCGCGAACCGATGGCCCGCCGATCGACCGACGGCAGATCGTCCAGGAGTTCCGGTTCTAAGATGCGGCACATGATTCAATCCACTTTCAAGAGCGCTCCGTGACAACTAAAACCCGCGCCGAAGGACGACAGCCACCACCAACCACCGGCCGCGTTTTGCGCCAGCGCCCTCTCCAGCACAAAAAGCACGAACGGGCTGCTGACGTTGCCGAACTCGCGCAACACGCCGGCGCTCAGCCGCAAATCCGTTCCGTCGAGGCCGAGACTTTTTTGGAGGGCGGCCAGCACCTCGCGCCCGCCGGCATGCAGAATCCAACCGGTCACCTCCGAGCGCTGAAGCGGGTGTCGATGGAGCATCTCGGTAAAAAGGTTTTCAACGTGCTTCGCCGCCAGCTCGGGCACTTGGCGGGTCAGAATGTTCCGCAACATGCCCTCGTCCTGCTCGAAGCGGAGTGCATCGCGCTCCGCCGGGTTGAGCACGCTTCTCGACGCCTTCCATTGGACGCGTCGCGCATGAGCGGCGGGCCGAGCGGACAACACGGCCGCGCCCGCGCCATCGCCAAACAGGCAGGCGCTGATGAGCACGCCGGGGTCGTCGTCCAGGTAGAAGGCCGCGCTGCAAATCTCGACGCAGACGGACAGAACATGTTGCGCCCGATCCGCCGCCAGCAGCGCTTCCGCCGTCCGCAAGTTTGGCAACGCCGCGCCACAACCTTGTCCGACCAGATCGAGCGCCACAACGTCGGAGCGCAAACCCAGCCGTTCGCTGGCATAACTGGTCAGTCCGGGACACAGATAGCCGGTGCAGGTGCTGATGATGACCGCGTCCACCTGCGTGGACGCAAGCCGGGCCGTGGCGAGGGCGCGTTCGGCCGCTTGGACGGCGAGAGCGGGTGCGTGCTGGGCGAAGCGAGCGTGCATCGCGTCGGGCGTCAGCACAAAAGCTTCCTCCAAATTCGTCACCGCCAGGTGCCGGTAGGCAATGCCGTTTTCACCCGACAACACTTTTCGGAGCAGCGCGTGGGAGCGGGCTTTAAGTTGCGGGAACTGGGGAGCCTGTTGCAGCGCCTCCCAACACTGTGTCTGGGTGAAACGCCCCGGCGGAACCGCTGTGCCAATTCCGTTCACATACATGCTTCAGTAAATCACAACAGGTTAAGTGTACAACGGAAGAGCTGCGCTCGCAATGGGGTGTTCACCCCATCTAGCCTAAAATGTGGCCGCCCATTTGCGGACCAGAATCAGAACCGCCCGAAATAGAATTCATCCCGCGTGATGCCGAGGTCTTCAATGATGTCCGCACGTCGCCGGAATGCCATGAAAAGGCGATGAGGCGATCAGGCGGAATGGATTGAAGTAATGGCGATGGCTGCCGGTGTTGCGAAGTTGCTGGCATCCGATTTCGCGGAGGCGATGTTCCAACTGGCGGCAGTTGAATGTGGGGTATTTGCCCAACGGGTCACGCGGTCAGAACAAACTTGTCGCGGAAGGCTCGTGGGATGGGGCGTCCGGTCTCGAGCAAGGCTTCCAGCTGCGCTTTGGCGGCTTGTTGAAAACGAAGAGCGGCTTCGCCTCGATCGCGTCCTTGCGCATGACATCCGGGCAGCAGCAGCGATTTGGCGATCCACACGCCGTCTTCATCCTGACGAATTTGCACTTTAGAGAGAGGAACAATCATGGCGGACGTAAGGTATCTTGTTCCACGCCGGACGCAAAGGCCCGCCTTCGGAAAAATAAGGGTTGAGCGTGCTTACACCGCCGTGAGGAGAACGCTCCGGTTTTCGGGGGCGGTGACTGGACTCCAGACCTTGAATTCCACGAAATGCTCGCGACGGTCGTCCACCAAGGGGATCGTTGGCCCGGCCAGTTCTTTTGCGTCCAGAAAGAGTTGATTCGCGTCAGCCCCATCAGCTACGAGCCGCGTGACGGCGATGTGATAAACGGTTTGCCGGTAGCGGTAGTGGATTTTGCAAGTGGTCCAGCTTTTTGGAAGACGGGGGGTCAGACGCAGTTGATCACCCTCGAGGTTTACGCCCAACAGCGTTTCGATGAGCAGTCGATACATCCAGCCCGCAGATCCCGTGTACCAAGTCCATCCGCCCCGGCCTGTGTGCGGCGCCACCGCATAGACGTCCGCGGCGACGACATAAGGCTCAACTTTGTAGGTGGCGATTTGTTGAGGAGTCCCGCCGTGATGGATGGGATTGAGCAGCGCGAAGAGTTCCCACGCGCGTTCGTTGTCGCCCATGAGAGCAAAGGCCATGGCGGTCCAAATCGCGCCATGAGTGTATTGGCCGCCGTTCTCGCGCACGCCGGGAATATAACCTTTGATGTAACCGGGATTGAGTGCGGAGGTGTCGAAAGGCGGATCAAACAATTGAATCAGCCCGGCCTTGCGACGGACCAGGCGCCGGTCCACCGATTGCATCGCCTCGCGCGAGTGCGCCGGATCACCGGCGCCGCTGATGACCGACCAACTTTGCGGCAGGGAATCGATGCGACATTCCGGATTGGACTGGGAGCCTAGTGGTTCGCCGTCGTCGAAGTAGGCGCGACGATACCATTGGCCGTCCCAGGCGTGTTGCTCGATGTTCTGTTGCAGCAGCCGCGCTTGGGCCAGGCAGCGTTCGGCAAAGGCGGGATCGCGGTGCGTGCGCGCCAGCGGGGCAAACTGGGTGAGCACGTCGTAAAGAAAGAAAGCCAGCCACACACTTTCACCACGCCCCTCATTTCCAACCCGATTCATGCCATCATTCCAGTCGCCGCAACCCATCAGCGGCAAACCGTGCTGGCCGAAATTCAGTCCGCGCTCAATGGCGCGCACGCAATGCTGGTAAAGTGTGGCCGACTCCTCGGAGCGATTGGGCAAATCAAAGTAAGATTCCTCCTCCGGCTTGACCGGCCGGCCTTCCAGGAAGGAAATTTTTTCCTCGAGCACGCCGGTGTCCGCGACACAAGAAACGTAACGGCAGGTCACGTAAGGCAACCACAAATAATCATCGGAAATATGCGTCCGCACGCCGCGCCCCGCCGGCGGATGCCACCAATGCTGCACATCGCCTTCGCGGAATTGGCGCGCCGCGGCGCGGAGCAGATGCTCGCGGGTCAGCGCCGGTTCGGCATGCACCAGCGCCATCACGTCCTGCAACTGGTCGCGAAATCCGTAAGCGCCGCCGGATTGGTAAAACCCTGTCCTGCCCCAGAGCCGGCAGCTCAAAGTCTGATACAACAGCCATCCATTGGCCATCACATTGACAGAGGGATCGGGTGTTTCCACGTTCACCGCGCCGAGGGTTCGATTCCAAAATTCGCAAACTCCTTCGAAGGCCACGCGGCTGGCGTCGGTCCGCCGAAAACGGCGGATTAGATTCTGAACATCAGCCGCATTGCGGCCCACGCCGAGGCGAAAACTCGTTTCTCGCTCCTGCCCAGCCAGCAAATTGAAAGTAACCTGCACCGCGCCGCACGGATCCAGCCCCGCGCCGACTTTGCCGGAAAGGCGCACGCGTTTGAGCGCCGCTGGCTGGGACAGGTTGCCGTTCCTGCCAATGAACTCTTTCCGATCTCCGGTCAGAGTGCGCGTGGCCTCGTTCACGTCCAGGAAGACGATGCGATCGGGGAATTCGGTATTGTAATAATTGCGCGCCAGCAATGCGCCGGTCTTGAGGTCCACTTCGGTTTGCACGTGCAGCAGACTTTTCTGCCTCAAGTCGCTTAACACCCATTCCCAGTAACCGGTGAGGGACAAGCGGCGTGGACGCCCTGAGACGTTGCGCAATTTCAAGACCGTGAATTTCACCGGGGCGTCTATCGCCACATAGACCCACAACTCGGACGCGATGCCGTTTTCGGTGTGCTCGAACACTGTGTAGCCGAACCCATGGCGAATGACATAGGGCGTGGCGCCACGCGCGGGCAAGGGCGTGGGCGACCAAAACTGTCCGCTCTGCTCATCGCGAATGTAGAAAGCCTCGCCCGTGGTGTCTTGGACGGGATCGTCGCTCCAGGGCGTGAGCCGAAATTCGTGAGAGTTCTCCACCCACGTATAAGCCGCGCCGCTCTCGGAAACGACCGTTCCGAAATGGGGATTGGCCAGCACATTGACCCAGGGCGCCGGCGTCATCTGGCCGGGTTGCAGGGTGATGACATATTCGTGGCCGTCGCGGGTAAAGCCGCCCAAGCCGTTCGGAAAAATCAACGCGCGTTGCGGGAGCGGCGCAGGCCCATCCGCCAACCCGGAGCGCGTGGGCGTCAGGGCTGGGACCAAGGGACTCAAAACACTGCGATGTTCCAGTTGTTCCATCAACGTTCCCTTCTCGTCGTCCAGAACAATGCGGGCCGCGGATTGCAGCAGCACGCGATCATCGCTGGGAATTTGTTCAAGGCGCCGGACGAAGATGCCGCCCGGCTTGTCCAGCATTTGCGCTTCAATGCCCGAGGAGATCAGACCGGTGATCTGATCTTGCAAGGACTGGCGATACACCGAAACATCCTCGTTCAATATAACGAGATCCACCGTCAGTCCCTTCATGCGCCAATAGGAATGCGCCTGGATCAACTGCCGCACGATCCCAATCTTGGCCGTGTCGCTGATGCGCAGCAGGATGATCGGCGCGTCGCCCGAAATGCCATAGCTCCATAGGCCGCTTTGGCCGCGCCGGTTGTTGAGCAACACGCTGGGATTGGCCCGCCGGGCGGGATCGGCATAAATCAATGCCCCGGCCAAACGGCCATAGAGTTGCGCTTCCGCCTCCGAGGCGTTGAGCTGGCGCAAGGTCACCTGGCTATGTGTCCACGCCAGATCAAAGGCGCGGTCCGCCATGCGGGGACTTTGATATTTTTCCATGTGCGCCAGCGCCGCTTCCCGGCTTTCGGTCACGCCCAATACCAGGTCCACGATGACGGTTTGATCGGGCGGCAACGAGACCGTGCGCCGTAGCGAAAGGATCGGATCGAGCACGGAACCGACGGTGTTGGACAAGGGCGAAAGGCTCTGCATGGCGGCCGGGTTGGCCAAAGTTCCGCCGCGTCCGACAAATTGGGAGCGATCGGTTTCGCAGGATATTTCCCCTTGTTCGCCACCTTGACCGACCATCAAATGCAGCAGCCACGGCGGCTTTTCTTCCAGGGAACGGGCACGCCGGGTGCAGAGAATGGCGGAAGATTTCGGCGCGAATTCTGTCTGCACGAAGAGATTGCTGAAAGCCGGATGCGCCGCATCCGCGTCCGCAGTCGCGAGCACGACTTCCGCGTAACTGGTCACTTCGAGCATGCGCGTCACGGGTGAACGATTGGTGATGGTGATGCGCCGCAACTCCACGTCGTCTTCCGGCGAGACGCTGATCTCGGTGTGGATTTCGAGGTCCACATGACGTTGCCGAAACTCCGCGCGCGCCTGCGTAAAGATGGCTTCATAGACTTTGGTCGCGCGCAAGGTGGGTTGATACGCGGTGGACCAAAATTCTCCCGTCGCCAGATCGCGCAGATAAACAAAAGTCCCCCAACTATCGCGTGTGGCGTCCTCGCGCCAGCGAGTGACCGCCAGATCGCGCCAGCGGCTGTAGCCGCCGCCGGCGCTGCTGATGACGACATGATAGCGGCCGTTGGACAAAAGATGAACGGCCGGCGCCGGGGGCGTGGGATTGGTGAAAACGCGCATGACGGCTTCGCCGTTTCCGGCCAGCGTTCGCGATTCCTCCAATTTCAAATCTTCGGTCCGCACCGTCGCGGCCGTGTTGGGCACACGCTCTTGCAAAAGCAAGTCCGCCGCCTTAAGCAACGGACAGGCCATGAAGCGCCGTGGCATCGGGTAGTCCTGCAACAGATTCACCAGAGCCAGCAAGCTCATCCCTTGATGGTGCGCCATGAAGGATCGGATGGTCGCGCTCGTTTCGTCCGGCGGCAGACGCGTCGGCGTGTAATCCACCGCTTCGTAAAAACCGAAGGCCCCTTCGCGCCCCTCGGCCGCCAGCCGTTGCAGGTTTTCACAAGCTTGCCGCGGCGCGACCATGAGGGCCATCACGGTGGCGTAAGGAGCGATCACCAAATCCTCGATCAAACCTCGTTTTAAACCCAGGCCCGGCACACCAAAGGCGCGGTATTGGTAGTTGAGTTGAACGTCGGTTCGATTGTAACCCGATTCGGAAATGCCCCATGGCACTCCGCGCAATTGTCCATACTCGATTTGTTGCCGCACCGCCGAGGCGCAGGTGCGCTCAAGCAAAGTGTTCTCATAATTGGGCATGACCAGCAGCGGCATCAGATATTCGAACATCGAACCGCTCCAGGAAACCAGGATCGGCCCGCCCCGCGCCGCGACGAGCAGACGGCCCATCGAGAACCAATGGTCCTGCGGAATTTGCCCTAAAGCGATGGCCACGTAGCTGCACAAGCGCGCCTCCGAGGCCAGCAGATCATAGAAGCTGGCGTCACACCGGCGTTCGGTAACGTTGAACCCGATGGAAAATAAATCTCTCGACGAGTCAAACAGGAATGTAAAATCCATCGCGGCCAGTTCGTCGCTTTGCTGGGCCAAAGTTTCCAAGGCGAGCAGGCGCTGACGGGCATGGTCGCTGGCTTCACGCAGGAGGCGAGAAAGTTCGGTCAGATGCTCTTGTTTTTCCTGCCGGGATGCGGCGGGCGCCGCGCCGAGGTCTGCCGCGGCCGCATCGATCAACGGACAAAGTGATTGCTCAAAGTTCGCGACTTCGCGCAAGGTTGGCGCCTGGTCAAGCTGGGCGAGGTTCTCCTCAAGCGTTGCCGCCGCCGCCGTCAAGGGACTTTTCTCTTCCTTTGCAGCATGTGCTGGAGGAGTTGGGACCTCCTCATGCCGGCTGCCACGACTTGGGGTTGGCACAGCCAGCCATGGCGCCAGGAAAAGCAAATCCGCCAAATGCTCCTCGCAATTCCGCTTCAGAGTTTGGGCCCACGCTTTGAGTTCTTCCTGTTCGTTTGTCAGCGAAACAGCGATCTCAGTCGCGTAGCCCTTCGCCCTCTCCAACAAGGCTATCGCCGCGCGCAGATTGGGAGGCGCTTGCTCCAATTCTGCGTCGAGTTTGGCCAGCGCGGCGTTTTCGCGGGCCAAACTTCTAAGAACCTTCACCGTGTCGCGCAGACCCGCCAAGATCTGCGGAGTAAAGATCCTCTCTTCGAGCAATTCTCTCAGCCCGGAACTGTGCGTGAGCAAATGTCCCGCCAGGTTGCCGCTATCCACACTGGAAATATAGAGCGGGAGCAATGGTTGGAGCGTTCGGGTCTCATACCAATTGTAGAAATGCCCTCGATACCGCTCCATTCGCTGCATCGTGGCCAGGGTGTCTTGCGCGCGTCGAATCAAGCCGCCTACCGAAAGATACCCCAAATCCCGGGCGGCCAGATTGGCCAGCAGCGCCAGGCCCATATTCGTGGGCGATGTTCGCGAGGCAATGGCCGGGGCGGGCACTTCCTGGAAATTGTCCGGCGGCAGCCAGTTCTCCTGCGCGGTGACAAAGGTTTCGAAGAAATGCCACGTCTTGCGGGCGGTACGCCTCAGAAAAGTCAATTGCTCCGCCGTCAGAGCCGGCGCCGGAGATTCAATAGGCTGGCTGATCCGCCAGGCGATCCAGGGAGCGGCCAGCCAGACACCAAGGAGAGGCAGGGACAAAAGCAGCAGGGCCGGCTTTAGAGTGGCCAGGAAGAGCAGGGCCGCCAGCGCGACTGCCGGAGCGATCCACATCGTGGCATAAAAGCCGGCAAGGCTGGCGCCAGTGGTCCGTTCGGAATCACTTGACGTTTGCCATTCGAGGAGTCGTTTGTGCGTCAACAGCAAACGCAGCAGCGTCCTTCCGATGGCATCCAGGCTGATGTAGGCGTCGTAGGGTAGAAAGGCCAGGGTGAGAAAGATTTGGCCGAGCTGCCGGCCGCACCACCCGGCCACTGCCCGCAGATGCATCAGCCAGGGCAAATCAGCCGGCTTGCGAAGCAGATCGACCAGTGCCGAGAGCACTCCGGGAAGCATGATAATGGCAAGGACCAGGAACGACCCCAAGCCTCCGAGTTCGGGCAGGAGCAGCCACGCACCCAGTATGAGGAAGAGCAGGGCCACAGGGACGAGACTGCGCCGCAGGTTGTCGAGAATCTTCCACTGGGAGAGCACCGAAAGCGGATTGGCAATGCGACTGGCGTCCGCACCGGGAACCCGCGGCAGGAGCCATTGCGTGATCTGCCAATCGCCNNTTCCACGTCGCTCACCAGGGCGGAACGGGCATGGCACGCTTCCAACAAGTCATGGCTCAGGACGGTATTCTCCGGGAAGCGTCCGTTCAGGGCTCGATAGAAGGCATCGACATCGTAGATTCCTTTTCCGATAAACGATCCCTCCTGGAAGATATCCTGATAGACGTCGGACACTTCCCGCGTGTAAGGATCAATGCCCGCGTCGCTGGCAAAAAGCCGGACGAACCAGGATCGCCGGGCGCTGGGCAGACTCACCCCCACGCGCGGCTGCAGAATGCCGTATCCTTCGGCGATAATCCCGCGCGCGGGATCGAACACCGGACGGTTCAACGGATGGGCCATGGTTCCGACGAGTTGACGGGCGGCGTCGCGTGGCAATTGAGTGTCCGTGTCCAGCGTGATGACATACTTGATGGCGGGCAGGATGGCCGTCTCCCCTACGACGGCGGAAAAGCAGGTGCGGGGACCGCCGCGCAGCAGAGCATTAAACTCGGTGAGCTTGCCACGCTTGCGTTCGTAACCCATCCACAATCCTTCTCCAGAGTTCCAGCGGCGCGGGCGGTGCAGCAAGTAAAAGCGGTCTTGTCCATCGGATAAATATTTGCGGTTGAGCATCTCGACTCCGGCCCTGGCCCGCTGCAGCAACACGTCATCTCCAGGCAGAATCTCCTCCGGTGCGTCGCGGAAATCCGTCAGCAAGGCGAAGTGAAGATGCGCATCCCGATTGGCCAGATGATGAATTTCCAAGGTCTCGATGAGGCGATCAACGCCTTCCAAACTGGTGAGCATCGTGGGCACCACCACCATCGTACGGCAATCGGGGGCGATGCCGGAGGAAAAATCCAGGCGCGGAAGCCGGCGTGGTTTGACCAGCAGCGTGGAGAGCCAGTTCATCAACGCCACGGCCAATTGGCTGGCGCAAAGGAGGAAAACAGGGGCGAAGAAAATCAGTTTCCATTCCGGCGCTGCGAGCATCCCGGTCTGCTGCATCAACCCGAACGTGGCCAGCAAAGTGAGCACCCCGATGCCGCCCGCATAAAACGTCATCGGAAAACGGTGGATGCTTCGTTCGATGATCGTGCGTAAGGGGCGCCGCACATTAGCGATGCGCCTGAGCACGGATTGGCCTTTGTCGATCAAATAGAAGCCCACGTGAGCGGCCCGGTCTTCTGACCCCTTTTGCCGGGCGCGGTCTGCGGCCAGTTGGATGGCACGCAACGCGACGTCCGCTTCCGAGAGTTGGCTGTGCCGGGCCAGGAATTCAACCGAATGGCGATAGCGATCGCGGGTTGAAAAATCCATCTTGATATAGACCCCGGCCGGATCGGAGCGCAAACTGCCCTCAACCAGACTCAAGCTCTCCACAAAGTCCTTCCAGTCCATGGCGCTCAAGAAGCGAAGACTGGCAATACTGTGGCTGACGGAAACCTGGTCCGCCGCCTGATTTTGACTCTCCAGTTGGACCAGTTGTTCGATGGACGACCCTTGTTCCACGAGCCGCTGTTCGAGCCAACTGCGCGCCAGATGCAACACCGGAGTCTGTCGCGACAAACGCTGGCAGAATTCCGCCACAAACGAACTGGAGAGGGGAAGATCGGATTTGGCCATGTCCGCAACGACCACCACGAGCTGGGACGGGCTTTTCTCCACCATAGCCTGTAAACGATCCACCCATACGTCCGCCAGATCGCCATCTTCCCGGGCCAGGGTCAGCCGGGTGGTGATGCGTTGGAGGTTTTCAATCAACCCCAGGCGCAGCATAATGGGAATGGCCCACAACTCGCCCAGTTTCAAGGAACTCACCCTTTGGTAAGCGGCGATAAAGGCGCTCAGAGGCCCCGCATCGATCTGGGCGTCCACGTGCGAGATCAATTCAAGCACAATGTCGTAAACGCGCGGAAGTCCGGCCGAAGGGCTGTTCAAGAGGCGGGGCAATTCCCGGCTGTAGCCCCGAGGCAGGTGTCGCCGGGCCATTTGAATTTGCTCTTCGATCAGGTAAAAGTTGTCGAGAAACCATTCGGCGGCGGGAGTCAGAAGCCGGCCTGGATTGGCGGCGAGGGTCGAGCGATTGAAGGCTCTGAGAATGTCCTCGTTTTGGCCTAACCTGGCCAGCAGACGGCTGGAACCCTGCCGGGTGACGATTTGGTGATGGGCTGCCAAAGCTTTGGCATGGCGCGCCAATTGCTCGACACTGAACAACTCGGCCCGCAAGGGCGGCTCGCTCGCGCGTGGGCGCGAACGCGCATGTCCGGCCTTCCAGTTCTGAAAGTGCAATGGCAAAGTCTGCATGTTCATCTTGCTACTCGTCGCGATTCCTGCCATTGCCTCCCCGCCAGGAACCCTCCTTGGCGTCTGCCAGCTCGCCCGCCGGCCTCGAGGCGCGCTGGGCACTGGTCGGCCCCGACGCGGGTGCCGATCAAGCCCAACGAACTAACATGGCCGTTTTGGCGATGATTTCTCCACTTCAGGCTACGCTTGAACCGGGCCAGATGATATGGGGTGTTTACCCCACCTGGGGCGTGAGACAGAATTCTTC
>PLIU01000164.1 GCA_003140095.1 Verrucomicrobiales bacterium | reverse complement strand
TAATTCCGAATTCCAACCCGCCCACCCAAGCGCAACGGCCAACCGGCCGCAATCGCGACCAGCACCGTTGCCGAGGAAGCCCGATTTCAAACGTCCGAACCTATCAACCATCAACACCGAAGAATTCACATGAATATCACCAAACGCATCCACATCAATCCTCAATCCAAAGGCAATCTCGGCAAAAGTTTCGAGGCCGAGTTTCGCACCGCCTGGCTCGACTATCACGACATCCATTGGAATGGTTCCGACCTCGATGATCGGCATCATTCGTTTGCCGACCGCCATCCCAAACAAGTGCAGTCCTATGTTTTGGGCAATGACGACGACAGCAAATCCACCCTGCTCGGATTGTTTCGCAATGTGTCACGCAGTGACGCGCCAATTCACGTTGTTGATTGCCGGGCGCAGGGACGGCCTCATCGTGCAGGCACTGGAGTCGTTACAACTGCTCGAATCGCTCGCCGCACAGGGCATCCGCTTTACGTTTTTCCTATTCCCCAGCGAGGACTCCGAGAGCATGAACAATCTGCTCGAACTGTTTTATTTCGCGGGCGACCGTGTGGATTACGTCGTCGTCCACAACCCGGCCAAGGTCAGAACCAACCTGTTCCGAAAATCCAACATCGAGGCTGAGTTGAAAAAGTTTGGCGCGAAGGAACTGACTTTGCCGGTGGTGACTTCCATCACGTTGCTGGCCATCAAACGCGCCGAGGCCAAGGCGGGTGGCAAGTTGAGTTTTGCGGAAGTGGCGACTCCCGGTGCGTCGCACTTGGAATTGATGCTGGCCGGGGAAATGCAATGGGCGATGCAGCAGATGTTCCGGCAATACGACGCCATTGCCGATCTGCTGGTGCCGGAGCAAGTGATGCCGGAGGTCGAATCACAGCCGGAACCGCCGGCCAAACCCACCCGCACAAAACACGCGATGCTCAACCTGGGCGAATGAGTATGGACTTGGTTAAAGATGACTTGGCGGCGTTGTGCGCTGGGTTGACGACGGATGAAGTGGACCGGGTTCACCGGCTGCTGCATGAATGGAACGTCGGGCCGGCCAGCAGTTTTCCGGTGCAACTGGCGTTGTTGACCAAGGCGCAATGGCGCATCGCGGCCAATCTGCCGCGCTTGATGAATGATTCCCGAAAACTGATTGAACTGCATCTGGCTGAATACCGGCGACAGAGCCAGGCGATTGCAGATGATTTTGCCGGCACCATGGACGGCCAGAACAAGGAGTCGAAAAAAACAGTCGAAATTCACATTCAGGCAACCCGGCAGGGTGCGGAGCAAATCCGGGTGCAGCTTGCCGACGCGGACGCGGTTGCCAGTCGGATCAAATCTTTGATGGAAAGCGCGGCGTCTGAATGGGAAAACATCAAGGCCAGCACCACGGCTCAATGCGAACGGTCGGAACAGGTCTCCAATGACTTGCGGGACCGGTTCGCATTGCGGGTGATGGTGCGGACGGCGGTCTGGTTTTTGCTGGCTCTTGGCATTGGACTCTGCATCGGCCATTACTGGATTCGGTGAACTTATGGTTATGGCGCAGTCGCGCAGACAAACTGCGCGCTAATCCAGATTCGATGGTATGTCGCCGGTCGTCGCGTCAAGGTTGTTCGCCCCTGTTGCCCTTGCGACTCCACCTTGACCCGGCGCCCGGCTCCGGGAGTATTGCGTCTAGGATTTGGCGCGTGGAGAATTGCTTGCGACAAGAATGGCCCGCCGCACCGGACGCCTTGAAAGTCATGTGTGCGAAAAACTTTTCAATACCGGCAAAATTCGAGATCATGCCCGAAGTTGCGATTTGGGGAGGACTTGGGCGATTCGCAGGGTCGGTGGGCTAAAGTGCTGGATTTGAGTTTGCAAGAGTAGGAAGTGCAATTACTGTGACGCCATCCCGTTCTGGTTACTGGTTGATTTAACGAAGATGCCGGACCCGACCATCACCGCAGGCTCTCCTTCAGAGCAGGGCGGGTGGTTTACCACCACCCACTGGAGCATTGTCCTCACCGCGCGAGATCCCGCCTGCCCGCAAGCCGCTGACGCGTTGGAAAAGCTCTGCCGTTCGTACTGGTATCCGCTATACGCGTTCGTCCGGAGGCAGGGCCATGACGAGAGCTCTGCCAAAGACCTAACCCAGGGATTTTTCGCCCGGCTGCTCGAAAAGAATTACCTGGCGCATGTGGTCCAGGACAAGGGTAAATTCCGCTCTTTTCTGCTGGCATCATTAAAGCATTACATGGCCGACGAACGTGACAAAGAACGCGCTCAGAAGCGGGGTGGTGGACAAATTCCTCTCTCGCTGAATGAAACGGTGGGGGAGGATCGTTACCGCGCGGAGCCGGTGGATGTCATGGATGCGGAAAAGCTGTATGAGCGCCGCTGGGCGTTGACGCTGTTGGACCAAGCCAGAGAACGCCTCAAACAAGAGTTTCTGAATGCGGGCAAATCACAGTTATACGAGCGTCTTCAGGCGTTCGACGCGGGAGGCGGTGACACTCCGGCATATGGCGACGTTGCGCTGGACCTTGGGCTTTCGGAGAGCGGCGTAAGGACCGCTGTCTTTCGGATGCGGCAGCGCTATCGCGAGTTGGTGCGCGAGGAAGTAGCCCAGACGGTCAGCAGCCCGCAGGAAGTGGATGAGGAAATACGGCATTTGATCCTCATTGTCAGCGCGTAAGGCTCCACCGGGACTCAGCGCAACCGTGGAGAAAGCGCCTGCCTAGCGGATCGAATCCCGAGTTTTCCTGAAACACTTGGGTTCCTTTGCCTCTTTAATGAGTATGACAAGAATTAAATGATGGTTTATGTCTGACAACCGAAGCTGTCCTGAATGCGGTGCGCCGCTGCCGCAAGACCTGAGTCTGGGGCCTTGTCCCGCCTGCATCCTTCGCGGCGCGCTGGCTCTGTCGAGCGGGATTGCGGAAGCCGCAGTCGTGGAGCAGCTTGGCCAATCCATCGGCCCTTACAAGCTAATCGAGCGAATCGGGGAGGGCGGCTATGGCGTCGTGTACCGGGCGGAGCAGGAGAAGCCAATCCGCCGCTTCGTGGCGCTCAAGATCATTAAATTGGGCATGGACACCCGGCAGGTCATTGCCCGCTTCGAGGCAGAGCGGCAGGCTTTGGCGCTGATGGATCATCCGAGCATTGCCAAGGTGTTTGAGGCCAGCGCCACCGGAGTGGGACGGCCGTACTTTGTGATGGAGCTGGTCGTGGGGGTCAAAATCACCGACTACTGCAACGAGTTCAACCTGTCCACACGGGAGCGACTCGGTTTGTTCGTGCAGGTCTGCCGCGCGGTCCAGCACGCCCACCAGAAGGGCATCATCCATCGCGACCTCAAACCTTCGAACATCCTGGTAGCCGTGCAGGACGGGACGCCGGTGCCCAAAGTGATCGATTTTGGCATTGCCAAGGCGACCGAGCAAAGGTTGACGGACGAGACGCTTTTCACGGCAATGGGGGAGTTTATTGGCACACCGGCGTACATGAGTCCGGAGCAGGCAGGGCTGGCCGGGCTAGATTTGGACACACGCAGCGATATTTACGCCCTCGGCGTGTTGCTTTACGAGTTGCTCACGGGCAACACGCCATTTGAGCGCACGGACCTCTTGAAGGCCGGTCTGGACGAGATGCGCCGGTTGATTCGCGATCACGAACCACCGAAGCCATCGACCAAGTTGGGCACGCTGACGGCCGCAGATTTGACGGCGGTGGCCCGGCACCATCGGACTGAGCCGCCTCGACTATTGCACGGAGTGCGGGGCGATCTGGATTGGATCGCGATGAAGTGCCTGGAAAAAGACCGGGCGCGGCGCTACGAGACCGCCAGCAGCTTGGCGCTGGATGTTGAGCGCCATTTGAATAATGAGCCGGTGACGGCTGCGGCTCCCGGCAATTTGTACCGCTTGCGAAAATTCGTGCGCCGCCATCGGGTTGGACTGGCGATGACGTCGGCCCTCGCGCTGCTGTTGGTAGCGGGGGTAGTGGTAAGCACTTGGCAGGCGGTACGAGCAACAAGAGCAGAGCGGGAGCAGGTGCTCCTGCGTCGGCAGGCGCAAGCAGCGGAGAAAGCCAGCCAAACGGAGGCCATCAAAAGTCGTCAGGTGGCAAAGTTCCTGACGGACATGCTCGAAGGGGTCGGGCCGTCCGTGGCTTTGGGCCGGGACACCACGCTTCTGCGCGAGGTCCTCGACAAGACCGCCGAGCGCGTCGGCAAGGAATTGCAGGGCCAGCCGGACGTTGAGGCCGCATTGTTGAGCGCCATCGGCAACGTGTACGACGCCATCGGTAATTATGACAAGGCCCTCGCCACGCACCAGGAGGCATTGCGACTGCGAAAGGCGTTTTTCGGGGACGAGAACGCCCGCGTCGCCGACTCGCTCAACGATCTTGGTGCCGTATTCCTAGACCAGGGCAAGCTCGCCGAAACCGAAAAGCTATTCCGCCAGGCGCTCGCCATGCGCCGCAATGTCTTGACGAACGGCCACCCAGACATCGCCACGTCGTTAAATAACTTGGGTGCGGTGCTGTTCAACGAAGGGAAGCTGGATGAATCCGAACGGTTGCATCGGGAGGCCCTAGCAATGTGGCAAAAACTCTACGGCAAGGAACACGAGGTAGTCGCCACCTCGATGCACAACCTCGGGAATGTTCTGTATGCCAGGAACCAGAATCGTGAGGCCGAAGCCATGTTTCGCGAGGTGGAAGCCATGCGCCGAAAGCTGTTCGGCGACCTAAATTTGGATCTTGCCACGACCATTGCAAACCTCGGCTCGGTGCTCTTGGCCGAAGGCCGCTACGCGGAAGCCGAGGCAAAGTTCCGCGAGGCCCTGGCGATTCAACGTCAACTCCGCGCCCGGGACCACAAGGATATTGCCATGCTTCTTTACAATCTGTCCTGCGCACTCCAGAACGAAGGCAAATTCCCTGAAGGGGAAGGATTTTGCCGTGCCGCCTTGGCGATGCAGCGCAAGCTTCTCGGCCCGAGGCACCCGGATGTGGCCGTGACACTTGCTGGATTCGCCTCGTGTCTGCAAGCGGAAGGCAAGTTTGCCGAGGCCGAAACCGCGCAACGCGAGGCACTCGACATCCAACGCAAAAACCTGGGGCATGACAACCCGAACATTGCTGTTTCGTTGAACAACCTTGGTGACGTGCTCCGCGTCGAAGGCAAATTCGCCGAGGCTGAAACCGAGACCCGTAGTTCGCTCGCCATGATGCGAAAAGTTTTCGGGGATAAGAACCAGTTTGTCGCCTATCCTCTCGCCACCCTGGCCAATGTCCTCCGCGACCAGGGCAAGCTCCCCGAAGCTGAAGCCGCCGAGCGTGAAACCCTGGCCATGCGGACGAACTCGCTCGGCGCGGAACATCCCGAAGTCGCCCAATCCCTCAACGACTTGGCAGTCATCCTGGCCGCTCAGGGCCGCCTTACGGATGCCGAACGGCTCCTCCGCGAAGCTTTTGCGATGCGCCGGAAACTGCTCGGAAACGAACACCCGGACACCCTTGATTCCCTGAACGGCTTGGCGGGCGTGCTTCAACGGTGCGGAAACCTAATCGAAGCCGAGCCGCTGGCTCGCGAATGCCGCGACCTTTACGAAAAGCGCCTCCCGGACGACTGGAGCGCGTTCGAGACACGCAGTCTTCTGGGTGGAATCCTGCTGGCCCAAAAAAAGTGCTCCGAGGCAGAACCGCTGCTCATTGGTGCTTACGATGGTTTGAAACAACGAGAAGAGAGGATTCCTGCCCACGACAGACGGTGCTTGAAAGAAACTGCCCGACGCGCCATGGAACTCTACGAGTCAACGTCCCGGCCCGAAGAAGCCGCAAACTGGAAAAAGCGGCTGCAGGAGTGATTTTGTGAAATGTTTCTCCAACTTTTCCTCTTTAAAGGGTGGAAGCAGAAGCCCTCCAGGCGGCCGCAGTGCATCAGAAAAAGGCCGGCGGGCAGGCACCGTTGCCGTGAGGGAGTCGTTGACGAACGATGACTCTTCCATACAGAATCACGAACGACCCAAGAAAGCAGAGGTAAAATATGACGACGAAATCGTACCGATATACCTGCGTTTGGCTCACGGCTTTGGCGCTTGCCGTGGCGTGTGAACAAATCCGGGCTGCGGACTTCCACGTCGCCACCGCACAGGGGCTGCAAAACGCCCTCACCGCCGCCGCCAACAACGGCGCGAACAACAACATCTACCTCACCAATGGCGACTACGAGGGCAACTTCGATTACAACAGCTCCGAGCCCGGCAGCCTCGCGCTGTTGGCGGAGCCAGGCGTGACGAACACCGACATCACCATTGACGGCGCGGGCGCCGGACGCGGCCTGAACATTTCCAGTACTGCCTTCAACACCATTACCGTCCAGGGCGTTACGTTCCTGCGCGACTGTGGCCCTGGAGCCGGCGCCTACGATGGAATCGGTGCATTGAGAGTCGCGGCTGGCGACAGTGCCACGATTGTGGTCCAGGATTGCTTGTTCTTCTCACCGGCCAATTCGATCGGCATGGGATTGGAAGTCGTTTCTGGCCTCAACGCCATTGTGACCAATTGTACTGCAACTGGAGCAAACACCGGCGGCGGAACAGGTATGTCGATTTCCGGAGTCACGGGCAACGTGATTGTGGAGAATTGCACGTTCGAGACAAATTCATCTTGGGGAGTTTTGGTTTTTAACATTGTCGAAACAGAGTACGGACCAGGTATGGGTGGGGCCTCTGCGGCAGTGGCGATTACGGGCAATCACTTCATCGGCAATAATGGAGGCGCAGAGTGCGCCGCCGCAACGGTGACGCTGGCCAGCAACGTGTTCAACGGCAATGTCGGGGAGGGTGAGGGGGCCGCCACTTACTGCGATGCATCCAACGCAGTAATTCTCTCCGGAAACACCTTCACCAGCAATTCGGGACCATACTCTGTGGCAGGCGTTGAGACAACCATTATGACGGCCTCCAACAACACCTTCACCGACAATTCGGGAGGTGGTCTATATTACTTCTGGCCTGGTCTCGATGCCTGCGCTGTGACGTTGGCCGGCAACACCTTCACTGGCAATACGGGCAACGGTGGTGCCGTTTGCAATGGGTTTGGTATGACCGCGACGGTCACCAGCAACAACTTCACTGGAAATTCTTCGGGCGGCGGAGATTCTCTGACGGGCGCGGGCGGGGGGTTTGTGGGATATTCAGAATACGCTACTAATGGGGATATTGATCTCTCCTATAACACATTCACCGGAAACTCGACGAGCGGCGCTGGAGGCGAAGCTTATTTCGGTAGTTTGGCTTCTATAACGATTTTGGCTAACACTTTTAGTCAGAACGCGGCGGCAACCGGCGGAGGAGGAATCTATGCCTCGGCTCAAACAGTAAAAATGCTTGACAACTTGGTCCAAAGAAACTTGCAAACCAGTTCCAGTTCCCAAGGTGGAGGTGTTTGGGTGGATGCGTCGTCCGAACTTTTTTTCATCAACAACACAATCACAGCCAACAACTCCGCCGCGGGCGGCGGTGGCGCTGCGTTCCAGATAGAGGGCGTCGTGGAGGTGTTAAATGTCTTCAACAACATCTTCTGGGGAAATTCCGGACGACCCGGCGCGGACGTTTGGCTGGCGGGCACTGGCGAAGAACGGATCTTCTCCAATAATGACGCCGACGACATTTTCGGAGTTTGGGATGTGTTTACCAACAATCTCGATATAAGTCCTCAATTCGTCGATTCAACCAATGGAAATTACCATCTGGTGAGCGGCTCCCCTTGTATCAACGCCGGCGACAACAATGCGCCGTCGCTGCCATTGACAGATCTGGACGGTAATCCGCGCATCGTCGGCGGAACCGTCGATCTCGGCTCC
>PLIU01000274.1 GCA_003140095.1 Verrucomicrobiales bacterium | reverse complement strand
CGATGGCCAGCACTTTGGCCAGCGTCAAAATGGCTTGCACGCGGCCGCCAATAGTGACGCGCAGGCAATTGATCGCCGAAAAAGCAAGGATGACCGCCACACCCACCGCTTTCGTCCCAGCCGAACTCATCGGAATGAGCGCGGAGAGAAAGGTGGCAAAGGCTGCGCCGAAACTGGCGATGGAACCGGAGGAGCCGATGACCAGGCGCATCCAGCCGAAGAAAAATGCCGGCATGTCGCCGTAAGCGGCGCGGAGGTAAACATACTCGCCACCGGCGTTTGGAAGCATCGCGCCCAACTCGGCGTAGCTTAAAGCGCCCGCCAGGGAGAGAAGACCCGCCGCCGCCCAAGCCAGCAAAACCAGCAGCGGGCTGCCGACGGCTTGGGCCATGCGCGCCGTTTTCAGAAAGACGCCGGTGCCGATGATCGTGCCCACTACCAATGCCGTGGTGGCGTTTAAATCCAGCCCGCGAACCAGTTCGCGCCTCTGTGGGGTTGTGGCATCCAAATGGACGAGGTGTTAAAATGGAATGACCGGCAGCATCCAAGTTGTCTGTTTTTGCAAGTACTCCTGCTGGGGCAGTTGCACCAGAACTGGATTGGAGCGCGGATCGAGCCATCCCAGCAGGCTCTCGATGCCGCCGATACTCATGGCCGTGCAACCGCTTGTGGGATGGCCCGGCTCCTTCCAAATGTGCATAAAAACACACGAACCGGCCCCCGGCTCCGCCTGCGAAGCATTGTGCGCGACAAAGACACCCAATTTATACTCGTCATCGCTCATCCGCATTTTCTCCGAACTCTTCCAATCAACTTTGGCCACCGAGCGCCGATCCACGATGATGTTGTAGGAGGAGGAGTTGGTGTCATCGACACACTCCACCGACGAGGTGCATTGGATGTAAGGCAGTTTGATCTCCCGCACCTCTTCCGCCGGCACGTAGCCAAAGGCGTAGGTTAGACGAAAAATGCCGGCCGGACTTCTGCCGTCACCTTCCTTCTTCTGCGGGCCGGATGACGAGGGAGGGTTTAATCCCCGGCCCCACCCAAGCCCGCTTCGACCCACCACGACAGAGACGACAGGGCCGACCTGTTGCCAAGCCCGCTCCGTCCGCTCAAATCGGCGCAACGTGCCCTCCGTGACAGTCCAATCCTTGGTTGTCACCACCACCATCTGGCTCGATTGGGAAAGCATCTCCGGCAGGCCTTGCTGTGCATTCAGCCAAAAAGGAATCAGACAAACGGCTCCAACCGCGCAAATCTTGCAAGGCATAAAAAATGAAGGATATCTTGACAAACGATTGATTTTCAAGGCAAGATGATTCATTCTGATGTAATTGAGCAGGAAATCCAAAAATTTTTACTATCTATTCCCAGGCCAGGGTCGCGGAGCGCGCAAGCGCTTTGTTCGCAACCTCATTGCCGCGGTTATTGTGGGCTGCTGCGCCGCAGGTCTCATGGCCTTTATTTTTTACCTCTTTGAATAGCAAACCCATCCTGGGGGTTTCCGGCCTGGGCATCCGGCGTGGCGACGCCGTTATTCTGGAAAACATCCGCTGGCAGGTTCTGCCCGGCGAACACTGGGTCATCCTTGGAGCCAACGGTTCGGGCAAAACCTCGCTCCTGTGTGCGCTCACCGGCTACCTCACTCCCACAGTCGGAGAGGTGGAAGTTCTCGGGGAACGATACGGCTGCTCAGACTGGCGGCAACTGCGCCAACGCTTGGGCCTGGTCAGCTCGGCCATCCGCCAAATGATCCCGCCGAACGAACCCGCTTTGGAAACCGTCGTCAGCGGCCAATACGCCATGATCGATTTCTGGGGAAAAATGACCGTCACCGACCGCCGGCGCGCCCGGAACATCTTGCAACAAATCGAGTGTCTGGAGTTGGCAGACCGTGCGTGGCTTTTCCTTTCACAAGGCGAACGGCAGCGAGTGCTCATCGGACGCGCGCTGATGGCCAAACCGGCGGTGTTGATTTTGGATGAACCGTGCGCGGGCCTGGACCCCGCCGCGCGCGAGCATTTCCTGCAATTTCTCCAACGCCTGGGCGGCGGCGCTCATCCGCCCACCCTCGTGCTCGTGACCCATCATGTCGAGGAGATCATGCCTGTTTTCACGCACGTCCTGATCTTGAAAAGCGCCCGCGTAATGACGCAAGGGCCAATGAAAGGCGCCCTGACCTCAGCGGCGCTTTCCGACGCCTTCGGCGAGCCGGCGCGCCTGCGCCAAAGCGGCGGCCGTTACACGCTGCAATTGCGCCGGCCAACCACAGCGTGGTTATAAACTCAATTGAAGCGGGACCAACACCAAACGCCGGCGATGATGCCCACCCCCGCGACGCTCATCCAAAGGGGGGAGCGGATGAGGTAAGACATGGCGATGAGCGCAATGCCCCCGATCCAAGGCGGCGCCGACCGTTGCTTCTTGCCATAAATGCAGAACCCGATCCCGATCGACCCCCAGAGCAGCGACGCGAACAGGGTGCCGTAAGTGATCCCGAACGGCAACGCCGTTTCTCCCGACAATAAATTGGTGTCCATGCCCATATGACGCCCGGAAACCTAGCCCATCCGCCCGCGCGATGACAAGCCGCATTGCCGTTCTGAGCCGGATTGATTTTGAGGTGTTTTACAATTGGTTCATTTTTCCCAAAAAAACGCTTGTGAAAAATTTCACGATGATGCAATTTCGTGCCCACTTTGGCCGGGCGCTCCGGTTGCTGAACCGGTGGCAGCGGCGTTTTGACTTGATGAGACTGATTAACATTACAATTTTGTTGCTGTTCCTGGCGGGTTGGCCACTTGCGCCGTTGCAGGCCCAAACTGGCGCCGGAACGGCTCTGGCCGCGGCCAAGGCCGAACCAGCCGAGGAAGGCCTGCCGACTGCCGCGCAGGACATTTTCAGCCGAGGCGTCTTTCACGTCTCCAACTCAATGCTGGTAACGTGGCTTGTGGCCATCGCCATCATTGTCTTTGCCCAATACGCGACCCGAAGCATGAAAGATGTGCCGGAGGGCGCGCAAAATTTTTGGGAATTTCTGGTGGAAGGGCTTTATAACTTCCTGGAGGAAATCGTGGGCGCTGACCTGGTCAAGAAATCCTTTTGGTTCTTTGCCACCATTTTTATCTTTATCTGCTTCACCAATTGGTGCGGACTTATTCCAGGGGTCGGCACCGTCGGCTGGGGACACGACACGCCGGAGGGTTTCAAGCTCACGACGCCTTTGTTCCGCGGGGGCAACGCCGACTTGAACATGACGTTCGCCATGGCGTCGATTTTCATGCTGTTGTGGCTGATCTGGGCCCTGCAATCCAACGGCATCGTCGGTTTTGTCCTCCACATTTTCGGGCCAAAAGGCGATAGTCAAGGAGTAATGAAGTACGCAATGATCCTGGTCTTCCTGGCCGTCGGTCTAATCGAAGTGATGTCCATTGCGTTTCGTCCGATTTCGCTCAGCTTTCGACTCTTCGGCAACATGTTCGCCGGTGAGAACCTGTTGGACGCGATGTCGCACGTCATTCAGCAACCGGCCTGGGCCAAGGCGGTTTTCAGCGTAGTGCTGCCGGTGCCGTTTTATTTGATGGAATTGCTGGTCGGCCTTGTCCAGGCCATCGTGTTCATGCTCCTGACCGCCGGGTTCACCAGCGTGATCTGCATGCATGACGAGGATGCCCATGCCAGAAAGCAACACTGAGAATATAAAATTTCGGCGGCTGGACCGTATTCAATTGCGGGAGCCGCTGGACAAAAAAACAAGCAAAGAAAGGTCATTATGGTAACGCCTATGTTGGCAGAACTGGGAGGCAGTATTCACGTCGGGTTGGCCGGTTTGGGTTCGGCCATTGGAGTGGGACTGGTCGGCATGAAAGCTTCCGAAGCGGTGGGACGCAATCCCGGCGCGTTCGGCAAGATCATCACGATTGGTTTGATCGGCATGGCTTTTTCCGAGGCCATCGTGTTCTACGCGCTGTTCCTGGTGCATTAATAATAACTTGCCTGGCGCGGGGTCACTGCTCCGCGCCAGCCCTTTGCCATCCATTTATGACGCATTTGATCTTATTCGGCGACATTGGCAGTGATCTGGCCCAGACGGCTGGCGACACCGCGAGAAGGTTCGGGCTGGATTGGCCGCATTTCCTAGCTCAATGCATCAGCTTTGCCTTTGTGGCCGGCCTCCTCACCAAATTTGCCTACAAGCCGATCCTCGCCGCCCTGGCAGAGCGCCGCCAGCGCATCGCCGACGGCTTGGCCAACGCGGAAAAGATCAAACAGGAATTGGCCCGCACCGCCGCCATGCAACAAGAGGTCCTGGACAAGGCAAATGCCCAGGCCAACAAGCTCATCGAAGAAGCGCGCGCCGCCGCCGCCCGCGTGCAGGAACAGGAAACGCAGAAGGCCATCGCCCAAGCCGAACAGATCGTGGGCAAAGCCCGCGAGGCCGCCGTCTTGGAACGGCAACGCATGTTGATCGAGCTTAAACGTGAAGTCGTCATGCTGGTCGTGCAGACCACCGGCGTGGTGGCGGGCAAGGTGCTCACGGCGGAGGACCAACAGCGGCTGGCCGAGGAAACGCGCCGCCAATTGGCCACCTGAGTCATCCGACACGGCCACTCACAGCCATGAAAATCTCCAAACAAGCCCGGCGCGATGCCCGCGAGTTGTTCCGCACCTGCATGGTGCGTGACGCGCTGGATGAGAACCGCGCGCGCCAGGCCGTGGCCGCCGTGGCCCAAACCAAGCCGCGCGGCTACCTCGCCATCCTCTCTCATTTCGAGCGTTTGATTCGGCTGGAGATCGCCCGCCGCACCGCGAGGATTGAGAGCGCCACTGCTTTGTCACCCCAGGCGCAGGGGCAAATCCAAAGCGACTTGACACGGCAATACGGCGCGGGCCTCGCTTTTACTTTCACGCAAAAGCCCGCCTTGATTGGCGGCGTCCGCATCCAGGTGGGCGGAGATGTTTATAATGGCACCGTGCAAGGACGTCTGGCGGCCTTGCAGCAGAGCGCCTGAGCAACCAACCAAATTTATGAGTACATTGCTGCAAGAAATCGAAGCCCAGATTTCGGGCTTGAAAACCGGCGTCGCCCGGCAAAACGTCGGCACCGTCCGCGAAATCGGCGACGGTGTGGCCAAGATCGAGGGTCTTTCCGGCGCCATGCTCAACGAGATGCTGGACTTCGGCGACGGCATCGTGGGCCTGGCGTTGAACCTGGAAGAAACGGAAGTCGGTGCCATCATCCTGGGCGATTACACCGCCATCAAGGAAGGCCAGGAGGTTCGCACCACCGGCAAACTCCTGCAAGTGCCCGTCGGCAAGCCGCTTCTGGGCCGTGTGGTCAACGCGCTCGGCCAGCCGCTGGACGGCAAAGGCCCGATCGACACGCCCACATTTTATCCCGTCGAAAAAATTGCCCCCGGCATCATCAAGCGCAAACCGGTCACACAGCCGGTGCAGACCGGCATCATGGCCGTCGATGCGATGATTCCCATTGGCCGCGGCCAGCGCGAATTGATCATTGGCGATCGCTCCACCGGCAAGACCACCATCGGCGTCGATACTATTATCAGCCAGGCCCGCTTGAACCGCGCGGCGGAAGCGCTCAAGGACGCCAGCCACCGTCCGCTTTATAGCATTTACGTGGCCGTCGGCCAGAAGCAATCCAACGTGGCGCGAGTCATCGCGGTGTTGGAGGCAGCCGGGGCGATGCCTTACACGATCATCGTCAGCGCCAGCGCCTCCGATTCCGCCACCAACCAATACCTGGCGCCTTTCTCCGGTTGCGCGATGGGCGAATGGTTTATGGACAACGCCATGGACGCGTTAATCATTTACGACGATCTTTCCAAGCACGCCGTGGCCTACCGCCAGGTTTCGCTGGTGCTCAAGCGCCCCTCCGGCCGCGAGGCCTATCCAGGCGACGTGTTCTATTTGCACAGCCGTTTGTTGGAACGTTCGGCGCGCGTCAGCGAGAAGTTCGGCAACGGTTCGCTCACCGGGCTGCCCATCATCGAGACGCAGGCGGGCGACGTCTCGGCTTACATTCCCACCAACGTCATCTCCATCACCGACGGCCAGATTTACCTGGAAACCGATTTGTTCTACCAGGGCATCCGGCCCGCCATTTCCGTCGGCCTCTCGGTCTCGCGCGTCGGTTCCGCCGCGCAGAACAAGGCGATGAAGCAAGTGGCCGGACGCGTGAAACTGGAGTTGGCGCAGTACCGCGAGCTGGCTGCCTTCGCCCAATTCGGCTCCGACCTCGATGCCAAAACACAGGCGCAACTTGAGCGCGGCAAGCGCATTGTCGAAGTTTTCAAGCAGCCGCAATACAATCCGATGGCCGTTGAGGTCCAGGCCGCCGTGCTCTGGACGGTGCAGAACAGTTTGATGGATGATGTGGCGGTGGATAAGATCAAGGACTTCCAGGCCAAATTAACGGAATACTTGACGACCCGCAAAACGGCGGTGATGGATAAAATCCGCGCCGAGAAGGCCTTCAGCGACGCGCTCGCGGCCGAGTTGAAGGCAGCCGTAACCGAGTTCAAGCAAACCTACCGATAAGCGCCCATGCCCAGCACACGCGACATTCGCCGGCGCATTAAGTCGGTCAAGAACACCGCCCANNTACGCCAACTTGATGAACAAGGTGCTGGGCGCGCTGGTGGCCGAGTCCTGGGATTTCAGCCATCCTTTCCTCCAAGTCCGCGAGAACCCCGTCCGTGGCGTCATTCTGGTCGGCACCGACAAGGGCCTGTGCGGCAGCCTCAACAGCAATTTGATGCGCGAAGCGGCCAAGTTCGGCCCTGAGACCATCTTCATCGCTGTCGGGCGCAAGGCCTCGCAGTTTTTGGCCCGCACTAAGCGCAAGCTGGCCGCCGAATTCACCTATAAGGACGCCCCGCTGTTTTCCGAAGCGCGCGCGATCTCCAAATTCGCCCAGGAACTTTTCCTGAAAGGGGAGGTGGGCCAGATCGATATTCTTTACACGCAATTTATTTCCACGCTGAACCAAAAGCCGGACGCGCGCCAATTGCTTCCTGTCGCCGAGATCAAGCAGGTCACCGCCGGCATTGGCGTCAAGCCGGAGGTCCCCATCCCGCCCGCTTCTGGCAGCGGCGGATATCTCTTTGAACCGAGCCAGGAGCAGGTGCTGGGCGCGTTGCTGCCGCACGCCGGCAATTTCCAGGTTTATCAGATTCTCCTGGAAGCCAAGGCCAGCGAGCACAGTTCCCGCATGGTGGCGATGAAGAACGCGACGGACAACGCCAAGCAATTCATCAAGGACTTGACGCTGGAATACAACAAACTGCGCCAAGCCAACATCACCAAGGAACTGCTGGAAATCAGCAGCGCCGCTATGGCCATGGGATGAGCGAGCGGCGTGGGCCAAGGCCAGAGCAAAGGAGAATGTGGTCACTCTGGTTGATTGAAAAACTCGGTTTTCAACGAAACTCAAACCCGGCTCCGTCTTCACTCGCCGCTCGTCAGGCCGTGGCCTTGATTCGGATACAATCAGTTCCGGGCGGAGGGCGGATTGAGAAGTGTTTCACGGAATTTTTCAGGAAAGAAGTTGTCGGCTAGAGCGGTCATCGCGCCCTGGGCGTCGTGGACGACGGCGTTCACTTCGGTTTCGAGAGGTCGGTCCGGGTTGGTAGCCCATTGGGTCAGGACTTTGGTGTCGGTCAAATCCAGCATGGCGACGGATTCTGGTGCAGGACTTGGCTGGATCCAGGCGGTTGCGCCGGAAGAGGGCTTGGAACGGCGCTGCTCTGGCCGGAGGAGTATGGTTGTCAAAACTAGGACAATGGCGGCCAAGGTCGCGGGCCAGCGGAGAAGAAAAAGTCCGGCGGCGGGGCGCGCGTCGGGTGACGAGGCGGCGATTCGAGCCATGATTCCGGTGTGGATAATGTTCGGAGGATGCCGGCGTTTTTGCGCGGCGGCGCCGGCGGAAAGTTGACATGCGATTTCATGCTCGGTTTCGTGCAGGCGTAGGCATGCGGGACATTGAGCCAGATGTGCTTGCGCGGCGGACGGCAGCGGCGTGTTTTCATCCGCGCCGCGGGAAATGATTCTGCGATAGTGCCAGCATTTGATCATAGGTGGCCTTTCATGGTCCGGAGGCTGAAAGAATTTTAATTCCCGGTTCTGGAGGTTTGATGGGC
>PLIU01000486.1 GCA_003140095.1 Verrucomicrobiales bacterium | reverse complement strand
ATCTTTTAATGTAGTGTCTTTAGTTTTTCATGGGGTTTTAGATCTTCCTGCGTGGGCGGGAGATCCTCCTTTTTTTGGGCCTACACCTGCTTCCATGACGCCATTCACGTTTTCGCCCTCCGCTACGGCTTTAAATGAAAGCTTTTCTGACATTGGGCCCGCTAACGCTTCTGGTTGGCAAGGAGCTTTTAGTGGTTACTGGGGGATTGCCACTCCTCAAGATACTTTGTCGGTAGGCTATGTTGTCTCCAGCTCTGAAGTGTATTTCTGGCCGGACGCAGGAGGTACCGGCCAAGCCATCAATAATGTGACTGCATCTGGCACTTGGAGTCTTGTGCCCGATGCGGGCAGTTCTTTTGAACTTTTGGCTGCGGCGATGGCCGCCCTCGGGGTCGGACGTCTTATCTTGGACGGACGAAGAAATTATGGAAAGACTTAAGACCAGCATCGCCCGTTGGCTGTGTGGGCTTTTTCTTGTTGCATTCTCCATTCCCAGCGCGCTGGCCAATACTGACTACGCATACGTCTTTACGGCAAATCCCGGTCAAGTGACGTGGTATAACGGCACTACTATTGAGATCCAAGTCGTCCCTCTTCCTCCCGGCTATGCGCCGCCTCCCGACGTAGGTTTTCTTGTAGTGTCTTTAGATTTTCACGGGGTTTTAAATCTTCCTGCGTGGGCGGGAGATCCTCCTTTCTTTGGGCCTACGCCTGCTTCCATGACGCCATTCACGTTTTCGCCCTCCGCTATGGCTTTAAATGAAAGTTTTTCTGAAATTACGTCCGCTAACGCTTCTGGTTGGCAAGGAACTTTTAGTGGTTACGGGGCGGGTTACACTCCTATTGATCAGGTTGCAGGATATTATGTTGTCAGTAGCTATCAAATGTATTGGGGCTCGGATGGAGGCGGCACCGGCCAAGCGGTGACTTCTGAATATGCAACTGGCACTTGGAGTCTTGTGCCCGACGCGGGCAGTTCTTTTGAACTTTTGGCTGCGGCGCTGGCCGCCCTCGGGGCCGGACGTTTGGCCTTCGGCGGATGGAAAAATCATGGAAAGAGCTAAGACCAGGATCGTCTGTTGGTTTTGTGCGCTTTTTTTTGTTGCATTCTCCCTGCCCAATGCGCTTGCGAACACAGACTATACGTACGTGTTTACGGCAAATCCCGGTCAAGTGACGTGGTATAACGGCACTACAATTGAGATCCAAATCACCCCTCTTCCTCCCGGCTTTGAGCCGCCTCCCGATTTATCTTTTAATGTAGTGTCTTTAGATTTTCATGGGGTTTTAGATCTTGGTGCGTGGGCCGGAGATCCTCCTTTCTTTGGGCCTACACCAGCTTCCATGACGCCATTCTCGTTTTCGCCCTCCGCTTTGGGTTTAGAGGAGAGTTTTTCTGACATTGACTCCGCTAACGCTTCTGGTTGGGGAGGAGGTTTTAACGGTTACGGAGCCGGTTACACTCCTCAAGATCAGGTTGCAGGAAGTTATTTAATCACTACCTCTGAAGTGTTTTGGACCACGGATGGAGGCGGCACCGGCCAACCCATCATTACTGAGACTGCAACTGGCACTTGGAGTCTTGTGGCCGACGAGGGAAGTTCCTTTGAACTTTTGGCTGGGGTGATGGCCGCCCTCGGGGCCGGACGTTTTGTCTTGGACGGACGGAGAGATTATGGAAAGAGTTAAGAGCCTGTCTGAAGATTCGTGCCCAGCGCCGCGTGAGGGTACGCGGCGGGCACGCGGCCTGCAGAATTCGGCGAGAATTCCAATGATTTGCAGGCCCGGTCCCCTGGACCGGGCGAATTTTCCGACACGCTCTCAGTCTTTCAACAACCAGACTTCGCTCAGACGCGATTGCTGCCGCCAATTGAGTTCGGCTTCATCGGTGGGAGGATCGAAGGTCAATACCAGTTTGCCGTCTTGGATTAGATTGGCCGGCAATGGAAACTCCTCGAACTGGCCGATCTCAAGTTTGGCATCGTGGGTGGGAGTCAAAAGCTGGCCGTTGGCCCGCAGCTTCACCTGGCCGTAGCCGGTCAACCGCACCCGGTAGGAGGCTTGCGCATCCAGTTGGTGATACGCCAGGCCGAGTGGCCAATCCATGCTCGTCTGCCAGGAAAGCCGCTTCCGGCTTGAACCCTCATCCCACCACCAGAAACCGGGGTTCGGGCTTTTTTCCATCGTAGCAGGATCGGCGTTGAGATCCTCGCCGCGGATGACGTGGGGCGACTTGGCAATACTGCCCACCTCATCATAGAAGCTGCCCGGGCCGGGATTTTCCCATGTGCGGATCAACTCCAGGGCTTTGAGCCGGCCGGCCTCGGCGGGCAACTTGCGAATACGGCTGAATTCATCCTCCAGCCACCAGCGGTTGTTAAGAGGGTGATCCACGAAGTCCAGCACCGCGCCGCGCTCATAACCGCTCGCGTGATAGAGTGGGACGCTGGTTTGCAGTTTGATGGACTGGAAGAGGTCCGCGCACAACTGGCCGATCCGCGCGCGCCACTCCGTGTCGATGGGATTGGAAACGGCGCGCCGCAGAACCGCGAGAGCGGCGGTCATGGAAACGCCGGCTCCCTGCGTTGGCCCGTTGGCCAAAATCTGATTGGCGGCGCGCTCCAGTTCCGACTCATAAATCAGCCGGCGGCGGGTATAGGCATCGTAATAAGCCCGGAGCAAACAAAGCTGCCAGCGCCAATTGCCGCGCAATTCCGGGGCTTGGCGTTCGAGCTGGCGCCAGTGCGTCAGGGTGGCTTCCACTCCGCCATTCTCCGCCAGCGGGCCGTCCCAGTTTTTTTCCAGGGCGAGAATGCCATCGGCGGCGGCATGGGCCACGGCGGTCCCGAAGAAGCATTGCGAGTATTCGAGCAGAATGTCGCGCGGCTCGGCGCCGGGCTGCCAGCCCAGCCGGCTCCAAACGGTCTTGTTGACGTCGTCCTGCACACCGTCGGAATAGCTGATGAACCCGCTGGTAGAGGGGCCGAAATAATTTTGAACAAGCTTGTAGAACACCGCGCGCGGGTTGACCGATTCCCGCCCCAGCGTCAGGGCAAAGGACGGGTCCCACCAAATGGTCGGGTATTGGCAGCGCACGGTGTGGGTAATGTCCGGGTAATCGCGGAATCCATATTGCCGCGGCAGCCGGGCGCGCGTTTCCGGGATGGGCGGACTGCTTGGGCCCGCCACCAGGCCGCCCAGCCACGGCGGCATTTTCTCCTTGATCCAGTCATGGACGAAATCCACCTGCGCCTGGCGAAAGCCTTGCATGGAAAGCCAGATTTTGGCGCGCGGATGGTATTGGATCAACAGGCGTGATAGGTCCTCCAAATACGGGATCACTAATTCCGGCGGATTATTGCCGGGATCCCCGCCCGGAAAGAACACGCCGTTGAGCCTGCGACAATCGCGGAACAAAGCTTCGTGTTTGGCCAGGAATTCCGTTCGCTTGACTGTGTCCTTGAGATCGAAATCGGCCGGCACCCAAATCCAATAATCCATTTCGTAGCGGGCGCAGATTTCGCTTAACTTTCGGTTCATGACGGCGCGCGGCAAGGGCATGAGCGGGCTTTTGCGTTCGTCCTGGAAAGGGATGCCCTCGATGCTGTTGGCGCCGAAAAAGGCCAGTTCTCGAATGTATTGCTCGAATTGCCTGTCATCCCAACCGTCATAACTATTAGCCGTGTCGCGATAACCGAGTTGGTGGCCGCGAATGGGCTGAACTGGCGCAGTGGCGACGTCGAGATCAACGGGCAAGGTGGCGGAGCCTTTGGCCCAATTCAGTGAGCGCAACAATTGGCCGACTCCAAAGAGCGCGCCGCGCGAGTCAGCCCCGTTAATCCAGACAACGGCCGGCTGCCTCGGCGGCGCTGCGACGGCCAGACGAAAACCCTCCGGGCGAAGTTCCGGCAAATCGGCGCCCTGACGTCGCGGCATGGCTCGCAACCAGGTGGCGTCGCCCGCACCCGAGGAAATCGCAATCACGACGCCGCGCTTGGGCCACACCGTGCTGACCTGCCAATGAAAGCCCGTGCGCCGCTCGACTTCTTCGACGAGCGCACGCGCCGCCGTTTGTTCCGCGGGAGGAAGAATGCCAGAGCGAACGACGATCGTGGCTTTGGACAAATCAAGCGCCGCGGACGCCGCGTGGCAAATTCCCTGGGAACCGGATCCCATCGCCAGCAGCAACATGGCCGCCATTCCGCGTTGCATTTGGAACATCGCTGAAGTTGTTAGCATGTGCCGGCGCGTTTTGGTTTTCAAGGTGTTATGACCAGATGTTCCGCCTGTGAGGATTTATGCCGCCACGGCATCGAAGTTTAGGAGACAGAGGAACTTATTTTAAACATTAGTGTTACAGCGCTACAGATTGTTCGACATAGACGGATTTATTTAGTTAGGACGGAGCAAGAAGAGAGGTTTGGTGAAGGCATTTGCTATGATATGCCGACCTGGTATAGATGGATAATTTCGCGTATTTCTGGGTTTTCCAATACGAGGATGTTGGAGGAATTTCGAGAACTCGGCCAACAAAGCGGGGCAAATCCTGGAGACGTGTCCGTGCGGTGGAAGAGACGGGAACTGCTGAGGGCCCTTTCATGGAGCGGCCTTGATGTCGTAACAAAGCAGCAAGTCCTGATCGCGGAGGTAAAGCTTGCCGTTCGCAATGACGGGATGGGACCAGGCCTTTTCCTGTGAGCGCTCGGGTTGGTTGAAACGGCCTTTTTCGGTGTAGCCGGCTGAGTCGGCATCCACCAGGATCACGGTGCCGCTGTCTTCTTCGCGGCAATAGAGTTTTCCGTCCGCGCAGGACACGGAACCTTTCTTGACCTTTGCCTTCTCGGCCCAGAGGGCCTGGCCGGTCCTGGCATTCTGGCACGTTAATCCTTTGTCGTCAGAATAGCCGTAGATGTATTCGCCCACCCGCACGATTCCGCCATGGTGGTTAACCATGACGTGGTTGGCGTAAACTTGCTTGGCGGAAAACTTGCCGTCCGTGCTGGTGACCTTGAAGAGGTTGCAGCCTGCGCCGTAGCCGGAGGTCACATAGATTTCGTTCCCCGCCACCAGCGGAGTGGGGATGACCGCAACGTTGCCCTGGCGCGGGGCTTTCCACAGCAGGCTGCCGTCCTTGGCCGAGATGCCGCCAACGCTGGCGGAGGTCAGTTGGACGTATTGGTGTGTGCCGCCGATCTCCGCTGGAACAATGGACGAATACTGGGCCAGGTCGGTGAACTCCTTGGACTGCCAAATAAGTTCGCCGGTCCTCTCGTTGAACGCGGCAAGCGCGCCTTTCTTTCCGCCCGGGGTGACCACCACTTGCCCGCCGTCCACGAGCGGGGACTCGGAGTAACCCCACGTGGGCGGCGTCCCGCCCAAATCCTTGCGAAGGTTGCTGCGCCACTGTTCCGTTCCGTCCGCCGCGTTGACGCAAATAAGTTCGCCCCAGGCATCCATGGCAAAAACGAGATTGCCGTCAACGGCGGCCGAGGAGCGGGGTCCGGGGAAATCGTAGCCAGGCACGCCCGGGGCACCCGGTGCGCCCACCTTGGTGGACCATAGTATCTTGCCATCGTCGGCGCTCGCCGCCATCAGCCAACCGGCGTCGGCCTTGTCCCCCATTGTGTAGACGCGGTCTCCCGCGACGGAGATTGTGGAATAGCCTTTGCCGAATCCGGTGGCCTTCCAAGCCAGCTTGGGTCCATTCGCGGGCCACGCCGCGAGCAAACCGGTGTCGGCGGATTTGCCGTCCCGGTTCCGTCCGTTCCACTGTGGCCAGTCGTCCGCCAAGACACAAGTTGCAGTCGTTGAAGTGACGCAAATCGAAACGAGTCCTATTAATTTAATCATCTGTCGCATAGTGCTTGCTGCCAGTGGAAAGAGTAGCCGAAACTCCACAATCCTTGGCAAGTAAAATGACCAGCCTCGTGCTAATTTCGACTCGATTCTCATTCAAGGGCGCGCGAAGATGCCCTCGACCTGCTTGCGCGGCCGGATTGAATGGTCCGAGAAAGAAATCCGTGTCATGACTGGCCCGTCGAACAAGTATAACGAAGGCAAAATCCTATGTTCATTCTGAATTCCCATCCGTCGAACGGCCCTGCCGCGAGAATCCCCCCGGCCATGCTGTTCGTGGCGGCGTTGGGGATGCTCGCTCTTCCCTGCAGGACAGCGGCGCGAGACGCATCTGGCTTGGCGTTGCCGTCGGGCGTAAAAGCGGTGTGGGATCCAGCCAAGGCCTGGCGCGAGACTACGCCCACTCGTGAACGACTTTGCCTCAATGGGCTGTGGCGTTGGCAGCCGGCAGCGGATAACGCCCTGCAAGTGCCCACTGCGGCTTGGGGTTACTATAAAGTGCCCGCCTGCTGGCCCGGTATCCAGGACTACATGCAGAGCGACTACCAAACGCTCTACCCTGACCCAAGCTGGAAGAACACGAATCTGAGCGAGGTCCAGAGCGCCTGGTACGAACGCACCATGACCATCCCGCAAGATTGGGCTGGCCGGCGAATTGCCCTGGATGTGGAATACCTCAATTCCTATGCGGTCGTCTTTGTTGACAGCCGGAAGGTGGGCGAGATCCGCTTCCCGGCCGGCCAGGTGGACCTCTCCGCAGTGGTCCGTCCGGGGACCACGCATGTCCTAAGCCTGCTGGTGGTGTCGATGCCGCTCAGTGCCGTAATGGAGTCGTACAACGACACCAATACCGGCAAACAGAAAAAGGGCGCAGTCGAACGCAGCGGCCTGTGCGGCGACGTCTGGCTGATCGGTGAGCCGGCGGCGGCACGACTCTCCGACGTCAGGATCGACACGTCGTTCCGCCAGAGCCAGATCACCTTCGGGACCGGTCTGCAAGGACTGTCAGCCGACGGGCGCTACAAGCTGCGGGCTAGAATCAGCGATCAGGGCCGTCAAGTGGCCGAGTTCACCGGTCCGCCGTTTACTGCGCGCGACTTGAAAGACGGCCGCGCCACGTTCACGGCGTCGTGGAAAGCGCCCAAGTTGTGGGACATCAACACGCCCCAGAACCAGTACGTAGCCGAGGTGTCGATCCTCGACGCGGGAGGCCGGGCGGTGGACATCGCGACGCCAATCCGATTCGGATTCCGGGAGTTTTGGATTCAGGGCCGTGATTTCTACCTGAACGGCACTCGATTGTACCTGTCGTTGGTGCCCTTGGACAACGCCGAAGTGGGAGCGGCGTTGGCGACCTACGCAGGAGCCAAGGAGAGCCTTCTGCGCCTGAAAAGTTTCGGCATCAATTTTGTGTACACGCACAACTACGGCTGCGAGCCTGGCTCGCACCTGAGCTTTGCGGAGATCCTGCGCGCGGCGGACGACGTCGGCATTCTGGTGGCGTTGTCGCAGCCGCACTTCAGCGCGTACGAATGGAAGACACCGGACGCCGACCAAACCAACGGCTACGCGCGTCATGCGGAGTTCTACGTGCGCGTCGCGGGCAGCCACCCGTCGGTGGTTTGCTACGCGATGAGCCACAACGCCACAGGTTACAACGAGGATACGAACCCCCAGATGATAGACGGGCTGAGCGATCCTCGGGGGGACGGGTGGTCCGGCAACAACGCCAGGCTCGCGTTGCGCTGCGAAGCCATCGTCAAGCGCCTGGACCCCGCGCGCATCGTCTATCACCATTCTTCGGGCAACCTCAGCGCGATGTACACGCTTAACTTCTACCCTAACTTCGTCCCCATCCAGGAGCTGGACGATTGGTTCGAGCATTGGTCAACCATAGGGATCAAACCGCTGGTCCTCGTTGAGTACGGCGCGCCTTTTGGCTGGGACTGGACCATGTACCGCGGCTGGTACAGTGGCCAGCGCGAATTCGGCAGCGCGGCCGTGCCATGGGAGTATTGTATTGCCGAATGGAACGCTCAGTTTCTCGGCGATGCCGCCTACCAGATCAGTGACCGGGAAAAAAGCAACCTGCGATGGGAGGCGAAGCAGTTCCACCAGGGACGCGCCTGGCACCACTGGGATTACCCTTACCCGGTGGGCGACGCGCGGTTGGATGAATTGCAGCCGGTGCAAGCCGCCTACACGACCGACAACTGGCGAGCATTCCGCACTTGGGGCCTTTCAGCCAACTCGCCCTGGGAGTTCGACCGCTTCTGGAAATTGCGTGACGGCTTCCAACATCGCCGCCAGGAACTGCCTGTCGATTGGGACAACCTGCAACAGCCGGGTTACAGCCCGGATTTCATCGACCGAGCGTACGAGCGGTTTGACCTTGCTTATCAGCCATCCGACTGGAGCGCCTCGCCCACAGCCAAATCGTTGCTCCGCAATAATCTGCCGCTACTGGCCTGGATCGCGGGGAAGCCCGCGCACTTCACCACCAAGGATCACAACTTCTACCCCGGCGAAACCATCGAGAAGCAGCTCATTTTGATCAATAACTCCAGACTTACTGTGGCCTGCGACGCCTCATGGTCGTCCGATCTTGTCCCAGCACTTGGAGGCGCCGAGCGGGTTGTCATACCGACCGGCGACCAGGCACGCGTCCCGGTGCAACTCAAGCTGCCCACCGGCTTGACGCCGGGCAACTATCATATCACCGCGAGCTTCAAGTTTAGCTCTGGAGAGAGCCAGGAAGACTCCTTCACGCTTGAGGTTATCCCGCATTCGGCGCCGCCGCGCCCAGTCTCCAAGATCGCCCTTTTTGACCCGCCCGGCCAGACGGCCAAATTGCTGGCCGACCTGGGCATCGCCTGCCAACCAGTGGATGCCGCCGCGGAGCTTTCGGGCTTCGACGTGCTATTGATCGGAAAAGGCGCCCTGACTGTGGATGGCCCAGCGCCCGTTCTTGAGCGGGTGCGCGACGGGCTGAAAGTGGTCGTGTTCGAACAGACCGCCGACGTGCTGGAGAAACGGCTCGGTTTTAGGGTCGAGGAATACGGCCTGCGACAAGTCTGGCCGCGAGTGCCGGACAGCCCGCTGCTGGCAGGCCTGAAGACCGAAAATCTGCACGACTGGCGCGGCTCTTCCACCCTGCTGCCTCCCAACCTGGCCTATACGTTGAGTCAGAAGTATGACGGGGCACCGACGGTAACTTGGTGTGGACTGGAGATCCCCCGGCTGTGGCGTTGCGGCAACTGGGGCAACGTAGCCTCGGTGATGATTGAGAAGCCGCCTCGGGGCGACTTCATGCCGATCGTTGATGGTGGCTACGCCCTCCAGTACAGCCCGCTGCTTGAATACCGCGAGGGCCGCGGGCTGGTTCTATTCTGCCAGATGGATGTGACCGCGCGAACCGAGAGCGACCCGGCGGCGAAGACGCTGGCGGGCAACATCCTCCGGTATGTCGATGCCTGGCACCCAATCGCTCGGCGCACCGCGGTGTACGCCGGGGAACCCGCCGGCCTAGCCTGGCTGGCGGCCTGCGGGATCAAAGCCGCGCCATTCAATGCCGAGCCGCCAGCGGCGGATCAGTTGCTGGTGGTGAGTTCGGGTGGGGACCGCGAGCTTGCGGCCCAAGCCCCGGCCATCGGTGCGTGGGCGAAAGCGGGAGGCCGCGTCCTGGCCCTCGGACTGGATCAGGCGGAGGCCAACTCGTTCCTGCCAATGAAGGTCACGATGCAGACTAAGGAGCACATCGCCGCCTTTTTCCCTCCTTTCAGCGCCAATTCGCTGCTGGCCGGCGTAGCGCCAGCAGACATGCATAACCGTGACCCGCGCGAGTTGCCCCTGCTAGTAGGGGGCGCGACGGCCTATGGGGATGGTGTGCTGGCAGCGGCGGGCAACGTCGTCTTCTGCCAACTTCCGCCGTTCCAAGTAAGTAAGGTAATCCCGGAACAATTCAACCTGCGCCGCACCTTTGGTCGCACCTCCTTCGCCGTAAGCCGCCTGCTGGGAAACCTCGGCGTGTCCGGCTCCACGCCGCTGTTGGAAAGATTCGGCGACCCGGTGAGCGGGTCCGGAGGGCCGTCGGTTGTCAAGAATGGTGATTTCAGCGCCGATGCAAAAGGCAATGGCGTGGCCGACGAATGGGAGTTCAGCGCGAGCTCCAATGACGCCACCTGTACCCGAGAAGCACTGCCAGGGCCGGAAGGCGGTTCGGCCCAACTCATTGCGGTGCCGTCCGTCGTCGCAGGGGCCAAGGCGCCGGAAGTCATGATCGCCCAACACGATATGCCCATCCGGGGCAGCCAATGGTATCGGTTGTCGCTGCGAACTCGAGCCGAGGGCCTGACCGGCAAGGAAATAAATTGGACAGTGCAGAATACAGCCAACTGGCATGAGCTATTCGACTCCCAGAACTTCGTGCCCAAAGCGGAATGGCAGACAAATTCGTTCGTTCTCCAAGCCAAGGACACCGCAACCAAAGGGACCAAGTTCCAGATCTGGTTCACCGGCACTGGCAAACTATGGCTCGCCGATGTGCGCCTCCAGCCGATTCCGGACACGACCGTCGGTCGCTGGCTCGACGGCCTGTATCTCACTCGGCCTGTCGAGTGGGATGATCCCTATCGATTCTTCGGTTGGTGAGCCGTTCGAGTTTATCCATGATGTTTTGCGGCTTTCATGTATCATTTCCAAGAACAACTCACACGCCAAACTCGCCTCAAAAGGCCGCTTTCATCTTGTCTAATAAAGCCCGCCATCCAGATTATTTGTGCTTCTGTAACGTTCGCAGATCAACATTTGGCGACCGGCTATAAACTGGCACTCGCACCGCCAGCGCATCGAAGCCCAGAAAATATCCCCCAGATTTGTCCGATTTGCCGGCGCATTCAAAGCGCAAGGCATGGGTTCCTGCTGTCAGCGTTTGTGTCCCCAACTTTTCTGCGGTAGGAACAATTTCCGGATCGTAAAGGTCGAGTTGCGCGATTTGCTTGCCATCTAGTAACACGCGGTAAATTCCGTAGTCGTGGGAATGCACCATCTTGGCCGTCAGCGCGGCACTTTGGTTAGTCTGGCTCTCGAAGGACACTTCCACCCATCCTTTGTCGTTGCGCGGACGGAACCATAATTGCTTGCCATCGGTCACGCCGCCCAGAGACTGCACTTCAACGGGGTCGTCGGAGTGCTTCGCCGCCGCCACCGCTGCGTGGCCTTTAAGAAGAACCAAATCGTGGAACGGCAATCGCTCTGGACCGGGCGGCAATGCCGGCCAGGGCTTGTGAGGCTCAATTTGATACCAGAAGGCCACGCTGGACATCAGATCGTCACGTTCAATGAAGCCCGTGGACGTGCCATCGGGAAAATCCTGGCCGCCTCTGTGTTCGATTTCCACGCGCAATGATTTCTTGAACGCAATCGGATCGGGAATGTGCCAGCGGTAGGCGCTGCCTCGATCGCCCGTGTCATACCCTTCCCACAGCGGCGTGCCATAAAACGGACCCGACTGCTCGCGAAAACCCCAGCCGTCGCAAAAATAATCTTCCGTCCCGGTGCCGCGCAGGCTCGGCTCCGTTTCGCCGTCAATAAAAAAGAGATCATTTCCTTCACCAAACCAGCCCGGCGACGTCAAATAAACGCTCAACACCGTGCCCACGTATTGCCCGCGTCCTTTAATGTCCGCAATCAGGTAATTTTGGCCCATCACGCACGGATATTCCTGCCGATACATGGCGTGGAAATAAGCGCTGTCCTCCGGCAATGACGGCAGTTGCTGCCAATCTATGTAATAGTAGAACGCGTCACACGGCACTTTGGCTTCGTTAGTGATGACGACGCGGGCCGATTTTCGAAACGGCATCGGCCAATAACAGTTGCGGCCGCGGCCATCGGAACTGACGCGGATGGGCAGCGAAGTGAACGGTTTATCCACGCCCATGCCCATGCCAAAAAAATCGCCAATCGGACATTCAACACTGGCATTAGTTTCGCCGTCCCAATAGATGCGCAACGTAAGCCACCGGGAATAATTAGGCTCCTGATCCGCGATCGTACACCAGAAGTGAACGATTTGACCGGGACCGCTGAGTTCCGCCAAAGTTAAAGAGCCGCCCGGTTTGATCCACCGGCAATCACCGTTGCCATTGCGCCAGTCGGGATCGGCGGACGACGCGCGCATGGACTTGTAGTTCTTGAGCTTTTCAAGTCCCGACAGCGGATCGCCAGGATCCAGTTGCGCGAGGACACTACTGCTAGACAGCGTGAGGATGAGGACTAACGAATAGATTCGGTTCATGTGGCGGCAGTTTATTTAGAGAGCATGCATGGTCAGTGATCAGTATCGCTTTCGGGGATGATTTCCACCGCCTGAATCATGGCCTCGTGACGCGGTACGGATTTGAACCGCAGTTCAATGATGCCGTTCTGGGGCTGGATGTTTTGAAATTCGCGAATAAAGGCGCGGAATGTTCCCACTTCCTTTCGCACGTTTAGGTTTTCGATCACGGTTTGGCCATTGATCAGGACCGTGGTGGGACGGGAAACCGCATCCCACTTGTCTCCTTCTCGCTCGATCCACGGCGTTTCCGGCGTGTCAGCCCAATGCAAACGCACCTTGTAAAGGCCGGGCGCCGCGGTGAGGTTCGCCCAGAATTCCGGCGCGTGAACCCCGTATCGGTAGATTTCCGCATCTTGAGTTCCACCAATGTACATGCTGCGGCGGTTGCGCCACCAGCACCGGGCGACAGTGTCCACGTCCGCTCCGACGCGCGTGACGAACTCGGTGCCAGGCCGCCAGGCGTCGCCTTTCGAGTCAATGTAATCCTCACGCCCGGTATAACCAAAGATCAGCCGTTGCGCGCCTTTTGGTCCCCCGCCCGAACCGAACCCCGCGTCTCCCATCGCCGCGGAGTATTGGGCCGACTCGATTCCAATTTGACTGCCGCGCGCCAAAGGGTTCTTCTCGCCACGCACAACGATTTTCAATTCATGCGGGCCATTGGTCAGACCGTTCTTGAGAAAAATCGGTTGTTCGTGACGCACCGTAGGATTCCAACACTCCACCAACGTTGGCTGTTTGACACCGTCCACGAAAGCATCCGCCCAGCCTCCATCCGGACCAACGACGCCCAGCAGTCGCACTTGATTGCCGGAGAATTGGAAGGTCATCGTCCCGCCCGCTTGGTCCGCACATCGCAATGAACCATCTGGCGCGTTGCTGTCTTTAATTGTAGCCCAGGTTCCAGTGAACGCGAATGACGTATGGTCCGCGATTTGTTGTGGATCGTCTCCTGCCACTTGAATATTGCGGCAGCCGTCGTGACGCACAGTGACGATCCAATCGCCGTTTGACAACGGAGCCAGAGAATAGCCGTTGGCGTCCAGGGCGGGGCGTTGTTTGAGCCGTCGGCCGTTGGCCTGGATGGACGTGGGACGAAAGGCCAGTCGCATCACTTCCTGCGCGCCCGGCGGCGCATCAAAGGTTGTGTAAGTGACTCTGCCTTTTTCATAGAGAATTCTCTGCACGACGGAAGAAGAACGGACAAGGTGGTTTTCACGGTTCGGAGCGAATTTCTCGGGAAGCCACGCTATGGCTTCCATTACTTGACACAATGGCCAAGGATGAGCCAAATTCGACCATTCGGCGGTCGCAACTTGGTCGCCAAACAGGCCGTCCTTGACCACGCCGTTCGCAAGGCTGTCATAAGTCGCCATGAGCATCATGCGCCGGCCAACTTCGGCAGCCCATTCGCTGTGGGCCAGCGCGCCGTAGCGAATCAGTGTAGGGCCGGCAGTGTATTGATTGTAAGAGAGCGAAGTGCCGCAGCAAACGGAAGATTCGGGAAACGCCCACGCGCCGCCATAGGCGTCACCGTAGGAATCCGGGGCCGCGCAGTTGCGATTCCAAACCAGTGAAAGCATGTTCCGCAAATCCTGCTCCCAGTTGGGATAAGCTTTGGGATATTTCATAAAATGGTCGGCGCACATGGAAACCATGCCACACATCATGGGATTGTCCCAATCCCAATACGTCCGTCCCCACGTGTCATCCACCCACCACGCCGGCAGCATCTGCTCGTTGAGATAACGCCTTCCGGCATGGCTGGCCTTGAGAATGGCGTTGCCGTCTCCCAAATAACCGATTTGAATCAAGTCGTCGAGAAAATCAACTGTGATGGATGTGGTGCCGCTGAGCACGTCCGACCATCCAACCACGGATGGGTCAACATAACGATTCCACGGGGAAACGTCCGGATGCGCGAACTGGCACTTGGCGGCGAACACGTCGCCCCAATGTTTCACCATTTTAAGATAGCGCGGATTTCCGGTGAGCTTGTAGGCGCGAAGCGTCTCGATGCCGACAATGGCGCAGAGGTCAAGTTGATTGCGCCCGGCCGGGTCGCATTTCCCATAGGCTTTTCCCCGCGTCGGTGTGCTGATGGGAAACAGAGGCCAGTCGGCCTTTTCATCGGTTAATCCATAATCCAAAATGTAGTCCACGGCCAGCGGGATATAGACGAACGCGATCGGATCGCCGCTGTATTGGTAGTAAGCCGTGAGTCCTTTTATGGTGCTCCACGTGCGCTGCGCCAAATCTCCGCACATCCAATCGGTCGTCGGGGGAATCAGAATAGTGCCGTCGGGCTTGATGCTCCAGTGGGAGTTGTAAATAAAGTCCGGCGCCGCCATCACCGCCTTTGGCTTGTCCACCCACGGATAGCGTTTATAGACATTGACGGCGATGTTCAGGCGCTCATCCACCTGCCCGTTCAATCCATGATACCACGGTGCGATCACTCCATAAGAATCCACTTCCGCGGAATGAGCGTAATAGGAGGGTAGATTGGTGGCGGCCTGCGCGCTCATACAAACCGCTATTGCCGCCAACAGCATCCAGACTATCATCGAGAATTGGATTCGACAATGTCCGCGCCAACACGGGTTGTCCATGCCTTCTCTCAAATCGACATGTCTTGTCATGCAATCCATGCTGATCGCGCTCGCCCATGTGGAATGCTCAAGGTCCACTCAATCGAAAGTACTGCGTCCCGGCGCCAACGGGCACGGTCACCGTCAGCGTGCTGCCCATCTGCACGGGCGGGGTGGTAACATTGGCCCAAGAAGCCGTAACCAAGTTTGTCGTGGATTGCAGTTGGAAGGTGGCTTCAGCAGCCGGCCAACTGAGAGAAATGTTTCCCGAACTGCTGCTGAGTGACAATTGAGCCTGCGCAACGAACGCTCTAAAATCGCCGGCCATGACCGTCTGAATTTGGGATTGGGACAATGCGATATTGAAGACCGCCACGTCATCCAAAAGCCCGTTCCAAGTGCGGTCGCCGGATTGAGCCAATTCGGAACCGATCAGAATGGCATCTTGGTAACGATAGTACCCGCCGAGCGCGGCACTGACCGGCTGAGAGGCGAAGCCGCCGTTGGGGCCTGTGTTTCCATCGCGATAAATGTTCAGATTCGTAGTATCATAAACCACCGCCCAA
>PLIU01000112.1 GCA_003140095.1 Verrucomicrobiales bacterium | reverse complement strand
TGGCTTTGCCCGTTAATAGGGGACATGCCCATTAAACGAGATACCACATTTGAGGATATGGAGCGCCAGAGGGCCGAAATTGCCCACCGGCTGCGCCAGGCGCGCGAAGGCCTCGGCCTGACCCAATCGGAGTTCGCCGCTCAAATCTCCATCATGCGTGTTCGTTTGGCCAGTTATGAAGACGGCAGGGCGCCTTTGCGCTGTGACGTCGCCTTGCGCGCGTGCCGACAGTTTTTCATTAGTGAATTCTGGCTCGCCTTCGGGGCCGTGGATGAACAGCACTTAAAGACGCGGCACAAAACAGCTTTTGCAGAGTCGCTGGACTCTCGTTTGTCCATGGCGCTGGCTCTTGATCCGCTGGCCTCAGCCTGCCCGCTGGGGATTTCATTGGCCGAAGGGTTCGAGCCTTATCTGCGTCAGCAGTATTCAAAAATAGCGGCCACACAGCACGGATTTCCTCGCATCATTCCCTTGGCGGCGGACGACGCGGAGTATGGCCGCAATGCGCTGAACTGCCTGATTGAGTTTTGGAAGCGCGGTCTCACACGACACCAATGGGATATTTTCTTTTCCTTTTTGGATACCGCCGGCCGGCACCTTCACAGCGAAATTAAAAGACTAAATCAACAGCCTGCCGGCCGCGCCCTCGAAATGGTTCTAAGCCCATTACAAAGCAAAGCCAGCGGCACTTGACAGAAAACTCTTTTCGCCACATAAAAAGGAACACAAGCCACACAGCAAAGAGAATCTTTCTTCTTGGTGTGTCTTCCGTGCCCTTTTGTGGCCCTTTCATTCACGTCGTACACGCTTGGCAATAGGCCATCAGAGGGCATCTCGATGCGGTTGATGATCCCTATTCCAGCGGACCAAAGCCGCGTCGGTAGTGTCCACAATTAGGTAACGCAGTGTTGGCGACTCGACGTGGCCGTCACAGAATAGTACGTTAGCTTTGCCTTGATGCCGTGACGACGCTCCCCACTTTTCGTTCGCAGCGAGATCCACCCGCATAAAAGCGGAGCCCCCAAAAAGTTGATCTCCAATCGCCATCATGTCACTTGGACTAACAACTTCGGACTCACTAATGGGAATCACGGCATTTGAGTCAAAGTGCCCAAAAAGGCCAAGCGCCTTGGTTTTCTCTCCCACCGAAAGGACACCAAAAGCGTTGTACGCGTAAAAAGGTTGGTTCGTCGGGCCGTACCCTGGCGGCGACGCGGCCGACGGGCAGCGCCACACTCCCATTTGGTCAAAATCTGCTTCAGGTTTGGAGAAGCCTAAGTCCTGTGCGCTCCAGTTGTTCAGCCCACCACAGTCCATCGTCGTCGCGACTACCCACACCCCAGAGAGGGTAAGTCTTCTTTTCCACGAGGACTCCCTGCATAGCGAGGCCCAGTTGATGCAAATTACTGATACACTGGGTTCGTTGCCCTCTTTTTTTGACTTGGGAAATCGCCGGTAGCAAAAGGGCTGCCAAAATTGCGATGAGGGCTGCCACGACCAGCAGTTCAAGCAACGTGAACGCGCGCGTGCCTCTTCCATTTGAGTTGACGAAACTTGTCATCGTTACAATCCAAACACCTTGGATAGCGCAAACTTGCAGCCTAAACATGTTCAAAACCATCCCTGCATCCATCCGTGAAATCAGTGAAGTCCGTCGTCAATCCTTTGGTTGCGGCTTCGCCAGGCTTCGCCGCCCTAAGAAATCCGTGGTTCTCTCCTGAATCCGTAGGTTCCTCGCGGAAACATGACCGGCAGTTGTGAAGGCGCGCACCTCTTCGATTTGAGCTCCAGCCATTGCTCTTTTTCAAAACTTCGTGTCCTTCGGCCTCTTCGTGGTGAAAATGTTTTCACGGAAACGAGCAGATGGGGGACATTGCTCTATGAAGGTCTAGCAAAGGCGTGCAGACCAAAACGACCGCCGGGATTTGTCGGAGCCGCCAGACAAACCGCGCCCTCCCGCGTTCACACTTTTTCATTGAATACCGCGCGCCCCACCCACAAAATGCCGCGATGAGCGAAACCGCCATCTTGTCAGCGCCTCCGAGCGTGTCAACGTCTCCCAGTCAAGCGATTTCCAAACGCTTGATGTCCCTGGACGCTCTGCGCGGTTTCGACATGTTTTGGATCGTCGCCGCCGAACCCCTGGTCGCCGCCCTCAACAAAATGGCTCATCCCAGCGGCCAGAGCGGCGGATTCTCGCCCATCGGTCTGGTTGCCTACGAATTGGAGCACGCGGAATGGCAGGGGTTTCATTTCGAAGACCTGATTTTTCCGCTCTTCGTCTTCATGGCGGGAATGTCGATTGTTTTCTCGCTCAGAAAGACCATCGAGCGGGAGGGCCGCGCGGTGGCGGTTCGCCGTGTCCTCCGGCGCGGAATTTTGCTCTATCTTCTCGGCATTTTTTACTACGGCGGCTTTTCCAACCCATGGCCGCATATCCGCTTGATGGGCGTGCTGCAACGGATCGCCCTGTGCTATCTGTTCGCCGGCCTGATTTTCTGTTTCTGCAATTTGCGCGCGATGATCGCCATCGCCGTGGGCTTATTGCTCGGGTACTGGGCGTTGCTCACCTTTGTTCCGATTCGGAATACTCAATTGCAGCAGGAGGCCCTGGAGCAATTGGCGGCCAAACGCGGCGTGGCCGATGATCCGCAGGCGCTCTTCTATGGCACGACGGAGCGCGTCACCGGCCGTTTCGAACAGGGATTGAATCTTCCCAACCACTTCGACTTCCAGTACCTGCCCGGCTTCAAATGGGACACCTATTATGATCCCGAGGGCTGCCTGAGCACCTTTCCCGCCATTGTCACTTGTCTGCTTGGAATTTTCGCGGGATTGTTTTTGTTGAATCCTTCCCGCAACGACCCGCAGAAGGTCATCTCTCTTCTGGCGGCCGGCCTGGTGCTCGTGGCCTTGGGATGGGCCTGGGGCGCGCAATTCCCCGTCATCAAGAAAATATGGACCTCCTCCTACGTTCTGGTCGCCGGCGGCTATAGCGCGGTGCTCTTGGCGGTATTTTACCTCGTTGTCGATATGTGGCAATGGCAGAAGTGGTGCCAGCCTTTTGTCTGGATGGGCATGAACTCGATCACCATCTATATGGCTCGCAACATCCTGGGCGGATTCGGCAAGCTGGCCGGCCGGTTTGTAGGCGGTGACATCAGCGCCTGGTTCAACCATCAACTTATCGGCAGCGGCGACCTCTTGGCGGCTCTGCTGGAGATGGCTCTGGCCTTTTGGTTCGTCCATTTCCTTTACCGCAAAAAAATCTTTCTGCGTCTTTAGCCTGCAACTTTTTACACACGACGCCCGACAATCACCAAATCACGCTCCACTCCGTCCAGCACGGCAACTCGCGGCAGGTACCCCCATCGACTGAATCCCATCTTCTCAAAAAGTCCCAAACTGGGATCGTTGTGCCCAAAGATCAACCCGACTAACGTCGTCACCCCGATCCGAGGCGCGTGCTCGATGCAACGCTGCACTAATTGCGTGCCCAGGCCGCGACGGCGATGGTCCGCCGCCAGATAAATGCTCACCTCGCAGGTCGCATGATAAGCGCACCGTGCATGGAACGAAGAGTAACTGAGCCAGCCGACTATTTGGTCACCGTCCTGTGCCACCCACAATGGCCGGTGGCTCGGCGAGTGCTCCTCAAACCACTTCTGGCGGCTGGCCACCGAAACCGGCTCGAGGTCGGCCGTCACCATGCGCGTCGGAACACTGATGTTGTAAATGGCGACAATGACCGGCAAATCCTCCATCGTTGCGTCGCGAATGTGCATAGGGCGTCCGATAGCTAACGGCCCGCAATGAGCCACGCCGCGCTGTGGATGTCAAGACAGAATACAATTGCGGCGTGATTTCTTCGCCGCTATCATCACGGCCATGTCTTTGATTGGCAATTGTCTGTTTCCCAGGAATGATTCACGATGAAAACCGTCGGCATCATCGGAGGGATTGGACCCGAGTCCACCATTGAATATTATCGCCAAATCATCGCCTCCTACCGCCAACTGCAACAAGATGGCAGTTACCCTTCCATCTTTATTAACAGTATCGACGTCAAGAAGCTGCTGGACTTGATTGGGAGGAATGAACTCACGGCCGTCACCGAATATTTGCTTGGCGCGGCGCAAAAGCTGGCGGATGCGGGAGCGGATTTCGGTGTGCTGGCAGCCAATACGCCGCACCTGGTCTTTGATGAGCTTAATCGCCGGTCGCCGATCCGATTGATCAGCATCGTGGAAACTGCGTGCGAGGCCGCCAAGGCGATGGGATTGAAACATCTGGGTTTGTTTGGCACACGCTTTACCATGCAAGGGCGGTTCTATCAGGATGTCTTTGCGCGGGAAGGCATCGCGCTCAGCATTCCGCCCTTGGATGAGCAATCCTACATTCACGACAAATATTTGAGCGAATTGATTCACGGCATAGTCCTGCCGGAGACACGTGAGCGATTTTTGCGGATAGTAGAACGCCTCCAGGAACTCCATGGCATGCAAGGCCTGATTCTGGGTGGGACTGAGTTGCCATTGATTTTGCGTGATGTAACATACAAAGGAATTCCATTCCTGGACACTACCAAGCTTCACGTGAAACGCATCGTTGCTCAGATCTTTTCCTCCTCGCCTCCACGCCCCGCGCCCCTCATACTCTCTGCCAGTCAAAACGAAGGACGTGAATAGTTACTCATTGCCGAGAAAGCGGACTCGGCGAAATAA
>PLIU01000415.1 GCA_003140095.1 Verrucomicrobiales bacterium | reverse complement strand
GCAGTACGCAAGCACTTTCAACCGAAAGAAACATCCATGAAATCGAACCACATGAACACCAACGACAATCCACCCGCCACATCAGCCTCTAGCCCACGTGACAATCCCTGCCTCGGCACTGATTCCACCATCGCCGCCCTTGATGTGTTTGCTGACGATGGCATCAGTTATCTGCTGCCTTATGCGCAGTTTTTGTTTGCCGAGAGAATTTCCAATCCGGCCTTGGAAAAGGAGCCGGACGCCCCGCCGGAAAAGATGTTGATCCGCTTTGCCCTCGCTGACGTCGTCGTGCTGGGCAGCGGTCTCAAGGCCATCGAGCGCGGCTTGCAAAAGTATGAATTGAAATTTGTGAAGGCGGCGGACCGGCGTCGTGCCGCCACGCTGAACACCTTTGTTGCTTCCGTTGCCATCACCCTAACCAAGAAAAACATATGAATCCCGATTCACCACTGAGAATCCAGGCGCTGGAAAAATTTGCCGTCTTGATGACCAAGGAGAAAGTGGCCGAGGCGCTGGGCATCGGCACCCATAACATTCCGCTGCTCATGCGGGCGGGCCTCCTCAAACCGCTAGGCCATCCGCAGCGTTATTGCGTGAAGAAATTTTCGCGGGAAACCCTTGCGCGCAACATTGCCGACGAGACCTGGCTGGATAAAGTCGCGGCGGCCATCCACCGGCACTGGCGCATCCAAAACGCGCGCAAGCGGGCGCGGCAGGCGCAATCGAATGGGCAACTGGCGGCACCGACGAAATAAATCGGGCGAGTCCGGGGAGCACCCCGGCAGCGCGGCGAGATGGCGGCTCGGAGCTTCCGCGCCGCCGCTCGCCCGTCCCCATCGTCACCCTTCACAGAACACCCGGTTTAATCCGTGCCATCATTCGGCGGGTCAAATTCGTGGATGATGATTGGTGGTGGCGGTGGTGTGTGTGGCTGTATGACAATGCCCGGGCCGGCAGGGATGTGCGGTTGATCGGAAATCTCCGGCGCAATCCGCCGCTGAACACCCAGGCCAGCACCAACACAGACAGCCAGACGAACACGAGATAAAAATACACGCCATTTTCTTCAAGCAATCCATCGAGAAAATGGAACACCGGTTCGAGCACTGTGGTAGGACTCAAGTTCATGTCATTTCCTCCGGTTATGCCTTGGCCATCACTGGCTCAATGGTCCTCGACATTTCCGCGAACTGAGTGCGCATCCGTTCAAATTCACTCAATGGAGGCAGTTCCACTTGCGCCCGGCGCGCATACGCGCGATGGATGGCTTTGCTGTTGTGTCCCAACGCCTCCTGCGCGAACCGTTCGGGATACCCGGCCTTTTTCGCCCGTTCCGCCCACGTATACCGATACGAATGCAGGCTGACACCTTTGATGCCCAAGCCCGCGATGCGCTGATGAAATTCCGTCGCCCGGTCACCGGAACGAACCGTGCGGAGATATGGAAACAGCGGGCCGCGGCCCGGCAAGTTCCGGAGGATTTCCGCCACTTCATCATCGAACCGCATGATGGCGATGGAGCCGGTCTTCTTCCGCGCAAAACTGATGACGTTGTGTTCCCAATCTATGTTCTCAGCTTCGAGGCACGCCAGATCGGACTGTGACGCGCCCAGATGCCACGCCAGTTTATAGAACGCTTTGCGTTCGGGATTCAATTCGCGGTTGACGATGGCCAGATGCTCCTCCCAGGTGATGGCGCGTTTGTCCTTGAACTGAACTTTTGGCCATTGCCGTTTCACAATGACCGGCCATGGCAGCCACGTCATGTCCAGGGCAAAGTTGTGGATGCGCCGCAGATAAACATTGGTCGAGACTTTTCCGATTTCGAGCACGCGCAAAAAGTTTTCCGGCCGCGTTTCCAAAACCGGCAGGTGTCGGATCAAGTCAAACGCCTTGTCCCTGATGGCGGTCTGCCAGCGGTGTTGAGTCTCACCTTTTTTAAGTTTAACCATTTCCTCCATCACAAACTGCCAGTTCCGTATAGCGATCTGCGGGTCACTGGCCGCGAGATAGGCGCGGGCGATTTGCAGGTTCACGGCGGGTTGCTGCTCCGCTTCGCCGCGCGAATGGAACAACCGCAGTGCCGTGGCGCGGTCGGTGGTGTGNNCCGCCTTTTTTGCGGCGGTAGAGTCGGTATCGTTGTCTCATTACTGTGTTCACAGCGATGAGGTTACGACAATTGATCTCGACTCCGGTAGGGAGCAGGTGGGAGTTATGCAGGGCAGGCCAGAGTTAAATCCTGCTGGCACTTCCGCTGGCACTCGTCTATGGAAGATTTCCAAATCCTTGCCGCACACACGGTTAGGTTTGGAGGCGAGGGTCGGAATCGGCCATTTTCCGTCGCGTTTGCATGGTTAGTTTGACTGATTTACCTAGGTATTCAAGACAATTCGGCACTATTCGGTTTAAATCGTTTTTCACTCATTTGGTGTCCGTTTTGGTGTCCGCTTTCGGATGCCTGAAAGAGCGTGCTTTTGATTTGGGGTAAACAACCGTGCCTGCGCTTGCTCGGCGAGACTGCGGGCGCGGTCTGCCTCGTCGCGTTCGCGGGCAAGACGTTCCCCGTCCAGCCCGGATTCGGACAACAGCCGGAAAACTTCGACTGTAAATCCGAATTCGTGCTGCGGAATTGGTAGGCGGCGTTTGGTTCTTTTCATGCGAAGAATCCAAGGCTGCGCAGTGAGGTATGATTGCCGTGGCCGACAATGACGTGATCGAGCACTTCCAGTTTCAAAAGCTGGCCTGCGCGGACTAAATCCCGCGTCACCCTGATGTCAGCTTCCGATGGTTCGCTCTGCCCGCTGGGATGGTTGTGCATGACCAGCACGGCGCAAGCGGAGGTGACGATGGCCAATCTGAAAATATCACGAGGGGCCACTAAAAGGGAATCCTGCGAGCCAATCGAAACAAGGTGATGGCCTTTGACGCGGCGGCGAGTGTTCAATATCAGGACGGCCAGACATTCGCGCTCCGGGTCAAAATACGGGTGCCCGGATAAGTGCAACCGCCAATATTCCGCTGCCTTGTCGGGCGTGTCGCAAAGCTGCAAGGTTTCCGGCGTCGGGCATTCCCGGAGCGTCGTTACCTTGTATTCATACGGGCTGGCCGGAAACTTGAACGGTTTGACCAGATGTTCAAAACCGGGAAGAAAATCAGAATTTTTCATGGCCGGTTCTCCTTACGCGGGTTTCTGGTCGGACGGAAAATGCGAGCCGTAACGGCGGCGCGGGTCAAAGTCGGCTCTGGCCGTAAGTTGCCCGCAAGGGTGCTGCCAAACTTGGCGGCGGTTGTTCCAATGGAACCCAAGCTGCGATAAAACGGCGGTGAGTTCGCGGGGCTGTTTCTCTTGAAAACTGAGCCAAACCCATTGGCCTACGACTTCAACCGAATCCCAAAAGGCCGGGGCTTCCTTCCGAATCAGGTTCAACAAGGATTCCATCGGCAAAGCCCGATTCTGGTTTCTGCGGTTCAAGTCAATCTTCGGCAACTCTGAAGTGTTTTCAATGCGCTGTGCGGTCCGGTTCTGGAGCTCTGAATCTTTATTTGTTTTTGTTTTCATAATCTTTTTTTTTGCTCTGTGCGTTCTCGGCCTCTCGCCCTTCACGAAAAAGCGTGCGGAACAGGGCGGCTGGCGGGAGTAGTCTTCAGAGGGCACCACCATGTGATTGCCCCCTGTGGAAGCACGCTGGTGAGGGCGAGAGGTTGGGAACGCGCAAAAAAATGGATTTGGAAACATTTCCAAACGGGGCGCGGAGGCGCGGCAATCTTGTCGCTCAGCCGGAAAGTTGCGAAGTGGAGCGGTCGCCCGGTTGCGTCGGCCTAAACCCTGGCAAGCGAAGCGGTTACAACCGACATTGGCAGAGCAAATGGGCAAGTAAGCGGAATGCAGCGGCTTTCAGTCTGAGGGACAAGCTCGAATCCGGGGCGGCATGAGTGCGGCGGTTTTGCGGAGCGCAGCGGAAGGGAAGCGGGGCACGGAGCCGGAGCAAAAGCCGCCGCTCTCAGGACGCGAGGAAAAGCCTGTCTCCGCCAATTCGGGATGACGGAACGGACCGTAGTGGAAGCGCCAGCCGGTGGAACGGTCCAGCGGCGGCGATGGAATGGAGCCTACTGCAGACGGCTTGAATTGGCGGAGTCAGGGTCCCCGGTGACGGAAGTCTGCGATTTTGAAATTGTGAGGCAGCCGGCACGTCAAAGATCGCAATCTTACGCGTGGGGAATGGTGCCCTCTGTTGCGTCCAATTTCTTAAGCCCAGCAACGTCAAGGCCGTTGGTGTTGCGCCGCCGAAGTCCGTCCATGCTTGCAGGGCCGTGAACTCCAAGAAGTCGTGCCTGGCAACGCCATAAGAAAAGCTGGCCTAAAGCCCGCTATTGGTTGCCTACTGTTTGAGCTACCAACTTACGAGGACCCTTCAGCGTTGACTTCCCAAGCCGACCCTTCGGCCTTCATAAATTGTGCGATTATGCGAACCTGTTTTTCGGGCTGACCCGTTTTTTGTTTTTTTGCACAAAATGGCCTTTTTGTTGGCCCTGGAGACTCAGGAGGTGCGCATCTCAGTTTTTGGA
>PLIU01000372.1 GCA_003140095.1 Verrucomicrobiales bacterium | reverse complement strand
CGAATCCGCCAAGTCGGGTTAGCTGCACGACGAAGTAGCCATCGTTGATGGTGGAGGAACGCTCATCCAGGAAAACGAAGGATGAGGCCGGCTGCCGAATATCGGACGTGCGAGTGTTCTGGACGAAGTCGTCGCTCAGGCCCGCGCCCTTTCCGTGCATATAATTGTTCATGGCAACGCTGCGGACGCGTGGCGTGCCGGAAGGGTTGCCGGGGTCCGCCGGACATTTGTAAATCGAGACGTTTTTGGCGTAAGGACCCAATAAGGAATCTGAAAGCAGCAAGGTGTTAGTCTCGTCGGGCAACGAACTGACGTCGCCCACGACCCAGCAGAGGTTTGACACCCACTCCGGCTGGAGGTCTCCAACATTTGGAGCCAGGACCTGCGCGGAATCATCCGCATAAAGGGCCCAGGCAGTCTGCATTTGCTTGAGATTGTTAACGCAGTATGTCCCCTGCGCTTGCTGCTTGCTCCTGTCCAACACAGTGAGCAACAATGCCGCCAGAATCCCGATAATGGCGATCACCACGAGCAATTCGACCAGGGTGAAGGCGGGCGCGGGGTGGACTTTCTGGCGGGATGTTTCATGCTTGAGGCGTTTTTTGCGCCGGGCGTTTTCCACCAGGATTCGGCGCATGGCCTCTGCGGCGGCGCCGAAGAAATGCCCGCGCCCTTGCCAGCGGGTGTCCTGCTGGCCGACAAGCCGCAGGTAGGCTTCGTGGACCAGGGCGGTCGCTTGCAACGTCTGCCCGGGGACCTCGTTGGCCAGGCGCCAGGCGGCCAGGCGGCGCAATTCGTCATAGACCAGCGGGATCAACTCTTCCGCCGCCGTGGGGTCGCCTTGCTGAACAGCCTGCAAAATGAGTGTGATGCCCTTCACGGTCAGTGACGAGTCCCAAATGACGAAGGCCAAAGCAAGCTCAAATAGGCATCGTTTCAAACGTGCGAAAATTGGCTTGGGGCGCAATGGGCCTTGGGCAACATGCCGTTGAGCGTTGCCTGCTTTTTGCGGGGTGACCGTTCTCATGCGGCTGATTTTGCCGAATGGCACCTTCGGCAACGGAAAAGTGACGGGTAATGGAGCATAGTTTGCAGGATTGTAAGGCATTACAGCCAAGCCAGTAGTGGTTTGCCTCTGGCACGCTCGCTGCTTATCTCATTTCTGCGGCTTCCAGAGAGCTATTTGTGGACGCTTCAGTTTTAATACTAACCCGCTCTTAGGATGCGTTCACGCCGCTTGTCAAAGTAAAGTATGGTATGAAAAGAACTACTGCAAAGAAACAGGGATTTACTCTGGTTGAAATCATGATCGTGGTGGCCATTATTGGCTTGCTGGCCGCGATTGCGATTCCCAACTTCGTGAAAGCCCGCACCACCTCACAGCAAAACGCCTGCATCAACAACCTCCGGCTCATTGACGCCTCTGAACAGCAATGGGCCTTGGAACAGAAAAAGCAGACCACCGACACCCGTCTTCCACGGGGACTGACCTGCAGCCTTACTTGGGCCGCGGCGCCAACGGTGAGTTGCCGACCTGCCCTGTCGATCCGCAGAACTCGTTCTCGACGAGCTACACGGTCAACAACGTGGGCACGACCCCAACCTGCATCATCGTAACCTCGACGCACGTCTTGCCGCTCAATTAAGTTTGTCGCGACCCATCATGATCGTGACCCACGAAAGGCCCGGAAACACGCCCGGGCCTTTCTTTTGTTGCTTCATTCTGCCGAGCCATCAAAGGAGTCCTAACAATGCCGCAATCAGCGGGCGTGTCAGCGGTCGCTGGGATTTGCTGTCACAGGTCTGGAATTCAGGTCCGGCGTGCATGACAAAACTCTTCTTGAAGGAGCATTTCATGGTGTGCCCTCGCATGGAGGTGTGCGAAAGTCCAATCTAATTTGACGCCTCTCTTCAGTCCTTCGTTTCCTTCGTTTCCTTCTGTTCTCATAATAAATCCCGCCACTTACTGGCTTTTTGTCCAATGCAACGTGGCTGAGTATAGTTGGCTCGAATCAGGCCCTATGCGAATCACAAAATCCCCCGGTTCCCAGTCATACCTCAATTCACTGTTGTAAAATTTCAAATCTTCGGCGGTGATGCGGAAGCTCACCGCGCGCTCCTCGCCCGGTTGCAGGAAAATCTTTTGGAAGCCCCGCAAATCCTCCACGCTTCGAGTCACACTGGCCACAGGCTGCGTGATGTACAACTGCACCGTCTCCTCTCCCGCCCGCCGGCCGGTGTTGGTGACATCGACCGTCGCCACCAAGGTTTGGTCTCCGGCAAGAGCACGCCGGCTCAACCGGACCTTGCTGTAGGAAAAACTGGTGTAGCTCAGTCCAAACCCAAAGGGAAACAGGGGTGAGTTCGCCACATCCAGGTAGCGGGAAACATACTTCACATGAGGATCTCCGAGGTAAGGGCGCCCCGTGGTCTTGTGATTATAGTAAAGAGGAATTTGGCCGGTGTTCCGCGGGAAGCTTGTCGTCAGCCGCCCCGACGGGTTGTACTCGCCAAACAGCACATCCGCCACCGCGTGGCCCCCTTCGATGCCGCCGAACCATGTTTCCAGGATCGCGCTGCAATGCGCCTCTTCCCACGGCAAAGTCAGTGGCCTGCCATTCATGAGCACCAACACCACGGGCTTGCCGGTTTTGACCACGGCTTTCAAGAGTTCCTCCTGGCCCTTCGGCAAACCAAGCTCGCTGCGGCTGGCCGCTTCGCCGGACATGGCGAAGGATTCCCCCAGCGTGGCCACCACCACGTCCGCCTTCTGCGCCGTCGCCACGGCCTCCTTGATCATTTCCTGCCGCGAACGCTGGTCCGGGACAATGTCCGCGCCCGAAGAATTCAGCGTTTCCAACAACACCGGATCATCCACCAGATTCGCGCCGCGCGCCCGCAAAATGGACACCTCCGCCCCAGCCGCCTGCTTGACTGCGTCCAGGATGCTGGTGGCCGATTTCCAATCGCCCGCTGCGCTCCAGGAACCGAGCAAATCCCGGCGGCTTTCGGCCAAAGGCCCGATCAAAGCGATGACGCCGGATCGTTTCAACGGCAGGGTTTGATCGGCATTCTTCAACAGCACGAATGATCGTGCGGCCAGATCGCGCGCGAATTTCCGGTTTTCCGGCGTGAGAATCTCCCGCTCCGCCCGCTCTTCGCCGCACCCGCGGAACGGGTCCGCAAACAGCCCCAACTTGTATTTTGCCTCCAAAACCCGTCGGCAAGCCGTTTCAATTATCGCCTCCGGCGCCGCCTTTTCCGCCGCCAGTTTCTTCAAATACTTGACATACGCTTCGCTCACCATGTCCATGTCCAGGCCCGCTTTTAACGCCAGTTCGGCATCGTGCTCCACGCTGCCCATGCCGTGCAAAGTCATTTCATTGATCGCGGTATAATCGCTCACCACAAACCCTTTGAAACCCCATTGTTTCCGCAGCAGGCCCGTCAGCAGCCATCGATTGCCGGTGGCCGGCACGCCCTCCACTTCATTAAACGAAGCCATGACACTGCCGACGCCCGCGTCCACGGCGGCTTGGTAGGGCCATAGATAATACTGATACATGGTCAAGCGGCTCATATCGGCGGTGTTGTAATCTCGCCCGGCTTCGACCGCGCCGTACAAAGCGAAATGTTTCACGCACGCCAGCAGCGTGTTGCTCCGCGTCAAATCGTCCCCTTGGTACCCTCGGACCATCGCTTGGGCGATCAATCCGCCCAGATAAGGGTCCTCGCCGGCCCCTTCGGCGATCCGGCCCCACCGCGGGTCCCGCGCTATATCGACCATCGGCGAAAACGTCCAGTTCACACCGTCGGCGCTGGCCTCATTCGCCGCCACTCGCGCGCTCTTCTCGATCAACTCCGGGTTCCAGGTGCAAGCCAGGGCCAGCGGTATGGGAAAAATGGTTTTATGCCCATGGATGACATCGTATCCGAATAAAAGAGGAATGCGCAGGCGGGAATGACCCATGGCCAATTCCTGCAGCTTTCTCACACGCGCCGGAGTGTAAAGATTGAAAACCCCGGCGATGGATCCATTGCGAACGTTCGCCTCCACATTCTTGCTTGCGACCGGACCCGTCACGTCAAAACCCGTCGAAAGCAAGTTCAATTGGCCTATCTTCTCCTCCAAAGTCATCCTGCCGAGCAAGCCGGAAACAAACGCATCCATGTTTGTATTCGTTGGGGGCGTCTGCCCGCAAAGGCTGGCGGCCACCAGCCAACTGAAGAGCACGATGGTAAAATGATTTGGCTTCATTCCCGGCTTTCTTGCTGGGTTTTTGTCCGCTTCCAAGCGCCATGCTTCCCAATATCCAAATACCGTTTGGAACGGGTCGCAAATTGCGGCCAGCCCGGCACAACACCTTCTATTTGAGTAACTTCCAAACTTGAAGTCACAATTTGTGACTTCAAGCCTTCGAACTCCCGCGTGGCCAGTTGGAACATAAAATCTTCCGGGAAACGGCCGGCGTTGCGCTTTACCTGTTCGCTGCGCTGTTTCGTCGGCACTCCATAAAGCTCCGCGAGATCAGCATCAAGCATAACCTTCTGTCCACTTCGATGTCGCAATCATCAGCAAAACCCCGAAAAAACCGAGTCTTCTCACAAAAATGTCCGTCGCCTGCGGCGCGTTGAATTTGCTTCTGGCTCGGTTTTCCGCTACCTTGCTCAAAGAAGATACGCGCCCTATGTTGCAAGACACTATTTCAAAAATCGAGGATCGAATTCAAAACTCCGCGGCGCTCGGCGACGAGCATCGCGCGGAATTGCTGAAGTTGCTGGGTCATCTCAAAACCGAAATCACCGCGCTCTCCACGACGCATCAGGAAGAGGCCGAAAGCATCGCTGCCCTGGCCGAACTGTCCGCCCGCGAAGCAACGCGCGAAAGCAAGAATCCGCAGGTGCTCCGGCACTCCATTGGCGGCTTGCAATCGTCGGTCGGAGAATTCGAGACCAGCCATCCGGGGCTGGCGGCCGTGGTCAACCGCATCGCCAGCCTGCTGGCCAACATGGGGATTTGACCCATGGAAAGACTGCGGCCATGAAATTCCTCAATTTGCTCTTCCAGGGTGTTTGGCGCGTGGTTTACGGCCTCAAAGGATTATTTGGCGGCAAGAAGAAAGCGGCGAAAAAACCTAGAGTTTTTCTCAAGGGCCGGCACGCTCAGATGCTGCTGGCGGCGCGCCGGGGCAACGTCGAGGCGCAAATGGAATTGGCCGCCTGTTACGCCGAGGGCGGCGGCGTGGAGCAAAACTATGCCGAGGCGGCGCATTGGTTTGGCGAGGCGGCCCGGCTGGGGGACGCCCGCGGACAATTCAGCCTGGGGATTTGTTATGCCAATGGCCAGGGCGTGGCGCAGGATTACGAGGAAGCCGCGAAGTGGTTTCGACAGGCGGCGGAGCAAAAAAACCCCGGCGCGCAGGTCAGTCTTGGGCTTTGCCTGCAGAAGGGGTTGGGGGTGTATCCCAGCCCGCAGGAGGCGGTGCATTGGTTTCGGCAGGCGGCCGAAAGCGGCGATGCCGGCGGCCAGATGGGCCTGGCCTCCTGCCTGCAAAGCGGCGAGGGCGTGGCCAGGAATGAAGCCGAAGCCTTCGAATGGTGGCGCAAAGCCGCCGCGCACGGCGTGGCCGAGGCGGAATTCCACTTGGGCCGGTGCTTCCAGAACGGCTTGGGCACCGATGTCAATGAAACCGACGCCATGCGCTGCTTCCAGGCGGCGGCGGAGAAGAGCCTGCCGCAGGCGGAATTTGAAACGGGGCTTTGCCACCGGCACGGGCGGGGAACGGAGGTGGATTTGCCCGAAGCCTTCGCCTGGTTCAGCCTGGCCACGCGCCGCGCCATCCCCAACGCCCGCGAAATGTGCGAGGAACTTCAGGCCGAGATGACGCCGGAGCAAATCGAAGAAGGAACCCTCCGGCTCAACCGCCTCGCTGCGGCCCAGCCGCATGCTCCGTCCGAACAGGCGGCGGCGGCCCAAACGCAAGCGGGGTTGAAGATTCCCTCCGCTTGACCCTGCTTTTTCGCAATGTGAATCTCGAGGAACCTTTTAAACGAACGCGCCTCAACGCTGTCTAATTAACCATGAATAAATGCACAGGCCGGGAACGGTGGAAGAACCTTTGGCGCGAAACCAAGGCGCTGGCGCTGACCATTATCATTTTGACAGCGGTCCGCTCGGCCATTGCCGATTGGAACGATGTCCCCACCGGCTCGATGAACCCGACCATCGTCCAGGGCGACCGCGTCTTCGTCAACAAATTGGCCTACGATTTGAAAGTGCCTTTCACCACCTGGCATCTGGCGCAATGGAGCAATCCCAAGCGTGGCGACATCGTGGTTTTCTTTTCGCCTGTCGATGGCACCAGGCTGGTCAAACGGGTCATTGGACTGCCGGGGGACAAAATTGAACTGGCCAATGACCGACTTCTGATCAATGGCCGCCCGTCGCAATACGACTCCTTGCCGGCGGACATCGGCCGCGACGTTCCGCCGGATCACGACAGCCCGCGCGTGTATGCGCAAGAGAAGGCGGGCGGGATGCCATCCCACGCCGTGACCCTTTTGCCGCAACGGCTGGCGTTGCGCACCTTCGGGCCGACCAACGTGGCGCCGGGACAGTATTTCGTAATGGGCGACAACCGCGACAACAGCAATGACTCGCGCTTCTGGGGCACCGTGGACCGCAACCGCATCGTCGGCCGCGCGTCGATGGTGGTCATCTCCCTGGATCGCCAACATTATTTCGAGCCGCGCTGGCACAGGTTTTTCACCGAGCTGCTCTAAGACATTAGATCTTCAACTGCGCCGCCACTCGTTCGCCCAGGCTGGTGGCATCGTTGACCGTGCCCCGCGCTTCGGCGCGGCGAACTTTGTCGTGCAAAAAGGAGACCGCGCGCAGGTGCAATTCCGTGCCGGCCAGGGTGGCGTGCGCGCCGATGGGCATCTGGCAGCCGCCGCCCAGCGCGCGCAGCAGGGCGCGCTCGGCCGCCACGCATTGGAAGGTGGACTCGTCGTTCAACTCTCGGCACAGAGAGGTTGCCTGTTCGTCCTCGGCGCGAATCTCCAGCCCGATGGCCGCCTGGCCCGCGCACGGCAACATCTGGTCCGTTTCCAACAGCATCGCCAGCAATCCCTCCGGCACTTCGTTCCCGGTCAGCCGCCCCGCCTCTGTCAAGCGAAACTGCAACCGCCCCAATCCGGCCGCGGCCAGAATCGTGGCGTCCAGCCCGGCTTGTTGCGCCAGCTTGTGCAATCGCGTGGCCACGTTGCCGCGGATTTCGACCACTTTGAAATCCGGCCGCAACGCCAGCAATTGCGCCTGGCGCCGCGTGCTGCTGGTGGCCACCGTCAACCCTTTGGGCAACTGACCCAGTTTCAGGCCCGGCGCCAGAGGTTCCTTATAGATAAAAACATCGCGCACGTCCGCGCGCTGGCCCGCCACCGCCCCCAGTTTCAATCCCTCGGGCAATTCGGTCGGCAGGTCCTTGAGACTGTGGACGGCCAGGTCGGCGCGGCCCTTGAGCAGGGCGGCTTCTAGTTCCTTGGTGAACAATCCCTTCGGCAGCGACGCGTCGGGGCGCGCCAGCGAGGCGGTCTGCAGCTTGTCGCCGCTGGTCTTGATGATCTTCAGTTCAAAGGCCAGCCTGGAAAATTTCTCGCGGCATTGGGCCAGGACCACCTGGGCCTGGGCCAGCGCCAGCGCGCTGCCGCGCGTGGCGATGCGGATCGGTTTGTCTCTCATGCGTTCGCCTGGCCCAAGCCGGGCAGCGCGGCGTTGGCCGCGGCCGCGGCATGCGAACCTGCCGGCATCATCGCGCCCGCCTTCTCGGCGATGATGGCTTCGCAGCGGGCGATCTCGTCCCGGCGCTGCTGAAGGTAATCGTCCGCAATGGCCTGCAAATCGTCGATGTTGTAAAGATAAACGTTGTCCAAAAAATTGACCGATGGATCGATGTCGCGCGGCACGGCGATGTCAATCAAAAGAAGCGGGCGATGCTTGCGCGCTTTCATCAGCGGCTCCAGCCGGGCCCGGTCCAGGATGCAATGCGGGGCCGAGGTGCTGCTGACCAGGATGTCGATGCGCGGGAACTCCGCCGCCCAATCGTCGAAGCTGACCGCGCGCCCGCCCAATTCCTGCGCCAAGGCCACGGCCCGTTCGTGCGAACGGTTGGAAACGAAGATGCTCCGCGCGCCCCGGCTCAAGAGCGCGCGCGCCGTTTTTTCGCTCGTCTCCCCCGCGCCAATAACCATGACCGGATGCTCGCTCAAGGTGCTGAAAATCCTTTCCGCCAGCTCCACCGCCACCGAACCGACCGAGACGCTGCCCCGCTGGATGTTGGTTTCGGTGCGGATGTGTTTGGCGACATGGAAGGCTCTTTGAAAGGCCTTGTTCAGGACTCCGCCCGTGTGCTGATGCCGCAAAGCGGTTTGGTAGGCTTTTTTGAGTTGACCCAGAATCTCCGTCTCCCCCACCACCATGGAATCCAAGCCGCAGGCGACCTTAAAGAGATGTTCCAGCCCCTGCCGCCCGGCGTGGGCGTACATTTCCCCGCCCGGCAACCCGGGCAACTTGTGGTAATCGAGTAGAAATTGTTGCAGCCGGGCGGCGGCGTGGCTATCCGGCAAATCGCTCACCGCGTAAATCTCGACCCGGTTGCAGGTGGAGAGAATGACCGCTTCGCGGGCCAGCCCCGCGGTCCGCAATGCCTGCAGGGCGCCGGGCAGAGCCGACTCCGCGAAAGCAAACCGCTCCCGCACCGTGACGGGGGAGGAATGATGGCTCAAGCCGATGACGACCAGAGGCATGTTAAAACCTATGGGTTGGGGAAAGCAGGTTGACGCCCCAAAACGTCAACACTACGAAGGCAAAACTGGCCACCGCGCCCCAGGCGAACTTGCGCCCGGATTGGGAGAAGCGTCCGTGCAGAACCAGCAAGACCAGGTAAAGGCACCACACCAAGGCGGACCAAATCACTTTGGGATCGGAGGCCACGTGAAACTCAGAGCGATCCTTGAACAGAAATGGAATGAGCGCCAGGCACGCCGTCAGGAGAAGGAAACCCGACCAAAGCAGCCGGCTGGTGATTATTTCCAACCGGTCAATCGGCGGCATGACCGCAAAGACGGCGCGCAGTTTGTGGAATTTCAAATCGTGCTCCTGGCTCAGGTACATGACCGCCGCGACCGAGCTTAAGCCAAACGCGCCGTAGGAAAGCAGCGTCAGGGCCGCGTGCAGGCTGACCAGATCGTTGGCCGGGAAGGCAGGCTCCCCCGTGTGCGACGGGTCCAGGCCCGGCATGAGCGCAAACACGCCAATGGCAAAGATGACCGGCGCGGCAAAAGCCCCCAGATACCGCACGCGCGGCCACAGTCCGAAGACCAGATAGGCCGCCACAATGGTCCAATCGACGAAGGTCATGGCTTCGTAAAGATTATGCACCGGGCATTCCTGGAGAGTCAGCCCGCGCATGAACATGGCCTTGGTTTGGAGGATGATCCCGGCCAGCAGCAACGCATAATTGACGTGATCGTGCTTGCGGAAGCCCTTGCGCCAGAGGAACAAAGAGTAAACGGCGCTCACGCCGTAAGCGATTACGGCCAGCAAAAAGAAATGTCGGTCAGTCCACCAGGACACAGTTGTAAAGTTAATCTGCCCCAGCGCGTCCGCAAGGAAGAATTCCGGCACCGGACCGGGCCGGAACGCTCGGAAGGAAGTTTGAAACCTCTACGACGAGGCTCGCCAAAGGCCTCAAACTCGCCTCGCGCCGTTGACGATGATCCGAAAACAGTCCATTTTTGACCATGAAAGTGATAAACGTCAGCACCGCCAAAGCGAAACTGGGGCGCATCATTGATCAAGTCATCAAAACCCGGGAGCCGGTGGTCATTCAGCGCGGCGAAAAACACGTGATGATTGCGCTGTATCATTTGCCCACCCCGGAAGAGGTGGAGTTGGCGCGTATTGGCCAAGAAATGGACAAGAGTGGCGTTTCAGTCGAAGAAGACGAGGAATCGACCGAGGCGATACAGGAAGAAATCCGCAAATATCGGGCTGAAAGACGCCTCCGGAAATGACGGTCGTATGGGACATGAATGCTTTCATTTCCGCCGCCAGTTACCGCGCAAGCGCGTATCCCATCCGCAGGCCCCTGAGGCGGGCCTCGCGTTTCGTGGTGGGTCGTGCTCCAATAGTTACATGTCTAACGGCAAGCCAAGCAAACAGCACGAACCGAGCATGCGGCAAGAAATGGCGGTGGAGGCGCAAGACGCCGAAGAGCGGGAGATGGGATGGTCCCAAGCCGTGGCAAATCCAACCATGCGGCACCGTCCCAAACTTCAGCCCATACGTGCCGGAATCGCCGTCTGCCTGCTGCTGCTGGCTATGGCTGGGCCGGCCTTCGGACAACCTTACTACGTCGCGCCCTTAGGCCAGGACGGGAATGCCGGCACGCTGGATAAGCCTTTCGCCAGTCTGCACCGCGCGCAGCAGGCGGCGCGGCAAAAACAGGGCAAGGTGTTTCTGCGAGGCGGAACCTATTATCTGCCCGAAACGCTGATCTTCACCGCGCAGGATTCAGGCACGAAGGACGCTCCGGTCATTTTCCAAGCCTGGAAAAACGAGCGGCCAGTCATCAGCGGCGGGGTCAAACTGAACCACCTTGATTGGCAACCGTGGCGGGGCGGCATTTTTCAAACAAAAGTGCGCGAAGATTTGCGGACCGAAGAGATTTTTGTCAATGGGGAGCGGCAGATTCTGGCGCGCTATCCTAATTTCGATCCATCGGCGGAATATTTCGACGGCTTCGCGGCCGATGCGATTTCCGCAAATCGAGTGGCGCGATGGGCGGATCCGGCGGGCGGTTATTTTCACGCCATGCATCCTTCGCTCTGGGGAGATTTCACGTGGCGGATTACCGGCAAGGATGCCCAAGGCGGAGTGACGATGGAAGGCGGCTGGCAGAACAACCGCGGCGCCGCCGCGCATGAGACGATCCGTTTCGTGGAAAATATTTTTGAGGAACTCGACGCTCCCGGCGAGTGGTTCCTGGATGTCAAGACCCACACCTTGTATTTTTATCCGCCCGCCGGGCTGGATCTGGCCGGCGCCACGGTGGAAGCCACGCGGTTGCGCAGCTTGGTCGAATTTCGCGGCAGCGCGGAAAAACCCGTTCGATTCGTCACTCTGCGCGGACTGATTTTCCGCCAGGCTGCGCGCACGGTCATGGAGACCAAGGAGCCGTTGCTGCGCTCAGATTGGGCGATCTATCGTGGCGGCGCGGTTTTTTTCGAGGGTACGGAAGATTGTGCTCTGGAAGACTGCTTCCTGGATCAAGTTGGCGGCAACGCGGTTTTTGTTAATAACTACAACCGCCGCGCCGCGGTGCGCGGATGCCACATTGCCAGGGCTGGAGCGAGCGGCGTCTGTTTTGTCGGCGACCCGCGGGCCGCTCGTAATCCGCTCTTCAATTACCAACAGGTCAACAAACTGGAGGACCTGGACCGCACGCCCGGACCCCGCGCCCAGGATTACCCGGCGGATTGCCTGGTGGAGGATTGCCTGATCCACCTCACCGGGCGGGTGGAAAAGCAAACCGCCGGCATCGAAATTGACCTCGCCCAAAATATCACCGTCCGTCACTGCTCGATTTACGACGTGCCGCGCGCGGGCATCAACATCGGCGACGGCTGCTGGGGCGGACACGTCATCGAATGGTGCGACGTGTTCGACACGGTGAAAGAAACCGGCGACCACGGCTGCTTCAATTCCTGGGGACGGGACCGTTATTGGCGGCCGAACATCGCCGAAGTCAACGAATGGGTGCGGCAGGTACCCGGGCTGCCGAGGCTCGACGCCGTCAAGCCTGTCATTCTGAGGAACAATCGATGGCGCTGCGACCATGGTTGGGACATTGATCTGGATGACGGCTCCTCCTATTACACCATCACGAACAATCTCTGTTTGCATGGCGGCATTAAGAATCGCGAGGGATACGGACGCGTGGTCGAGAACAATATCATGGTCGATGCAGGCTTGGACCCGCACGTCTGGTTTGAAGCCAGCGGTGATATTTTCCGACGTAACATCGTGTGGCGCGACTACCATCCCGCCTTGATGCATGCTCCGCCTTGGGGGCAGGACATGGACTACAACCTCGTCCAGAAGGACGGCGCGCTACCGACGCCCGCCGTCCGCCTGCAACAACAAAGCGGCCGGGACGATCACTCGATTGTGGCCGACGCGGAATTCGTTGATCCCGCCAAGGGCGACTACCGGGTGAAGGATGGATCGCCCGCGCTGGCTTTGGGTTTCGTGAATTTTCCGATGGATCTATTCGGTGTACAAAAACCGGCCTGGAAAACCATGGCCCGGACACCCGTGTTGCCGGGGCAGAAGCCCGTGGCCACCGCGCCCTCCGCCCGCGACCCCACCCCACGCCAATGGCTCGGCGCGAACGTTCGCAACATCGCCAACGTGGGGGAGATGTCCGCCTTCGGTCTGCCCGGTGTGACGGGCGTGCTGGTGTTGGAGGTCCCCGCCAGTTCCACGCTGACGAAAAGCGGTTTGCAAAAAAATGATGTGATTTTGTCGGTCAATGGCGCCAAAACCGCCGACGTCGCGACTTTGCTCCAGCAAGCTCCGGCCTTGACCGCCGGGCAAACCCTCGTCGCGGGCATATCCCGCCATCAGAAAGAAACCACTCTGACCATCACGGCTGTGAGATAATCGTCTCCAATGTCAACAGGATTTAGGCGAGGCGGCCGTCCCGCAGTCGGAAGAGGCGGCTCATTTGTTCGGCCAAGTCCAGCGCGTGCGTGGCCACCATCAGCGTGACGTGCTCCTCCCGATTCAACTCGACGAGCAGGCGCGCCAATTCCTCGGCGGCGGCGCGGTCGAGCGCGCCGGTCGGTTCGTCGGCCAGCAACAAGCGGGGTTGATTGATCAAGCCCCTGACGACGGCGGCGCGCTGGCGTTCGCCGCCGGAAAGCTGGCCGGGGCGATGATGCAGGCGCGGACCCAGGCCGACGCGTTCGAGCAAACGGCGCGCGCGCTCCGGGGCGGATTGGCGAAGCTGTTTGTCCTCGCAGACCAACGTGGGCACGAGCACGTTTTCCAGAACGGTGCATTGCGGCAGCAGATGATGCGACTGGAAGATGAAGCCGATGCGGCGGTTGCGCACGGTGGCCAACTGCGATTCGTCCAGTTGGGCGAGGTCTTGCCCTTCCAGCAGCACCTGGCCGCGCGTGGGCCGATCCAAAGTCCCGATAATGTTGAGCAGCGTGCTCTTGCCGGAACCGGACGGGCCGATAATAGCGGCCGATTCGCCTGGTTGGATTTCAAAATCAATGCCGTCAAGCACGGACACGGCTGGGCCATCCAAAACCGATTGATAGGATTTGGCCACACCGCGCAAAACCAAAAAGGACGCCATAACGTTGAACTATTGTTGCAGGAGGAGTCAATGAAATCGAGCCAATTGCAATCGGCCTTGAGCTTGGGTGCAACTTATTTGGCAGGACGCGCGTAAATCTCGACTTCCGTGTATTCGTTCATCAAACTGTCGCTGTTGCCGTTGGAATAGAGCCGGACAAACCGCGCCCGCGCGCCCTTGGCGTCGATGATTTTGCCTTGATTGCTCTCGAAATACTGCCGGTCCATGCCGATGCCCAAACCGGCGCTGTTCTCGCGGTCATTGTTGAACAAGGTGCGCGCGTTTTCGGTGAAATCCCCGTCGTCGGCCACCTGGACGATGACCGAGCGATAAATCTTGTGTGTGTCGAAAGCGTGCCAGACGACAAGGGCGAAAATTTCATGCGGCGCGCCCAAATCGAATTGCACCCATTGCAAGCCTTTGTGCAGCAGCAAGATGCTGCTCTCTTCGGCTTCCTTGTCGCCGTCGTTCAATTTGGCCAGATCGCCGGCGGCGGCATTCTTGTCACTGGAGGAGATTCTCTTGCCGGGAGCGACATTTACGGCGTCCTTGGGCACGAGCAACGGGGGCGGCGGTTGGGGGTTCAATTCGACGGTGCTGCCGGGGGGGATGTTTTTGGGCGTGCCTGCATCGACGGCTGCGGGGAGTTTCAGTTTCAGAGGCACCCAGGCATCGGCGGTTGCGTTTTTGGCATCGTCCGCCAGTAACGGCGCCAGGGACAGGGCCAACGCACAGGCGGCGCCAGCGGCGAGTGATCGAGAAAACAAGGTGTCTTTCATGTGCTTTGGAGCGCGGTCAAGGCGCGCTTTCATCCTTAAAGGAGCCGATTTCCCCCGGCCCCCGGCCCGCGCAAACTCGCAGGCAGACCGGATCGGGGCAAAAAAAACCGGGCTAAGTGATCAGAGGGTGACCAAGAAGCCCGGGGAATTTTCGAATTTAGTACAAACGTAGGATTAGGGGTTTTCCGGGCGATGCTGTACAAGACACCAGCCGAAATCATTACGGGCAGTCAAAGAACAATTCCAAACATTTGGCCCGCTTCAAAATTCATCACACCTAATCTGTCTCTAAGAGAACATGGATTGCATCTAAAGTCAAAGACTATTTAAGAATAAAAACATTCAAAATTATTTCAACTTTTTTTTCAATATTTTTCAGATTCCTGTGGACACCGCCTTCACGATTGTTAGAATTCACTTCGCGCTCGACGCCCATGAAAAAAATCGATGCCATCATTAAACCCTTCAAACTTGAAGAGGTCAAGGAGGCATTGGCCAGTGTCGGCGTGCAGGGCTTGACGATTTCGGAAGTCAAGGGCTTTGGCCGCCAAAAAGGCCACACCGAAATCTACCGCGGCAGCGAATACACCGTCGATTTCCTGCCGAAAATAAAAGTCGAAGTGGTCGTGACCAATGCGCTGATGCGGCAGGCCATCGACGCTATTGTCCAAGCCGCGCGCACCGGCAAGATCGGCGATGGCAAGGTCTTCGTCAGCAATGTCGAAACCGCCATCCGCATCCGCACTGAGGAATCAGGCGAAGAGGCGGTTTGATTTTTGTCCCCGCGGGATTTCCACCCGACGGGGATCGTTTGTCTGCGGCAATAAAGTGAAATGAAATAAAGTGACAGCATCAAGATCATGAGCAATCCCAAGAGCGTGATAGAGACGGCCCGCAAGCAGGGGGCGAAAATGGTGGATGTGAAATTCGTCGATACGTTCGGCACCTGGCAACACTTCACGGTGCCCATGTCCGAGTTGACCGAGGCTTCCTTCGCCGAGGGCCTGGGCTTCGACGGTTCTTCCATCCGGGGCTGGAAATCGATCGAAGCTTCCGACATGCTGGCCATGCCGGACCCCGCCACCGCCTTCCTGGACCCCTTTTGCAGCGTGCCGACCTTGTCGCTGACCTGCACCATCGCCGAGACGGGGACCAAGGAGGCCTACACGCGGGACCCGCGCAGCATCGCCCAGCGTGGGGAGACCTACCTGCTGTCCACGGGTTTGGCGGACGCGGCGGTCTTCGGGCCGGAAGCGGAGTTTTTCATTTTCGACAACGTGCAGTTTGACGCCAAGTCCAACGGCACGTTTTATCTGGTGGATTCGGAGGAGGCGATCTGGAACACCGGGCGGGAAGAGCAGCCCAACCTGGGCTACAAAATCCGGCACAAGGAGGGTTACTTTCCGGTGGCGCCCAACGACACGCAGCAGGACATCCGCACCGAGATGTGCCTGGTCATGGAGCAATTGGGCATCAAGATCGAGCGGCAGCACCACGAAGTGGCCACCGGCGGGCAGGCGGAGATTGATTTTCGATTCGACACGCTGGTCAAGACGTCCGACAACATGATGCTCTACAAGTACGTCATCAAGAACATCGCCAAGAAGCACGGCAAGACGGCTACTTTCATGCCCAAGCCGCTTTATGGCGACAACGGGTCGGGCATGCACACCCATCAGAGCCTGTGGAAGAAAGGCAAGCCGTTGTTTGCGGGCAAGGAGTATGCGGGCTTGAGCCAGATGGCCCTTTATTACATCGGGGGCGTGCTCAAGCATGCCAAAGCGCTGTGCGCGCTGTGCAGTCCGACCACCAATTCCTACAAGCGGCTGGTGCCCGGTTACGAGGCGCCGGTCAACCTGGCCTACAGCGCGCGCAACCGCAGCGCGGCCATCCGCATCCCCACCTTCAGCGAGAGTCCCAAGGCCAAGCGGATCGAGTATCGGCCGCCGGACCCCTCGGCCAACCCGTATTTGTGTTACACGGCCCTGTTGCTGGCGGGCTTGGACGGGGTGCTCAACAAGATCGAGCCTGGGGAGCCGATGGACAAGAACATGTATGAATTGCCGCCGGAGCAACTGGCCAAGGTGCCGCAAGTGCCGGCCAGTTTGGGGGAGGCGCTGGACTGCCTGGAGAAGGACCACCAGTTTTTGTTGCAAGGGGAGGTGTTCACGGCCGACTTCCTGGAGATGTGGGTCAGCCACAAGCGCAAAGAGGCGGATGCCTTGCGTTTGCGCCCCCATCCTTACGAATTCCACTTGTATTATGATGTCTAATGTTTCGAGCATTCAAATCGGGTGGTTTCTGCGAGTGAAAACATCATGGAAAGCCTGATATTGAAGGGGTTTTTCATTTGTGAATAAGTCGTGAATAAGAGTTAATATGTTCTTCTAGTCAGGCTGGCCAAATTTGATTACAACACACTTCGCCAGCCGGAAAAGGAAGCGACAATGTAAGCAACGGCAAGAGAGAAGAAAATAATTGACAAATCGATTCAGATGCAATGTGTTCATAACAGGGTACTTATAAATGTTTTCCAAGGGTTCTTGGAAGACATGTCTCCGGCTTTCGCCTTTGGGCGCAAAATAAGGTTGAGGAAGGCTGTATTTGCCCAGCAAGAGAAAGCTCTTGGAAGAAGGCCGGAATGTGCCGGTGAATAATTGTTGAAGTTAGGGGTTTGTCGCTGTTTTCACTGAACTGATATGCAACCATCTGCCGACATCGTCTGGGGGGCGGCGCAGCAACAACTGCGCGCCATGTTGAACACGGATATTTATAATTTGTGGTTCCTTCCGATCAAAGCCACGGCGTTGGAGGAGGAAACGTTGACCTTGGAGGTCGCCAACGATTTCTGCGAAGTCTGGCTTAAGGACAATTATCTGGGCTTGATCCATGATGTCCTCATGCAGGCTTCCAGTCAGAATTTAAAGGTCAAATTCCACGTCAACCCGGCCGGGGCTGCCGATGGGTTGTCGGCCCCTGAGGGCAACGCCAAGGACAAAGCGCTCCCGGAACCGGTCGAACACAATTCCCCGGCCCTGCGCGAACTGCCCTTTAACCCGAAGAACACGTTCGAGAGCTTTGTCGTGGGTGAAAACAACAACCACGCCCACGCGGCCGCCGTGGCCGTGGCCCAGGCGCCGGGTAAATCCTACAACCCGCTCTTTCTCTTCGGCGGAGTTGGTCTGGGCAAAACCCATTTGCTCCACGCCATCGGCCAGCATGTGGCCGCCAGCAGGAAAACCGCGCGCGTGACCTATCTTTCCTCCGAAAAATTCACCAATGAGTACATCGACGCTATTCAGAACAACCAACTGGTCCGTTTCCGACGCAAATACCGCCTGGCCGACGTGCTGTTGATTGACGACGTGCAATTCCTGGCCGGCAAGGAACGCATTCAGGAGGAATTTTTTCACACCTTCAACGCCCTGCACGAGGCCCGCAAACAAATCGTTTTGAGTTGCGACCGCCCGGCGGCGGAAATCCAGAACCTGGAGCATCGGCTGGTCTCCCGTTTTGAGTGGGGTTTGGTCACCGAGATGCAGCCGCCGGATGTCGAGACCCGCATGGCTATCTTGCGCAAGAAGGAGAAAGCCATGGGCGTGGAATTGCCCGAGGACATCATCACCTTTCTGGCCAGCCGCATCCGCACCAACATCCGCCGCCTGGAAGGCGCTTTGATCCGGGTCGCCTCCTTCGCCTCGCTGACCGGCAAGAAAGTGACCTTGCAAACCGTCGAAGGCTTGCTGCGCGAAGTCCTGCACGAGGAAGGCCGCTACACCGTCAACATCGATATCATCCAGAAAAAGGTGGCCGAACATTTTGACCTCCGCATCTCCGACATGACCAGCAAGCGCCGCCCGGAGAACATCGCTTTCCCCAGGCAGATCGCCATGTTTTTGGCCCGGCAAATGACCGAAAGCTCCCTCAACACCATCGGCGAGGCTTTCGGCGGACGCGATCACGGCACCGTCCTTCATGCCTGCCGTCTGGTCAAAGACCGCATGGAAATCGACGCCCACGTCCGGCAAATCGTTCACTATCTGGAGAAGCAACTCCTTCGCTGACCCAAGTGGAATGCCTCTGATCGAAGTCCAAGCTCTGACCAAGGCCTTCCGCACCTACAAAAAAGAACCGGGATTTCGCGGTGCCGTGCGCGGCCTCTTTCATCGTCGTTACGAACAGACGCTCGCGGTCGATCACGTCAGTTTCACAGTTGAGCAAGGCGAATTGGTCGGCTTCCTCGGCCCAAACGGCGCGGGCAAGACCACCACCCTCAAGATGCTCTCCGGCCTCTTGCATCCCAGCGGCGGCTCGGCGCGCGTGCTGGGTTTTGTGCCGTGGGAACGGCAGGACGGCTACCGCCGGCAATTCGCGCTGTTGCTGGGCCAAAAGAACCAGTTGTGGTGGGACCTGCCTGCCCGCGAATCGCTCGAATTGAACGGCAAAATCTACGGCCTGTCCGCCCCTGCCTTCCAGCGCACCGTCGATGAATTGACCGACCTCCTGGCCGTGCGCGACAAATTGGACGTCATGGTGCGCGAACTTTCCCTGGGCGAACGGACCAAGATGGAACTGATCGCCGCCCTGCTGCACCAGCCCAAGGTCCTTTTTCTGGACGAACCGACCATCGGCCTGGACGTCGTCTCGCAAAAGACCGTGCGCGAATTCCTCCGCCGCCACAACGCCCGCCAGAAAACAACCATCCTGCTCACCAGCCATTACATGACCGACATCCAGGAATTGTGCCAGCGCGTCATCATTATTGACAAAGGCAAGATTTCATTCGACGGCCGCCTGGGTGAAATCATCGACCGCTTTGCCGACTTCAAAATCGTCACCATCTCCTGGCAAACCGGGGCCAGTTTTCCCGCCCTGGATTTCAGCCTCTACGGGGAATTGGTGGAAAACAGCGCCAACCGCATCCAGCTCAAAGTCAAGCGCGACCACGTCATCGCCGTCTGCAAGGAGTTGCTCGACAAAGTGCCGGTCAACGACATCGACATCCAGGAGGTTCCCATCGAAGACGTCATCCGCCAAATCTTCGCGCGGTAGGAATAATTAAAATTCCTCGACGGTAGGGTGAGACAGTCCGCAAAGCGGGCCGCTCTTAATTTGTTCCGTCTCCGTCGAACCTTGACTAATGCTGAAGCGCCAATCCAATCACGGCTCGACCAGTCCGCTCTTCTTTTTCGTGAGTTCTCGAAATTCCTCGAAAATCCTCGTATTGGAAAACCCAGAAATAAGCGAAATTATCCGCTCATGCCGCTACGTCGGCATATCCCTGTGATTCCCTTTAGCCTACGACAAATTAACACATTACGCCCGCCCCTGCAAGCGTTATTTTGCACAATAAAATAACATAATCCTTATTGTTAACATACATAATGATTACTCTTGCTCTTTCGCCGCCGTTCTGACCAAGATGGGATATTCGAACGACTAACCGGCCACGGTCACGGCGTAAATCCTTCCAGTTTAAATATTTATTCCGGTCTCATCTTCCTTTGCGGCCATCCGCCGCATTTCCAAAGACGCTTATGAAAAGAATTACCCTTTCAAACCACAATCTTGCCGCTGCACCCCTCATTTTTATCAGCCTCCTCCTTGGCGCTGCCATCTGCTACGCGCAATCTTCCCCTCCCGCGTTTAAGTCGGATAATCCCACATGGAATGGAAATGGCAGTACTCAAACGGCCGGTGACGCCGGAGCAACCCAAGCAGCCGGAAGCGTGGGGCAGGATGCGGCGACCTATATCTGACGGCGGCAACCGCCGTTACGCCAACTGCGGCAGGAATGAATGTTGGCCTTGACGCGCTTTCTCAGGCTGCTTCCGTTTTAGACCGGGAGGCTTTACAAAAGCAGGGCGCTCTCTGACCAAGCATTGTGCCGGCGCTCGGCCAGGAAACGCATTGTTTCCGGCTGTATCGGGTGACGCTGCGGCTATTAACAAGCAGGCGCAAGCCATCGTTGATGGCATTTTGACCGATCCTGGAACAGTTTTTCAAAATAGTTACCGGGGACATTTCGGAAATACGCTCGAAGCCACAGCCCCTAACGGACAGGGCTCGTGCAACTCAAAGGGGTCAAAGCGGTCAAACTATAGTTTTGTCGCAATTGGAGTTGACTTAGAGGTCCAAAAAAGTTAACATAACAACATGAACTACGGTTCAAGTCAGGGCCACAATTACTCAGTTCCACAGGGCAAAATCTACACCGGAGCCTGTTCCGCTGCCGCCGTCGTAAGCTGCGGAAAAAGCCAACACTCTAATCCAGGGATTCCCACGAAGCAAATTCCTGGTACTTCTCCAACTCCTCCAGGACAATCTCTAACAATTGGAGCAGCAGCAGCCATAGCATACGCCGACTTTCTTGCAGGCCTGGCCTACGCGAAAACTCGTTGTGCTAATCCAGGATGCTGGTGTGAGAGTTCGGCCATAACAGTGGCCGTCGAGTTCAGTTTTGGAATGGATCGGATTGGGGCGTTGGCGGCTAACATCAATACACCTTCCGGTCATCTTTCTGGCCTGACGCAGACCGTTTCTTGTGGAGCAGGTTCGGGCCGCGGAGTGGGCAGCCTAGGCGGAGGTGCCGGTGCAAAATAATCGAGGATTCCATACAATAGTGTCTCTACTTTCGTCATTGAACGTCATCGCCACATCATTCCTCTTTTTTCTTCTGTCGAGATTGATTCATGAAGGGGGATGGGCGGATTTGCGTTTTACCGAAGTCGCGATCACTATCGTGATTGTAACGGATATAGGCTGGCTTGCGGCAGTTGTTTGGTGTGTAGTTCGGAAGCAATATGGAGCCATCTTTGGTCGTGGTGCCGATGGCATGTCGTCCCAAGACCGAGCATGTAGGCGACGATCCGTCACCTTCGGAAATTCTTCAGAGCGCCCTGAAGTCCTATGCGTCCCTTTCCAGTTACACTGACACCGGAAAGGCCATCTTTATGATTACGACAGGCGGTGGCACAACTAATATGACAACGACCTTCAGCGTTCGGTTGGCTCACCCGAACCTTTACCGGATTGAATGCGAGCAGGTGCAACTTGGAGGCATCACCAACCACGGCGCGGTCTGGTCGGATGGAAACGGTGATTTTCGTATGTTGGACAACTTTACCCAAAAAATGCGAGACGGCATCAACGCTCTGTCCATGGCCACCGCGCTCTCGGATGGCGCTTCGTCCACCATTCCGGGGGCTTTTTTCAGCTATCGCATGGGGGGCGGTTTGATGCCTTCGCTTGAAACCGTCTTGACGAGAGACAAAGACGAGAAAGTGGGGACGACCGATTGTTATGTCCTTTCCACGTCTCCAAACCCGAGGAATCCTTACTCCAAGACAACAATCTGGATGGGAAAACGAGATCATTTGCTCCATCAAGCGCAGGGCCTCGGATTGAATTCCGTGACGACCGAAATCCACGAAAACATCGAGGTCAACAAGCCCTTCCTGAAATCGGATTTCGCCCGCTGAGATCCTTTTGCAGAAATAGGCGTAAACGGAGTAGGCAGAGTTGACGGCGCGATCCCAAAGACTTTGACCTCGTGCAACTGGCCAGGGCGACGGAAGGGTGCAATAGTCGGGCGATGATGATGCTCGGCGGCCAAAAAAGCGGACGGGTTTGGGTTCGCACCATCCCGTGCCTCAAAACGCGAAAAAGACCGGAAATCGGCGAAAAACAAAGAGGCTATGTCAGGAGTTCTGGAGTCATCTCGACATTCGCGAAGAGGTGTCCGTGAAAGAGGGGCCGGAAATGCTGGAACATGCCGTCGCCGGCCAGTTGCTCCAGTGGACTTCCCGAGAAGTCTGTATTTGCTCCCATGAGCAACAGGTGCGCTAGATTATAATCGTTCAGCTTTTTTATCACGTACTCCATGTCGGGCAGAGTGTCAGCATTGGCGGCGAAAGGCCCCGAGATCTTCAATGAACTGGTCTTGCTTCCATCGCGTGGCCTGTAACCTGGTGTTGAACCTCGGTATGTTCATTGGTCCAATCTTTATACCAACTCGTCCTGGCTCCACATGTTCGAGAACGGTCTCAGTGATTTCGAAGAGGAAACGGGCGCGGTTCACAGTGGAGCCTCCATACTCATCTTTACGATGATTCGTTGCGCTGTTCAGGAATTGAGCGATGAGATAGAGGTAGTTGGCTTGGATCTGCATCGAATCCGGCTTTCATGGCATTTTTTGCCGCAGTTCCAAAATCAGCCACAGTCTGACGAATTTCCTTCTTACTCATCGGGCGAGGAGCGACCGGGGGTTTCCGTCCCGAAGGAGTAACGCTCTCTTGCTCTGGATTTACATTGGATGCGGACATCGGTAGAGCGCCATCGAAGAAATCGGGATGTGACATCGCGCCTGTGTGCCAGAGTTGTGCGTACATCAAGCCACCTTTTTTGTGAATGGCATCGGTTACGTTACGCCACCCCCGGACTTGCTCGGCGCTCCATAGATCAGGGGTATCAGCCCAGCCGTAAGCATCGGGGCTGATCTCAGTTTCACCGACGATGAGACCGGCAGAAGCGCGCTGAGCGTAATATTCCACGTGCAGTTCAGTGGGCACATGACCGGGGTTAGCCGCACGCATCCGGGTTAGTGGGGCCATTACGATCCTGTTCGGCAACTCCAATTTGCCCATACGAACAGGAGTGAAAAGGGCTGTTGTGTGCTTGCGATATTCATGGTTGCCTCAAGCCATTTTACCGCCGTCGATACCGAGAATTTGGCCTGTAATGAACGGCGCTCTGTCCGAAGCCAAAAAGAGGATCGTCTGCGCAACCTCTTCAGGACGCCCCATGCGTTTTAGAGGAACGCTGGCGATCAGGCCCGCCTTCTTCTCGGCGCTGCCGGTAAAGCGATCCAGCATTCCTGTTTCAATCGGACCGGGTGCGACTGCATTCACGCGAACATTCGCGGAAGCTGCTTCAAGGGCCGCAGTCTTCGTCAGCCCTTCTACCGCATGTTTGGTCGCAGCGTAAATGGACGCCCCTGGCGCTGTCTTTTGACCCAGCGTCGAGGAGACATTGATGATAGTTCCAGCCCTTTGAGGGATCATGACTTTGAGTTCATGTTTAAGCCCCAGAAAGGTACCGAGGACGTTGGTATCGAAAGTCATCGTGTAACTTTCCACGGTTTGATCAATGAGCGGACCTGGTTTCCCTTCGGTTCCCGCATTATTGACCGCGACATCAATGCGTCCGAAGCGTTTGATGGTCTGAGCAACCAGATTACGCACGTCTTCCTCGATGCTCACATCGGCACGGACATATTCAGCTTCCGCGCCTAATTCCCGGAGTTCGCCGACCAATTTGGCGCCCGCCTCATCCCGGCGACCGGAAACAATGAGACGGGCACCCTCTTTCGCGAAGGCCAGCGCGGTGGCGCGTCCAATTCCTGTCAGAGCCCCGGTAATCAGAACGACTTTTGTATTCATATGTTTTGTCCTGTTTGCGGATTCTCTGTGGAGTTAGGCGTTCATGCCGCCATCGACGGTCAAATTCGCGCCGGTGATGTAAGACGCTTCCGGTCCGGCGACAAACGCCACCATCGCGGCGATCTCTTCAGGGCGGCCATAACGGTTGAGCGCCGTCGCGGCCTTTTGCGGCACCGCCCAATCGCCCGTGGCGGGATTCAAATCCGTGTCGATCGGACCGGGTTGCACGTTGTTGACCGTGATGCCCCGGCTGCCAATTTCGCGGGCCAGCGCCTGGGTAAACATTTTAACGGCCCCTTTCGTGCCCGCGTAGGGTACAAGACCAGGTGCCGCGACGCGCTCACCCACGGCCGAGCCGATCATAATGATCCGACCACCACTCTTCATGTGCTTCAGCGCCGCCTGCGTCGCGACATATACGCCACGGATGTTGATGTCGATAACGCGGTCGATCTCCTCCAGCGTGGCCTCCTCGAACGGCTTCGGAATAGCCGTGCCCGCATTGTTCACCAATACGTCAAGTCGCCCATAGGTCGCGACCGCCTTTTCGACTGCGGCTTTGACGGCGGCTGCATCGGCGGCATCCGCCTGAATGGCAATAGCCTTTCCGCCGCCGCGTTCAATTTCCTTCACGACCGAAACGGCCGCATCACCACCTTTGGTGTAAGTAAACGCCACGCTTGCCCCGTCGGCGGCCAGCCTCTTGGTAATCGCCGCGCCAATCCCACGCGAACCTCCAGTGATCACCGCGACCTTGCCTGCCAGATTTTGTCCATTGTTATTGCTCATATGTTTGTTCTTTCCTTGTTTTGTGTTGTGTTGTGTTGCTAAGCTCGGTTTGCGGCGTGATCCGCACGGATCTGTGAAGCAGATACACCACAAAGAATTGGAGGACGGCGATAAAGAGCGGCCCAGCGCATTTTCCAAGATCATGCTCAAACAGACCGATTCCGGCATCCAGCAATTGCATGGCGCCGGCGAGCGCACCCAGGATCAGCAACGCA
>PLIU01000038.1 GCA_003140095.1 Verrucomicrobiales bacterium | reverse complement strand
TCCAGCCCTGGCGGTGAAATGAGCCAGCCTTGGTTCGACTCGGCGGAACCGCCAAACGTCTTCAACAAATGTTGAGCCTGCCAAAACTGGCGCGTTCTGGTGTCTTTGAATTCGTCAAACGCGCTGCTGCGAATCATGGCTTCCAATTCCTCGCCGGATGGCGCAACACGCTGGAAGAAATCAGCGATGGAAGTAAATGGGGCGCGCTCGCGGGCTGAAAAGCCGAAAAAATAATTTCAAAAAAGAGATTGACTGTCTGCTCACTCTCTTATATGGTTATATGTATGGCTAGACCAAAAAGCGAAAATAAGCGGAACGCGATTATGGCGGCGGCGACCCGTGTAATTGTTACTCATGGGCTGAGCGCATCCACGGCGATGATTGCTCAAGAGGCGGCCATTTCAAATGGCTCATTGTTCACCTACTTCAAGACGAAGGCGGACCTGTTTAACCAACTGTATCTTGAACTCAAAGCCAGTATGGCGTCTGCTGCCCTGGACGGGCTTCCGGCAAAGGCTGAGCTTCGCGAGCAGTTCTTTCACATCTGGTCCAATTGGATGCACTGGGCGGTATCCAATCCCGAAAAGCGACGCGCGCTGGCGCAGCTTGGCGTTTCCGGCGAAATCCCGCCGGCGACCCGCGCAGCGGGCCACAAGATGATGGCAAAGATCGCCGAGCTTATGGAGCGGTGTCGCTCGAACGGTCCGATGCGCGACGCCCCGATGGGGTTCGTCTCCGCGATCATGAACTCCATGGCTGAGGCAACGATGGATTTCATGGTGCAGGACCCAACCAACGCAAAAAAGCACTGCAAGGTCGGGTTCGATGCCCTCTGGCGCGTAATAGCCTGATTTTTTTTGACTCAAACATGACTGACTAGACAAACAATTAATAAACAAGATACCAAAAGGAGAATCACCATGCCGAACGAATACACAAATTCAACAACTAAAATCGCGCTTGTCACAGGAGGCAGTCGCGGCATCGGTCGCAATACCGTCGTGAGCCTCGCAAAGCGCGGAGTTCATACGATCTTCACTTATCACAGCCACAGCACGGATGCGGAGGCAGTCGTTGCCGCGGTAAGGGATGCAGGAAAGCAAGCCATTGCGCTGCAAATGGACGCTGGCAATGTGGCGTCGTTCGACGCCTTTGTTGAAAGCGTGAAAGACGCACTCGCCAAGCTCGGAGCAACGCGTTTCGACTTTCTGGTCAACAATGCAGGTAACAACCACCACAATATGCCGTTTGAAAAGGCTACCGAGGAGGAGTTGGACAGCATCTACAACGTCCATTTCAAAGGCGTCTTCTTTCTGACACAGAAGCTTCTCCCCCTGATCAACGATGGCGGGCGCATCGTCAACATATCGACAGTGCGGACTCGCACTGCCTCGCCCGGAGGGGCGGTCTACGCCTCGATGAAGGGAGCGGTCGAAGTGCTGTCAAGGCACCTGGCAAAGGAGTTGGGTCCGCGTAGGATTGCCGTAAATGTGGTTGCGCCAGGCCCCGTGGAAACCGATTTTAGCGGAGGCATCGTTCGCGACAATCCTTCTGTCAACAAGATGATTTCCGAAAACACGGCACTTGGCCGGGCAGGTGTTCCCGACGATCTCGGACCAGTAATTGCCTCGCTGCTTTCAGAAGAAAACCGTTGGGTTAATGCGCAGCGCATCGAGGCCTCAGGCGGAGTCGCAATTTAGCCCTCCGCTTCTTCGGATTTGATGGACATGGCCTTTGCAATTCTCTTGAAGTCGTCCGCAGTGATCCGGAAAGCTCCTCTGCGAAACGCTAAGCCCCAACTCTCGTTCCCTTGGGTAAATGTCAGTTCTTGCAGTAGCGGCCGGATGGGCGCTTGTCTACTCTTGAAAAACTTCGTCCTGCGGCGATATGGACAAAAGCCCGCAGACTGCTCCGCTTCGTAGGGAAAATCGTCAAGAATGCGTCCGGCAGCGGTGAAAGCCTGCAGGACACGTCCGCTTCCCATCAATTCGCGTGGCGAGTAGAAGACGATGAGGTCGCCGGCCTTCAATCGGCGCACCAAAGCCTCCTTACCGTGGCCCAGTTGGCAGAAGCCGCCTTGAACGGCACCGAGCACATGGTCGTGGCTTGCGACCCCAACCCAATGGCTTTTGTGTGTCACCTTGGCTTTTCTGTGTGGACGTTAATTGCGTATCCATCCGGGTCACGGAAGGCGAAGAATCTCCCAAACGGTCCATCGGCAGGAGGGAGAAGGATGGGTACGCCTTTCTCCACCAGTTGCGCGTGGAACGCATCGGCATCTGTTGCAGCGATCCAAAGAGACACCCCCCATCCCAGCTTGCTAGTTGCATTGAGGTCAACCATCGGTGTTCGGATCGCAAACGGGACAGGTTTGGTGTTGAAGACAACCGCGCCCGGTGGATTGTGCGGGGATGCAGTGAGGCCGATCTGCTCTACGTAGAAGGTTTTGGAAGCCTCAAGGTCGCGTACCTGGAGCGCAATAAAGCTCGGCCCGATCAATTTTGGCGTAATTCTGTGCTTGCTTGATGTTGTCATGGTGCTTATAATAATGTAAGGTTCCTTATATGTCAAGCGTGAAAGGCAAATCGACAAACATGGCATCAGAACATCCGATGGCGGATCGGCTAGGATACGTGCTCAAGCGAGCACAACACGCACTCCGGACGAGCATGGATGACCGGCTCAGCCACCTAGGTGTGACCACGGCACAGTTCAACGTTCTATCAGCAGTTCAGCAGCAACCGGGCATTTCAAATGCCTCCCTTGCACGTGGGGCCTTTGTCACAGCACAGAGCATGCTGGGGATCGTGGCCAACCTGGAAAAGATGAGGCTCTTGCATCGAACTCCGCACCAGACACACGGACGCATCATGCAGAGTGAGTTGACGCAAAAAGGCACTGAGGCGCTGGCGAGCGCACGCGAAGCAATCGATGATGTGGAGAAGAGCATGACAGTCGGTTTTACTGCTAAGGAGATCGCTGCACTACGGTCCATGCTTCAACGGTGTGCCCAGAATCTGCATTCCGCATAAGGAAAGGAATCTTCCGGTGGGTCTAGGTTGTTGTCATGGGATGTAACTGGTTGTTGTTGTGCGTAATTAAAATAAATCCATCCTCATTTTCTAAGTTGCCTTGTTCAATAGGTGATGACAGGAGCCTGACCCTGGAAGCGTCCATCCGCCAACTCGCGAAGGCAAAAGGCAGCCACGTCGGCGCGGCAAATCTTGCTAACATGAATCTCCGCCAACTGCGTGAAGACTTGCACGGCCCCTACGCCCTTGGCACCGCCGTTGGTCAGGATGGTCGGACGGACCAGCGTCCACACAAGCCCGCTGCCGCGCACAATCTCTTCCTGCCGGGTTTTGTCTTTGTAAACCCCGCGCAGCACCAGCGGTTGGATGAGCCAATTATAATACCAAGGTCCATGACCCTTACTATTTCCAGCGCCGATGCCGGTGATACAAATCAATCGACTGACACCCTGGGACTTCATGGCGGCAACCAGATTACGCGTGCCTTCCGAGAACAGGGTCATTTCCTTGATAGGACCCGAAACCGCCGAACCCAGGGAACAGATAACGGCTTCTTGACCTGTTAACGCCTTTTCCAAGGAACAGACGTCAAGGACGTCGCCCACCGCTTTTTTGACGGGAGGAACAAAGGTGGCCTTGGTGCAGTCCCTCACCAAGGCGGTGACAGCATGTCCCTGTGTCAACGCTTGGCTGACGGTTTCTCGGCCCGTAGCTCCAGTAGCACCGATAATGAGTAGCTTCATAATCCAATAGTTCGCGTTAATAGATAGCGGAACAGAGCCGGAGCGCTTCCATCCAAAGGCGAAAGCAGGCCGGTCATGCGGGCCGGCAGAATTCAGACCGTGACGAGCACGCGGTTTGCGCAGAGGAACGGGCGCGGTCGTGAGGGAGCCTTCCTCTATTACCACCAGTGCGATGGCAAAAGTGGTCTGGCATT
>PLIU01000059.1 GCA_003140095.1 Verrucomicrobiales bacterium | reverse complement strand
TTACTGGCACTTTCACTGGCACTTTTTCCCTCCTCCGACTAGAGGGCGGCTTCTCGTTCGGAAACTTCTCGCCGATGTCGGCAATCAGAGTTCCTCCACGGTTGAAAGTCGGGTTTTCAGCATCTTGCTAGACAATTTGCGCCTGAAAATTCTGTTTTTCCCAGTGATTGCTCTCTCGCCAGAAAAATGTCCACTCCACTACAGTACCAGGACCGTACTGATTTAAAGGAAGATCGGCGAAGTGCAATTCCGAAAAGCCGGCGGGCGTTGTATCCAGATCTTTTTCGTTTTGCCAGCCATCAGCGCTCCAGCGAATGCGAGCAGGAGCACTCGTGATTAGCCGAAGACCGTGGCCAGCGGGCACTCGACGAGTGCGGTGCCGANNGCCGAGCCGCTGGGACGGCCTCGATACATCTCGGACGCAGGAAGATCATCTGCATCCCAAAGTTGCTCAGGCATCATTCCACCATCATTTGCAAACTTCTCCATCGCTACGATGTACGGCAAGGGGTCACGCCCGATTGCCAGTTCGTAGTGGCCCCTTTCCCCTGTCAGCAAGGGCCAGCATCGACCCACGCCAACTCCATCCTTAAAAGCGCCGCCATCCTCTTTCTGTCCGTACCCATCAAAGGGATAGCGCCTCCATCCTGGACCCCCTGGCAAATCGCGCTTTAGAGCGGCATCAAGCACAACCACCGAGTCGCATACGAGCGGGTCATCGGCAGCCCTTATGCCGAGGCGTACAAGATGCAGGAAATCGCCCCCCACGATATTCCGCGCCGGATGCGCGCCACCGCCGTTGGCTAGGGTGATCTCCAGACCGTCCGGGTTGGGATGAGGATCCGGGAGAGTTGGGTCGGTCGGAGTAATGCGGACGTAGTGGCGGGGAATGCCTGGGACCAATTCGCCGTGGCTCGTCACGCACCATTCCTCAAGGTGAGCGTTTAGCCAATCTGCGTAAGCTAAAGCAAAATCCGCCAAACCGTCTGCTCCATGTGCTCTTGCAAGATCGGCGCCCGCGCAACAAGCAGCGATGACAGTAGCCAAGGTGAAAGGAGAATATCCGGAGTTTTCCTCCCACCGATCCTGGGACGAAGCTGGACCGGCAGTAATGAGGAAGGCGATCGCCCCCGCCAAAACGGGACGAAAGACCGCGCGATGAAATTCGTCGGGAGCCGCCCGCCAAAGCCGCCAAGCCAGCAGCAACGGAGCGGCCATCTCGTCAAGCTGAACTCCCCCCCAATAGGGTCGGCCATCGATCCACGAGTTTTGGGGAAATGCCCCGTCCGGCTTCTGAATACAGGTCAACCAGAGCAACGCGCGTAGAGGAGTGGCCACCTGGCCTGTAGCAAGCAAAGCGGAGACGCTCTGAACAAGATCGCGAGTCCAAACGAGGTGATACCCGCCGGAATCGTCGTCGGTCTTTGTTTCGCCCCAAGGCGTCGAAAGGGAAGCAATAAGAGCCCCTTCAAAATTCTTGTCCTCGTGCGCCAACAGAACGGCGCGGGACAGTCGCCACAGATGCCCCTCGTCGCCAGTGCATTCGGAAATTCCGCTTTCCTGGCCGGGTTCGGCTGCGGCAAGTTGCCACTGTTTGACGTAAGCGGCACGATGGCGCTCAAAGGGAGTGGCAAAGGATTGAAGGAGTTTGGTGGCGGCGGAAACAGAACTGTCGCCGAAAGACAGGCCAAGAACGAACTCTGCGCCGTGCCCCCCATTTGGTGAAATTGGCCCCGGAACGTGGCTGTCTCCCGTTCCTGAGAGATCAACTTCTCCGAAAAGAGCGACATTGCCAGGACCTGCGGTTGAAAATTCCCAATCCATTTGAAAATTTCCCTTGTAGAGGTCTGTCCAGCCGTCAGAGGCGCCGACATAGCCGACTGAGCGCCTGGAAAAGCCGCGATTGCAGCCGAAAACAAGGTGAATATTGCTACGCTGGGCATGAAGGAACGTTCGATCAACNNTTTCCGCGCAAGCTTTGATCCATTATTTCCAAACGATGATGGATCAGCAGAGTTGCATGATGCGGGTCGGTCAAGATGTATTTAGTCAGTCGGTAACGCCCGTTCCGCTCAGAATTTGTCAATTTGTAGAAAAGAGCCTCGCGCTCAGGCATCTCGATTTTGTGATGGAGGTCGCGCTTTTCTTCATGGCAGAAAGTTTCGCCATCCGTGATAAGAAGCTGGAGGTCTCGGGTGTTCGGCGTGTCCACCGTAGGGCAGTACACTTCATCAATGATACCGTGGCTTATCGAGAACCAGAGTCGGCAGGCCGTGTGGTAAGAGGTGCCGATACCCTCCTTATTGGAGTGGGACCAGAGCGGCGGAATGCCAGGTCCTCCGAAGGCTGATCCTTTGTTTGCATAGGTTAATGTTTTCATGTGTTGCAGGATTTGGCTCGTAAATGCATTAGCGTTCAAAATTCTCTCACCTGGCCGCCGTGTTCCAACCACCTCCAAGAGATTTGTAGAGCGAGATGAGATTCACCGACACGGCGCGCTCGCTTTGGACGAGTTGATCTTGCGCTTGATAGAGCGAGCGTTCGGCATCAAGCACGTTGATGAAATTCGCCAGGCCGTTCGCATAGAGTTGATTGGCCAGCCGCAAGGACTCCTGGCTGTGATTGACCGCTTCGTCAAGCGAGCGCCGGCGCACTTGTTCCTTGGCGTAGCTCACCAGCGCGTTTTCCACATCCTCAAAGGAACCCAGCACGGTCTTCTCGTAA
>PLIU01000013.1 GCA_003140095.1 Verrucomicrobiales bacterium | reverse complement strand
GAGCGAGTAAAAGCACCGTCTGATTCTCCCCCTCCGCGATAGCGGAACATCCCAAACTGACACCCTCAAAAGCCGCCCCGTTCCGATGCCTTCGTTTCTCTGGCGGTGACGGCGGGGGATTCAGTCTCGGACGGAGAGGGATTCAGAGGATAGAAAGCACGCCCCATGCTATTGGTTGCCGTTTTGTGCCTAAACCAATGTTAGGTTGCCGATGTTCAAATGTAACATATTTAGATTTGACACAAGGTTTAGCGAAATCACATTTGTCAAACGATTTGGTTTATGTATAGGTACGACCCCAATGCGTTTTATTTGAATGACTACGGCGAAACGATATGATACTTGGCCATCGCATTGCTCTGCTCATCGAAACCGACAACCCATGATTCGCCGCAAATTGAAAACGGCGGATAGAAGTGAAACTGGCGAACACATTTGACACCGTTGGTTTTGTCCAACCACACCTCGTTCCAGTTGATATTCGTCTCTATGTTCGTCGTCACACGCGGACGTTCGCCAAATAATTCCGTCACCCGCATCGGAGAGTCCCCTCGCTGAACTTTCGCAAAGGCTTTTCCTAAAGCTGCCGTGCGATACCAAACCAAGCCGACCGACAGGACCACAACGATGAAAACACCCACCAGCAGCCATTTGATAATTTGCGTCATGGTTGATTCACTAAAAGCCGGGCAAATTCGACAGATCCATTACTTGTGGTTGAAACCAGTCAAAAAATTTGGTGGCAATGTCGTTCCTTTCGGAATGGAAATTTGCAGAACATCTGGATTCAAATCTAATGAGGTAGCGATGTCAGCAGGAAAGCTGCCGTTTATCGGCACCTCCATAGGAATGGCAACTGAAGGAGCAGCCGGAACTGTTTGGGTCAGATCTATTCCGCCGGCTGAAAGCGCCGTGGTGGTGCGGTTTGCACAGTTGTCGGGGTATTTTTGGAGCGGTTTCCCTACTTGACTCTTGAGGTAATTAATCATCGCCTGTTCCTGTTGTGGCGTGGTGTTCAAGATATAAAGAGTGCTGTCGCGATACGTCGCTTGATTATTGAGGAAGTCGGTAAAGCTAGAGCCGGGCGCAGTGGAGGTGCCAAAACTGTAAACGCCGTTCCCGGTAAAACCAATTGAAGCATGGCCGAATGGATTTCCTGACGAATTACCAGGACTCGGGGGACTCGGTCCGCCTATAACCACGACCGTCAACAATCCCAATGGGTCAACATAGTTGATGGGATTATTGGCAACGTAGGCGTAAAGGTTAATCCCGCCCGCTTCTTGAATCGGATCGCGATTTAGCCATCTCTGCAAATTGGCGTCGTAGTAGCGGTAGAGGTAATACACTAAACCAGAATTAAGATGAGCTTCCTTACTTGAAAATCGATAGAGATTTTGCTGCGCCATGGTACCCGCGGCGGAAAGGGTATTCCCAAAGGCGTCGTAAAGATATTTGGCTACGATGTATTGCCAGGGGTTGATCAGCATGGTCACATTTCCGTCGCCATCGCTATGATAGTAATAGGAATTGGAACTCGAAGGGCCTGATGCTATATTCAACGTCATGGACAGCAGACCGCCGATTCCCCCCGCGCCGTCCACTGTGCTGCTCAGGTCGAGGCCGCGGGTGTACGTTGTCGTGGGGAGGTTGTTGATGTTGCGCTCCTGGATGACGACGTTGCCGTCGTACACGTAATAAACCTCGTTGGTCTGCACCCAGGCAGCACCCTGCCACGTAAATTCTTGACGGCTTCTCCGGCGCATCTTGGCGTCGTAGGAAAACTGCGAGAACCAGTTGCTCGCCACCCAAACTTGGATTAGCTGATTTTCGTCGTCATAAGCGAAACTGCGCAGGCCGTCGTTGGTGAGATTGCCGTTGCCATCATATTGGTAGGTGGTGTTGGCGGTAATATTGACGTTGACGGTGTTGGTGGAATGCCGGCCATAACCGTCAGCCGCGATGGCTGTGTATGAAGTTAAGAACGGGAAGTTTGTGGCGGCGAAAGTCGCATCCCCGTACCTCTGTGCGGTATTCGTCGCGTTTACCGTGACATTTGTGGCTGTTGACGTCGTCGTGCCCATGACCGTTAACTTGCCACCGTTGGTGTTCGCCGTCAACTCATTATCCGAATTGACCGTGAAGTTCACGATCAGTGCGTTGTTCGTCCGATAATTCAGGTTGCCGACCGGGTCGAAGACGTAATGCAACTGTTCATTCAACCGGTTGGTGGGCCCCTCTGCGGCGAGATCTGAGACGACTTCGCTGATGGCGTCGTAGGTATATGTGGCGGTATATTCGCCGGTGCGCGTGACACTTGTCCGTTGGTTGCCAACGTTGTAGGTGTAAACTCTCGAATCAATTTTGCTGGTGCTGTTGGTGAGCCATGTTCCCAGCATCCGGCCGTTGTTGTCGTAAGTGTTGGTGATCCAGGCTCCGTCGGGCAGCGTGATGTTCAAATGTAGAATGTTTAGATGCGACCCCAATGCCAGAGACCTCACGGCGGCTAGAGCGAGTAAAAGACCCGTCTGACTTTTCCCCTCCGCGACAGCGGACAACCCACACTGACACCTTAAAAGCCTCCCCCCATTCCGATGCCTTTAATTTCTCTGGCGGTGACGGCG
>PLIU01000508.1 GCA_003140095.1 Verrucomicrobiales bacterium | reverse complement strand
TATTTAAGGATAAGCTCTTAATGATTCGGTCGCGTCCCCTTACACCCGCGCGGCCAGTTGCCGCAAAACAAAAGGCAGGATTCCGCCGTGCTGGTAATAGTCGATTTCTATGGGCGTATCGATGCGGCAGGCAACAGGGAGGTTTTCCGTCCGCCCATCGGCGCGGTGGATGACCAGCGTCACGTCCTGTTGCGGCTTGAGCTGAGCGTCCAAGCCGAGCACGTCGTACGTTTCCGTGCCGTCGAGGCGCAGTGTCTGCGCGGAAACGCCTTCCTTGAATTGCAAGGGCAGCACGCCCATGCCGACGAGGTTGGAGCGGTGAATGCGCTCGAAACTTTGCGCGACCACGGCTTTGACGCCAAGCAGGCGCGTGCCTTTGGCGGCCCAATCGCGCGAACTGCCGGTGCCATACTCCTGGCCCGCCAACACAATCAGCGGCACGTGGCTTTGCGCGTAGGCCATGGCCGCGTCGAAGATGCTCATTTGCCGGCCGCCGGGCTGGAATTTGGTCACGCCACCTTCGGTGCCGGGGACCATCAGGTTCTTGATGCGGACGTTGGCGAACGTGCCGCGGGTCATGACGCGGTCGTTGCCGCGACGGGAGCCGTAACTGTTGAAATCGACAAAATTGACGCCGTGTCCGACCAGGTATTGTCCCGCCGGGGAAGTCTTTTTGATGCTGCCTGCCGGGGAGATATGATCGGTCGTCACGCTGTCGCCAAAAATGCCCAGCGGCCTGGCGCCCGTGATGTTGTCGATGCGCCCGGGCTGCAAACTGAAATTCTCGAAGAACGGCGGCGGCTGGATGTAAGTGCTGGCGGGGTCCCAATCATAGACCTGGCCGGCGCTGGAAGGGATTTCGTTCCACTTGGGATTCTGCGCGTCAAAATCGCGGTACAATTGGCGGAAGATTTCCGGTTTAAGGGCGGCCCGCATGGCCTCGCGGATTTCGTTCAAAGGGGGCCAGATGTCTTTGAGGTAAACATCGCGGCCGCCATGCCCCTGGCCGATCGGCTCAGTTGTCAAATCAATGGTCACGCGGCCCGCCAGCGCGAATGCCACCACCAAGGGAGGGGACATGAGGAAATTGGCCTTGATGTTTTGATGCACGCGCGCCTCGAAATTGCGGTTGCCCGAGAGCACGGCCGCGGCGATGACGTCGTTTTTGAGCACGGCTTCCTCGATGGGCGCGGCCAGGGGGCCGGAATTGCCGATGCAGGTGGTGCAGCCGTAACCGACCAGGTTAAAGCCAAGTTGGTCTAGGCAGGTTTGCAGGCCGGTCTTGTTCAAATAATCGCTGACCACACGGGATCCGGGCGCCAGCGAGGCTTTGACCATCGGATGGGGCTTGAGTCCGGCCGCCAGCGCCTTCTTGGCCAGCAATCCGGCCGCCAGCATGACGGAGGGATTGCTGGTGTTGGTGCAACTGGTGATGGCGGCGATGAGAACGTCGCCGTGGTGAACCTGCCCGCCCGGCCCGGGGGCCGCGGCTCCCACTGGATCGGGGGTCGGGCGGTTGTTGGCCATCTCCGACTCGGTCGCCGGGTTGGTACTTTGTTGGAGGGAGTGGGCGGGCGAGACGGGTTCCTGACTGCCGCCGCCCGGTTCCGGCGTGCCATTGTGGCCGACCACAAAAGCGCGCGCCAAGTCTCCCGCCGTTTTGCCGAATCCGTTTTCCGCAGCCGGCTTGGAGAAGGCGCGTACAAATTCCTCTTTGAGCTGGCCGAGTTCAATTCGGTCTTGCGGGCGCTTCGGCCCGGCCACGCTCGGCACGACGGTGGCCAGGTCCAACGCCAGATCGGTCGAATAGGTGATGCCGCCTTTTTGGGGCATGCCGAACAGGCCCTGCGCGCGGTAATAATTTTCGTAGAGCCGACAATGCTCCTCGCTACGTCCGGTCTGGCGCAGATACTCGACGCACTCGGCGTCAATAGGAAAGAAGCCCATGGTCGCGCCGTACTCCGGGGCCATGTTGGCAATGGTGGCCCGGTCCACCACCGCCAGGGCCGCCGCGCCCGGCCCGTAAAACTCGACGAATTTGCCCACCACCTTGGCCTTGCGCAGCATCTGCGTGACGGTCAGGGCGAGGTCGGTGGCCGTGACGCCCGCGGCCAGCGATCCTGTCAAATACACGCCAACCACGTCCGGCGTCAGGAAATACACCGGCTGGCCGAGCATGCCCGCTTCGGCCTCGATGCCTCCCACGCCCCAGCCGACAATGCCCAGGCCGTTGATCATTGTGGTGTGGGAGTCGGTGCCGACCAAGGTGTCAGGATAGTAAAGCGGCGGCTGCGAGCACAAAACGCCCTTGGCCAGATATTCCAAATTAACCTGATGCACGATGCCGATGCCGGGCGGGACGACTTTGAAAGTGTCGAAGGCCTGCATGCCCCATTTGAGGAATTGGTAACGTTCGCGGTTGCGCTGGAATTCCATGTCCAGGTTCCGCGCCAGCGCGTCGGCCGTGCCGGCGAAATCGACTTGCACGGAATGATCCACCACCAGATCGACGGGCACCAAGGGTTCGATGATTTTGGGATCCCGGCCCAACTTGACCGCCGCCGAGCGCATGGCGGCCAGATCGACCAGGAGGGGAACGCCGGTGAAATCCTGCAAAACGATGCGGGCGACGATGAAGGGGATTTCCTGCGTGCGCGGGGCGTTGGGCTGCCATTGCGCGAGTTGGCGGACGTTGCTTTCGGTGACTTTTTTCCCATCGACATTGCGCAGGACCGATTCCAGAACCAGGCGAATGGAAACGGGCAATTGGGAAATGGCGCCCAGGCCGGCTTTTTCCAGGGCGGGCAAGGAATAGAGAGAGGCTTTTTGGCCGTGGCCGGGGTCGAAATTCTTCAGAGTGTCAAATAAATTATGCATAGCCTTCATTTTTCATCCGTCAGCAAGGATAAAGGCTGAAGACTGAAGGCTAAAGGTAAAAATTTAAGAAAGGATATTCCGAGATGCGCGCATGAGCCGTGCTGGAGCGGCTTTTCGCTTTACAAATCGCAGTTGACGTGGGAAACCCTGCTCATGCAAAACCATGCGTCCAGCACCCATGAACTAAACGTACTGGGTGGCACTCGCTCAGCGTCAATGAATTGGCGGAGCCTTGCAAAATCAATTTCCCATCAATGCTCCGTTCTTCTTTTCGCTGCAATCTCCGTCGCAGTCCCGTCGCTTCCTGGTCAACAGAGCGCCTCAACGACGGACCTGAAGTACCAATTGCCGCCGAAGGTAATGGTCAAGATGATGGACGCGCCACCGCCCCCCCTGATCAGGATCTCGCCCTCCCACGGAATTGGTCCGCGCATGATCCTGATCGAGCAAATCTCGTCCTTTCCCACGATTGCCGATCTGGCCGAGCCAGAACTGCGGCTGGCCGGAGTGCGTTTCAATCCCAAGGTCAGCACGCGCAGCCGGCAACGCTATTTTGTTTCGCTCAAGCTGAAGGTGCTGCCGCTTGCGGGCGCAGAGGCAAAGGCAGGCGAGATCGCGATCAGTGGCTTGCCTGTGAAGCTCCACGTGCTCTTTGCCGAGTGGTCGCCGGATGGCCAGCACATCGCCCTGGTGAATGTTGACAACGGTTCAGGCGCGGCGGGCACTGCCGGCCTGAGCCTTTGGTTCATTGACGTTGCCAAAGCCCACGCTGTGCGGGTGCCGCGCGTGCGGCTCAACGCTGTCCTAACCGAGCCAGTGGATTGGTTAAACGACGGCTCTCTCGTAGCCCTTGCTGTGCCATCTGACCATGGCCCTGCGCCCGTGCGCTCGGAAATACCTACCGGACCTGTCGTTCAGGAAAATGAAGGACGGACCACACCGGCGCCTACTTACGAAGACTTGCTCAAGAGCCCAACGGACGAGAACTTCTTCGATTACTACTCCATGTCGCAGATTACGGAAGTGAAAGTAACTGGAAGCGTGGTCAAGAAGTTGGGCAAGCCAGGCCTCTTTGCGCGGCTGGAATGTTCACCGGACGGCAGATATGTCTTCACCGCAGAGCTGCATCGGCCTTTCTCATACACCCAAACCTACTCTCGCTTTCCGCAGCGTCGTGAGGTCTTCAACGTCGCGACCGGTGAAGAAAAGGTGCTGGACGACGCGCCCGTGATCGACAATCTCCCCATCGACAACGATGCCGTCGAACCAGGCCCGCGCGAGTTCAGTTGGCGTGCTGATTTACCTGCTACGATTTACTGGGTGCGGGCCGCCGATGGTGGCGACCCCAAGCGCGAAGCGGCCGTGCGTGATCGCGTCTATACTCTGGATGCTCCCTTTACCGGCGAAGGGAAGCCTATTGCCGATCTGGCTCTCCGCTTCGAAAGCATCGCGTGGGGCAGTGAGCATTTGGCCGTCGTGAGTGAGTCGCGCTGGAAAGATCGCAAGAGGATTCTGGCCGCACTCGATCCGGCCACGGCCAAGCTCACGCAGCTTTACCAGGGTTCGATGCAGGATCGCTACAATGATCCCGGCCGCGCGATGCTGGAGCGGAATGCGCAAGGCCATGTGGTTCTGCAAACAACGCCTGACCAGCAGGGGATCTACTTCTCGGGGCGAGGCGCCTCGCCCAAAGGCGATGCGCCATTTGTCGCCGTGATGCCTTTGAACAGCGGTGAAAACGCAAAGGAGACGCGCCTCTGGCAATCCCAGGCGCCTTTTTTTGAATTGCCGACAGCGGTCGTCGAGTCGGGCGCTGGCATTCAAATTCTGGCGCGTCGGGAGTCGGTCGAGCAAAGCCCGAACTACTTTCTGACCGCGCCCATACCGGGCCAACCGACTGCCGATGCTCCAGCTTCCAACTCCTGGACTGCTGTCACCAGTTTTCCCAACCCCTACTCGGGCCTGCCGACTCCTTCGCACCAACTGCTGCACTACAAGCGTGGCGATGGCGTTGATCTGACGGCTGACCTGTATCTGCCTGCAGGTTATGACAAGACCAAGGGACCTCTCCCCACGCTGATGGAGGCTTACCCGACAGAATTCAAGAGCCGGGCCGCTGCCGGCCAGGTCGCTGGTTCTCCCTATGAGTTTGGGCTTTTTGGCCCACTTTCGCCGGTTTACTTTACCCTAGAGGGTTACGCGGTGCTGGCTAACGCTGCTATTCCCATCATCGGTGAAGGTTCGTCCGAACCCAATGATTCCTACGTGGAACAGCTCGTTGCAGGAGCCAAGGCGGCCATCGACGAAGGCGTAGAAACGGGCACGGTGGACCGCCACCGTGTGGGCGTGATGGGGCACTCTTACGGAGCTTTCATGACCGCCAACCTGCTGGCGCATAGCGACTTCTTCCGTGCTGGCATTGCACGATCGGGCGCATACAATCGGACGTTGACGCCCTTTGGCTTCCAGAATGAGCAACGGACGTATTGGCAGGCCCCGGAGGTGTATTACAAGATGAGTCCCTTCTCCTACGCGAACAAAATCAAGACACCAATCCTGCTCATTCACGGCGAGGCCGACAACAATACGGGCACTTTCCCGATGCAAAGCGAGCGATTCTACAATGCGCTCAAAGGGGAGGGCGCAACCGTGCGTTTTGTGCTGCTGCCGCTCGAAGCCCACGGCTACCAGGGGCGCGAAAGCGTGCTGCACATGCTGTGGGAGATGGAGAACTGGCTCGACAAGTATGTCAAGCCGGAACAGCCAGACGTCCCTCAGCATTGAGGCGCGGATGTCAAGACGATATTCGGCCTGCGCTCCCTGACAAAGCCTCGAAAAAGCATCTTGCTTTCACTCCACCCATACCGGCGCGGCGGGAACGGATCGGGCTTCCACGGCGGGCCTGAGATAGCGCGAGAGGGAAATGCCGGCAAAGGTGCAGAGTATCGATAACAATCCGATGGACGGAAAATGGGTCAATTCGCCTCGCGGCGTTTGGCCCATGATTTGTCCGCTGAGGTAAGTGGCCAGGCCCATGGAAAATTGTTGTACGGAGGAATTGGCGCTCATGAAGCCGCCGCGGTAGCGCGCCTTGACGCTGGCGGTGACCATCGCCATGGCCGGCACGAAGCGGCCCGACATGCAAACCATCAAGAGTGTGGTCACGCCAATGCCCGCGAGGAACGGCACGCGATGGAGGTTGGTGAAAAGCAGGATGGGGACCGTCGCGCAAGCGGACATGATCCAAAAGACGCGCGGTTTGCCCGCGCGATCCGCCCAACGCCCGATCCAATTCATGCTCACAAAAGTGCATAATCCGCCCGCCAAATAGATGAAGGGCACTTGCTTTTGGGTCATCCCGGTGTTGGTCACCATGTAGGTGGCAATGAAGGGGAAGATCAGCGCCCCGGCACAGGTCAGGACTGCCATGAAAAGAAACGCCATTTGGTGGTCTCGCTCTATCCACACTGCCCAGACGCGCGCCGCCGGATGAGCCTCGCGAGTGAGCTGGAGATGGTCGCGCATGGGCGGGAGCAACCACGCCGCCACGGCCAGGATGACCGCGCTCAAGCCTGCCAGCGCGAAAAACGGCATGTGCCAACTCCAAAGCCGGGCCAAATACAATCCGCACGGCACGCCGCCAATCGAAGCCAGGGAAAAGGCGGACATGACCAGGCCCATCGCCGCCCCGCGCCGTTCCTCCGGCACCACATCGCCGATAATGGCCAGAATCAAGGCGCCGGTGACGCCGCCGAATGCGCCCGCCAGCGCCCGGGCCAACACCAGCAAGTGGTATCCTTGCGCCAGCGCGCAACAGAGCGTGCCGAGCGTGAAGCCGCTGAAAAGCGCCAGCAAGGCCCGCTTGCGGTCGAAGTAATCCAGGAAAAAACCGGCCGCGATGCCGGACAGCCCCGCGCTGACGGCGTAGGAGGAAACAATCAGCCCGAACTGACTGGGGCCGATGTGCATCACCTCCATGTACTGCGGTCCCAACGGGAGCACGATGAGGAAATCGAGCACCGTCGTAAATTGGACGGCTGCCAGCAGAGCCAGCAGCGCGCGTTCGCTTCGACGATTCAAATTCAAGGCGGAACTTACGGCACAACGGCCCGTCGCGCAAGCCGGGCACGGCTGCGCGGGTGTCGATATAAGCTCGTCGGTGCGCCGCCGGAATGACATGCTTGGGGACCCTCGGAATAAACTGCCGGCGTGAGAGGGAAGTGGAATATAATCGGCCCATGACTAAAGCGCGTTGGCTCGGACCGGCGGCACTGCTGGCAATGGTTGTGTTTGTCGTGGCGGTCGTTTGGATTTGGCCTCCGGCGGAACCGTCTTACAAAGGAAAGGCGCTCCACTATTGGTTGCAGGGCTACACGCGGATCGTGCCGCCATCATTCAATTCCGCTCCCAGACCAACCGAGAGTGAGGCCGATGACGCGATTCGCGGGATGGGGACCAACGCCATCCCGGCTTTGTTGCGCATTTTGGTCTATCGCGAATCGCCTTTGATAAGGCGTCTCTTGCCCATCGCGCAAAGGCTGCATGTCATGAAGGTTCAATACGATCCGCCTTGGAGCCGGAATTACGAAGCGGTGAACGCTTTCCGGAAACTGGTTGAAGAGGCCGCCGGCGCGACACCGGAATTGATTCAAATGTATGACACCCATCCGGACTCACTCTCACGACAATATATTGTCACGGTGTTAGGTTTGATCGGCCCCAAGGCGAATGAGGCTGTTTCGGTGTTGTTGCGGGCGATGACCAGCACGAATTATGGCATTCGCATTAATGCCGCAGGCGCGCTGGGCAAAATCCACTCCGATCCGGACCGAGTCGTGCCGGCATTGATGCTGTGTTTGAACGACGGGAATCCGATACTGCAAAGGAATGCGATCTGGTCTCTGACGCAATTCGGCAGGGACGCTCAGCCGGCCGTATCGGCGCTGCTTCAATTCCTGGAGAACGCGAAGTACAATCCGGCAACGGCGCCGGTGCCGCAGATTAACAATTGGGCCTTTGAACTCGTGTCCGATCCCGGGGCTTTTGGCCCAGCATCCTCGGACTCTCCGTCGGTGGTCACAGATGCGGCCGCCGCGGCATTGTGGGTAATTGATCCGGCCGCCGCCGCTCAAGGGCAAATACGACGACCCGAATAGGCAACAATCCGTTGACGCACCGCTTGGACTGCCTTAGTGTCAGGTTGTGGCTATAAGTATTATCTCTGCGATGCGGCATCATCGTTGCTGGATGCTTGGGCTGGCACTGGCACTGCTGGCAAGCACCCGCAGCCCCGCCGCCGACGTGGACCTCTCGAAGCTCCCGCCGCCGGCGTCGCGCCACATCGACTTTGCCACGGACATTGCACCTCTTTTGGCGGACAAATGTTTGGGATGCCATTCGGCGGAGCAGAAAAAAAGCGGGCTTAACTTGGCGAGCCGGCAGGGAGCGCTGCAAGGCGGCGAGAATTACTCGCCGGCCATCAAGCCGGGGCAGAGCGCGCAAAGTCCGTTGATTCATTTAGTGGCGGGCCTTGTGCCGGACAAGCTCATGCCCAAGAAAGGTGACGCGCTAACGGCGCAGCAAATCGGAATCCTCAGGGCGTGGATTGATCAAGGAGCCATTTGGCCGGATGGCAAGACGCTGGCGAAGGCGGCCGCGCATTGGTCGCTGAAGCCCGTCGTCCGGCCAGCGGAACCGAAAGCAAAACATCCCAACTCCAAAATTAAAAATCCCATTGACTCATTTGTGGTGGCCAAACTTGAGGAGCATAAACTGTCGCTTTCCCCCGAAGCGGATCGCCGCGTTTTGATTCGCCGGTTGTACTTTGACCTCATCGGCCTGCCGCCGTCGCCGCGGGAAGTGGATGCTTTTGTGGCCGATCGAGACAAAGAGGCCTACGAAAAAGTGGCGCGGCGGCTGCTGGCCTCACCCCGCTACGGCGAATGCTGGGCGCGACATTGGCTGGATGTGGTGCGCTTTGCGGAGACCTCCGGCTTTGAGGTGAACACACCGCGCCCCAACGCCTGGCGTTATCGTGACTATGTCATTGGCGCCTTCAATGAGGACAAGCCTTACGACCAGTTTGTCAGCGAACAATTGGCGGGCGATACCTTGGGCGCCGACGAGGCCACGGGTTTCCTGGTCGGGGGGGCATCGGACCTGGTGAAAAGCCCCGACCCAGTCCTGACCTCAAATCAGCGAGCCGACGAGCTGCATGACATGGTCGGAACCACGGGGAGTGCCTTTTTGGGGCTGACCGTCGGCTGCGCGCGTTGCCACGACCACAAATTTGATCCCATTCCCCAAACAGATTATTACGCCCTCAAAGCGGTGTTTGCGGGAGTGCGTCATGGTGACCGGAGATTGACCGGAACCAATACGCAATCCTGGGACCAGGAGGTGAAGGACCAACGGCAAAAACTGGCTGAGGTGGAGGATGCGCTGGTGGAGTTCGAGCCGTTGGCGCAAATCGGTTCTGTCGATACGAATCGTTTGCGCGTCCCCGTCAATGCGCGGTTGAATATCGAACGCTTTGCGCCCGTGGCCGCCCGGCGTCTTCGTTTTACCATTGCCAAGACCACCGGCGCCGAGCCTTGCATCGATGAGCTGGAGGCGTTCAGCGCCGCGGCGCCTTCGCGCAACGTCGCGCTGGCCAGCGCCGGCACAAAGGCAACGGCGTCGGGTGTTTATCCCAACTCGGAACTGCACCGGATCGAGCATCTCAACGATGGCCAATATGGCAACCCGCACAGTTGGATTTCCAACGAGGCAGGTCAAGGCTGGGTCGAGTTGGAGTTCCCGGAGACGGTCACCATCAACAAAATTATTTGGGGCCGTGATCGCGAGCAGCAATACACCGATCGCCTGGCGGTGGACTACCGAATCGAAGTCTGCGTCGAGTCGAACGATTGGAAAATGGTGGCGTCCTCGGCGGACCGACAGCCCTTCGGCGCGGGAACCAATGCCACAGAAGCCTTTTCCTTGGCGTTGCTTTCACCCGCGGACGGGGACCGCGTCCGAAGGCTGCTGGCAGAGCGGACCCAGCACGAAACCCGGCTGAAAGAACTGGCCGATGTTCCGATGGCTTACGCCGGCCAGTTCGATGCCCAACCGGAACCGACCTACAGGCTCTATCGGGGTGATCCCATGCTGCCGCGGGAAATCGTCGCTCCAGGGACGCTGACCGCCATCTCCCTAAAAGCCGGTTCCGAGAGTGCCGGCGCTGACGATTCATGCACTGATTGCTGCGCCAGCAACAGCGCATGCTCCCTTTCTCTAGAACAACAACGGCGTGTCGCCTTGGCGAAGTGGATTGCCGCGCCAGCCAATCCGCTGACGGCCCGAGTGCTGGTGAACCGGCTTTGGCTCTACCATTTCGGCGAAGGTTTGGTCAGCACGCCCAGTGACTTTGGCGTCAATGGCGCGACACCGACACATCCTGAACTGCTTGACTGGCTGGCGGATGAACTGGTCAACCCCAAATGCGATCCCGCGGCGGCCCATCCCTGGAGCATCAAGCACCTTCAATTCCTCATGGTGACCTCCGCGGCTTATCGCCAGTCCGGCAATTCTCGCAAGGAGGGCCTGATCGGCGACGCCAGTTCGCGCTATCTATGGCGCTTTCCGCCCCGCCGTCTCGACGCCGAAGCAATCCGTGATGCCACTCTGGCCGTGAGCGGAAAACTCGATCTTCGCATGGGCGGTCCTGGCTACAGCTTTTTCGAGCCAAACGATAATTACGTGCGGATTTACAATCCAAAACAAAACTACGGTTCCGAGGATTGGCGGCGAACGATCTACGGCACGATCGTGCGGCAGCGACCGGATGGCGTGTTCGGAGCCTTCGACTGTCCCGATGCCGGCCAGATCGCTCCCAAGCGGGCGCGCAGCACGACGCCGCTGCAAGCGCTGAATCTGGCCAATAGCAGGTTCATCATGCAACAGGCGGGATTTTTTGCGCAGCGGCTGGAGCGGGAGGCCGGTCACGATGTGGACGCCCAAGTCCGCCGAGCCTTCACCCTGGCTTTCCAGCGGCAGGCCGATCCGGTAGAGGTTGCGGCGGCGGAGAAGTTTGTTCGTGAGCAGAGTTTGAAGGTTTTCTGCCGGGAACTTTTCAACTGCAACGAGTTCGTCTATTTATTTTAGCGAAATGAAGGACCATACTCTTTCCCACGCCGGCCGCTGGTTGCTCAACCGGCGCGACTTTCTTCGTTTCGGCGGATCCGGACTGAGCAGCATTGCGCTGGCCATGCTGCTGGCCGATGAGCGACTGTTGGCGGCGGCCAAACCACCCATTCGACCGCAATGGTCGCCCGAACATCCTTATGCGCCTCGTCCGCCGCATTTCGTCCCGCGCGCCAAGCAGGTGCTGGTGATATTCTGCGCGGGCGCCTGCAGCCATTTGGAAACCTGGGATTACAAGCCCGAGCTTATCAAACGCAACGGCCAACCCATGCCCGGGGGCGACAAACTGATCACCTTTCAAGGCGAGAACGGCAACCTGACCGCACCGCTCTGGGACTTCAAGCCGCGCGGGCAAACAGGGAAAATGATTTCCGAGATGCTGCCCAATCTGGCGGAACTGGCGGATGATCTTTGTTTCGTCCATTCCATGACCGCCAAGTCTAATACGCATGGACCGGCCGAAAATCAGATGAGCACGGGCTTCACCCTGGATGGATTTCCGAGCATGGGGTCTTGGGTGAATTACGCTCTGGGCACGGTAAACCAGGATATGCCGGCCTTCGTCGCCATTCCAGACCCCCGCGGCGTTCCCCAGGTGGGGCCTAATCACTGGAGTTCGGGCTTTCTTCCTGCTGTCTTTCAAGGCACGGCCTTCAACGCCGACACCCCGATTCCCAATCTCGCCACGCCCAGGGAGATTTCTCCAGCGACCGAACAGAGCAGCCGGGACTTTCTCAAATTCCTCAACCAGCGCCACCTCGAGCGCCATCCCGGCGATACCGACTTGAGCGCGCGCATCGCCAGCTATGAGTTGGCGGCCAAGATGCAGATCAGCGCGAGCGAGGTGGTGGATTTCTCCGGGGAAAGCAAGCCCACGCTCGAGTTATACGGCGTCAATGACAGCAACGCCTTAAAAGCCCGCTTTGCCAAAAACTGCCTGCTCGCCCGGCGTCTCATCGAACGCGGAGTGCGGTTCGTGCAACTTTTTAATGGCGCCTACGCGATGGGAGAAGGCGTCGGCAATTGGGATGGCCACAAGACGCTCAAGAAACAATACAGCGTCCATGCCCCTATTCTGGACCAACCGTGCGCGGCGCTGATCAAGGATTTGAAGGCGCGCGGCTTGCTCGAGGAGACGCTGGTGGTGTGGGTGACGGAATTTGGCCGCATGCCAACCTTTCAAAAGGGCGCCGATGGCCGGGACCACAATCCGCACGGTTTCACCGTCTGGCTGACGGGCGCGGGCGTCAAGCATGGTTTCAGTTACGGCGCCACAGATGAATTCGGTCACAAGGCCGTCGAGAACGAGGCCACCATTTACGACCTCCATGCCACCATCCTTCATCTCCTTGGCCTTGATCACGAACGGCTCACCTTCTATCACAACGGCATTGAACGCCGACTGACAGACGTTCACGGAGAGGTTTTGACCGGCATCCTCGCCTAGACAGGCTCCATAACCGGACATGCGCTTGGCCATTTGCAACGAGATTTTTCAGGGCTGGACGCCCGAGGCGGTGATGGATTATTGCGCCAAACTTGGATACGACGGCCTTGAAATCGCCCCCTTCACGCTGGCCAAAACGGTGGGCGAGATTTCCCCGCAGCAACGCCGCCAGATCCGCGAGGCCGCCGCGCGCGCGGGCTTGGACATCTGCGGGCTGCATTGGCTGCTGGCGCGCACGGAGGGCCTCTATCTCAATCATCCCGAGGCGGCGGTGCGGGAACGCACGGCCCGGTATCTGTGCGATTTGGTCGATTGTTGCGCGGACCTCGGCGGCAACATCCTGGTGCTCGGCTCCCCGCAACAGCGCAACATCCTGCCCGGTTTGACCGCCGCGCAAGCCTGGGACTTGGCCGCGCAAACCCTGGCCGGGGTCGTGAGCCGGGCGGAGACGCAGGGCATGGTCATCTGTCTGGAACCCTTGTCTCCCGCCGAAACGAACTTCATCAACACCGCCGCGGAAGCCATTCGCTTCGCGCGGCAGTTCCACAGCGCGGCCATGAAGATCATCCTGGATGTCAAGGCGATGTGTTCGGAGCCGGAGCCGATTCCGCGCCTCATCAGCCAATCCTGGCCGCACTTTGCCCATTTTCACGCCAACGACAAGAACCTCAAAGGCCCCGGCTTCGGTGAAGTCGATTTTGGGCCGATTGCCCAGGCCTTGGTCCAGGCAGGTTATGAGGGTTGGGTTTCTGTCGAGGTATTCAAATTCGAGGAGGGGCCGGAAGCCATCGCCGCGGGAAGCCTGGAATACCTCCGAGGAGTTTTTGCTGGGTCTAAATCAAACAGCCTCACCTAATGCTTGCCATGAGCCGGCTTTCGCGCCACGATCCGATTTGAGATGCGCGCCCCTTCTAAATTCCTTCGATTAGGGATTTTTTTGGCGACCTGCGTTTTCTCGATGCATTCCCGGCTGGCGGCGCAGGACGTGGGGGAATTGAAGAAAGAGATTGATGAGTTGCGTGAACAAAACCGCCTCCTGCAACAGCAGTTGCAGCAGCAGCGGGAGATGATCGATAAGTTGAGCGGCAAAGTCTCCGGCCTCCAGCAAACCAACGAGCAAAGCCAAAGCGATCTGCGCGCCCTCAAAGCCAGTGTCGAAAATGCGCCCGCCCCGGAGAAACCGAAGGGCCTGTCCCTCGGCAATGTGGTCATCAGCGGAGAAGGCGCCGCCGGATTTTTTGAAACCCAAAGCGCCGGCAAGTACCCCAACGCCGCCTTTCTATTGGATGAAGCCCGCCTTTTTGTCGATGCCCCGGTTTGGGGGGACGTTTACTTTTACGGCGAAGTGGACCTGCAAACGCGGGAAGAATCTGATCTTGGGGTTTATTTGGGCGAACTCTATCTCCAATGGGAAAACCTGGGCCAGTTTTGGAACCAGGACCAGAGCCTCAATTTGCGCGTCGGACAGTTTTATACCCCCTTTGGCGAGGAGTACCAGTACCGGTTTGCCATCGACAACGCCTTGATCTCCCATTCCTTGAGCGACCTGTGGGGCCTCAACCCCGGCTTGGAACTTTATGGCGCCTGGAAGCCTCTTAGTTATGTCGTCGCAGTGCAGAATGGGGGCATCTCGACCTTGAACGATGGCACCGCGGACAAATCCGTGGCGGGGCGAATCGGGTATGATCCGGCGTCCTGGCTGCATGTCAGTGTCAGTGGCATGCGCACCGGGCAATTGAGTGTGGCCAATGATTCCGTATCGTCGGAGTGGTTCGGCAGCGGGTTTTTCACCCCGCTCGGCACGCCCGCGACGACGATTTTTCAAGCAAATATGGCTGAAGCGGATGCCCAGGCAAAATGGAAGAGCGGATATGTCCGGCTGGCGGGCGGTTACGCCGGATATGACGACAATCACCCGGGTGGCGGCGACCATCGCGACATCTATTATTATTATGTCGAGTCCCTGCAACACCTAGCGCCGAAGTTCTACGGAGCGGTGCGATGGAGCCAGATTCGCGTGCCCGACGGTTATCCTATCGTGGCCGACAGCCCTGCTTTTCCCGGCTTGTCCACCACCGACATCTGGCGCTTGAGTTTGGGTTTGGGCTATCGTTTCAATGAACATTTGTTGCTCAAAGTGGAATACGCCTTTGAACAGGGCCGGCTCTCCACCGGTGGTCTCCGCGATCACGAGGATTTGTTCGCGGCGGAATTAGCCTTCAAGTTTTAGCCCATGTATCGAATAATCCAGAATACAGTCCTGGCGGCGGGCCTGCTGGCCCTGCAGCCGGTGATGGCGGGCTCCATCTCCGGCGTCGTTCGCGCCCAAGGCAAAGAGGGCGCCGAGGACGCCGCCGGGGCCGGCAATTACTCCAGCAAAGCGCTCAAGACCGCCGAACGCATCAACTACGACGACATGCGGGACTTCGTCGTTTATATCAAAGGTCCGGTGGCGGGCGCGAAAGTGGCACGGCCGACGGAGGAAGTCCGCCAGAAGAATGCCGCTTTCGTCCCGCATGTCCTGCCCATCATGATCGGGACGAAAGTCGAATTTCCCAACGACGACAACATCTTTCACAACGTTTTTTCCAAATCAGACGCCAGGCCCTTCGATCTGGGGCTATACAAAAAAGGCGATCCGCCCCATCAGGTGACCTTCACAAACCTCGGCGAGGTCGATGTCTTTTGTTCCATCCACGCACGCATGAGTTGCATCATCCTGGTGCTGGAGAATCCCTGCTTCGCCGTGACCGACTCGCACGGCCGTTACACCATCCCCAATGTGCCTCCTGGCAGCTACACGCTGGTCGCCTGGCAGGAGCGGCTGCCGGAGGATTCCATGGTCATCACCGTGCCGGAGGAGGGTGACCGCACGGGCATCAATTTCACCTTGGGGCCGAAAAACCTGCCCAAATACTGATCGCATGGCCTCGTGGAGGAGAGTCAATCTTAAGTTCCAAGCCAAGGTGCTTATCCCCGTCGTCACCGTCATGGTGCTCTTCCTGGCTGGCACCATGTGGCTGGTCAACAGCCGCATCCGCACGCAATTGCAGAGCGAAAATCAAGTCACCCTCGGCAATACCGCAACGCTCTTCGCCACCAACTTTGAACAGCGCGCCCAAAGCCTCGTGCAGCAATTCAGCGCCATTCCCACTCGATCGGATTTCCACTCGCTCGCGCAAAAATTCTTCAACGCCAACGACCGGGACACGGCCAGGGAGACCATGCAGGACTTTCTCAGCGGGGCGCAGTTCAAGGAAACCTCTGTCGCGCTATTCACCGATCCGGCCGGCCAATGGCTGGCTGGCACGACCAACGAAGCGTTCCGCGCGGCGTGCGCGCCTTGGCTGAAGTCTGTCCTGGAAAAGAACGCGCCGGACGCACGCGTCGTGCGGGTGAAAGATTCCCTCTTCGAGGCCGTGGCGGCTCCGTCAAGTCTTCCGAACGACAAACTGCTTGGGGCCTTGGTGGTGGGGCTGGAAATGGGCGATACCGTGGCGCGCGAGTTGAAATCCCCCAATAGTCAAATTGCCTTCATCGCCAATGATCGAGTGGTCGCTTCCACCTTTGGCGATGTGTCCTTGAATCCGGCTCTTTTGCAGGAATACCAGCGCCTGCGGGCTCCGCCGCCGAGCTCCGATGCCGAGCAGGATTTCAACTTGGTTTTGCAAGGCAACCACTATGCCGCGCTGCCGGGCCGCTTTCCCCGCCTCATCGGCCAGGACAGCACCGGCTATCTGATGCTCTCCTCCTACGAGCAGTCCTGGGAGGCCTTCCAACGAACCGAAGGCGTTTTGTTCTTCTTCAGCCTGGCCGGCCTGGCCTTGGGCGCCGCCATCGTCTGGCTGCTGGTGCGCCGCCTGACCGAGCCGTTGCGCCAATTGCGTGACAGTGCCGAAGCGGTCGGGCGTGGCGATTTTTCCCACCGCATCGACATCCAATCCAAGGATGAACTGGGCGAATTGGCGGCCGTGTTCAATCAAATGACCGGCAACCTGCAAAAGTCCCTGGCGCAATTGGAGAAAACCGTCGAAATCCTCCGTGCCACCCAGGCCCAGTTGAGCCACTCCGAAAAGCTCTCCGCGGTCGGCGAATTTGTCGCTGGCGTCGCCCATGAATTGAACAACCCGCTGACCGCCCTCATCGGCTACGCCGAGTTGCTGCAGATGAGCCAGGTCAGCGACGACGACCGCACCTCGCTCCAGCGCATCAGCAGCAGCGCCGAACGATGCCATAAGATCGTGCAAAGTCTTTTAAGCTTCGCCCGCCAGCATCCCCCCGAACGCAAGCTCGCCAACGTCAACGCCCTGGTCGATGGCGTCATTGAAATTCTCATTTACGAATTGCGCACCAACAACATCAAGGTCGAGAAGGAACTTTCGCCGCAGTTGCCCCGGCTGTTGCTGGACCCGCATCAAATCCAGCAGGTCTTCCTGAACATTGTCAACAACGCGCGGCAGGCCATCGAGGCCCATCGTGCGCGCGGCCTCATCCGCATCACCACCAGCGTCGCGGGGCATAGCGTGCGCATCACCTTCCAGGACGACGGCCCCGGCATCTCCGAGGAGAACCTGGCCAGGATTTTCAATCCGTTCTTCACCACCAAACCTGTCGGCAAAGGCACCGGGCTGGGTTTGAGTTTGTCCTACGGCATCATCCAGGAGCACGGCGGCTCCATCACGGCCGCCAGCAAATTGGGCCACGGCACCACCTTCATCATTGACCTTCCCATCACCACCACGTCCGAAGACATCCCCGCTGCATCCCCCCCGCCACGGCCTCCCCTCGCCCAGGGCAAGGGGCGCAAAGTGCTGATCGTCGATGACGAGGTGGACATTTTGCATCTGGCCAGCCAAATCCTGGTCCGTCAGGATTACCGCGTCCAAACCGCGCTCGATGGCGAGAGCGCCTTGCGTTGTCTCGCCGCCGAGCGCTTCGACCTCATCATCTCCGATTGGAAAATGCCCGGCCTGAGCGGCCAGCAACTCTTTGAGCGCCTGCTCGAAACCGATCCCCAAACCGCTGGGCGCATGGTCTTCATGACCGGCGACGTGTTGAGTGAAAAGACGGAGAAATTCTTGCGCGAGCACGGCAAAACCTATCTGGTCAAGCCCTTTTCCATCGCTGATTTCCAAAATGTCGTCAACGATATGTTGAAGTAGGGAGCCGTTGCCTGCTCCTGATTCTTCCCCCGCGCCGGGCTGCCGCTTGCCTCCTCGGCGCGAGCTGGCCGCGCCTTATCCGCCGCTCATTCACGGATCCGATAAAACTGCACCGGCGCGCTGATAGTGGTCGTGAACACGAAAACTCCCGGAGCGAGCCGAGTCACCACGGCGTTGGCAACGTCCACGAAGTCGCCGTTGACGGTGGCGCAGCTTTGCAATGCGATTTGCCCGACCACATCGGATCTCGACCCGATGAAGTTGATGGTCAATGTCGTGCCGACGAGCGTGATGCTGGTGATCGCGGGCACAATCTGGAGCGAGGCGCTGGCGGAGGCCTGGTTCGTCACCACGGGCGGCGAAAAAACGCGCAGGAGATGCGAGGTGCCCGAGGCGGCATAAAGATTGCCCACGGCGTCCCACGCTGTCACATAATACTGGTTGGCCGCGTCCAGATTCGTCACCAGCACCGCCCCGGTGGAGGCGTCCAGGATGCGCACGCCGGCGGTGACAGGGCCGCCGTTGAGCGCGCACGCGACGTATTTGGGGTGCTGGCGGGAATCGATCGTCGTGTCATAAACGCCCAGGAAGGTATTATCGCCGCCGCCGACGCTCCAAGCCGCGCCGTTGCTGATAGGCTCCCCGCCATAGGAGAGGCCGTCGTTCCAATGGGTGAAGACCATGCAATCGGAATTGGTGTCGCCCGCATCCGTCAAGTATTGGCCCACAAAAATATCGAAATTGGTGTCCACCATCAAACCGCCCGAAGCCGCCACTCCAAGGCTGGCGCCGACCTCGACGACCCAGTTGCCGGTGTCGTTAGTGGGATCGGCCACGCCGTTGGTCAAATTCCAGTTCCAAATCCCGGCTCCGTCGGCGTCCCATTGCCCAAGCCAGATTAGACCGTTGGTAGTGTTGACATCGGTGACATCCATCGAGAACCAGCCCGTCCCTCCGGGAAGCGAACCGTTAATCTCAAATGGATTCTCGACATAGTTGGCCAGGCTCAACACGACTTCATTGGTGCTCAAGAGCATGTCGAAGGCGGCAAGCTGCGGGTTATTATTCAAGTCCATCATATACAGACGGTCGTCCTCTCCCACCCGCATTTTCTGCGGCACGCCGTAGTCGCCCAAATCCACCAGATCATAGCCGCCGTTGCCATTCGACCCGTCGGCCGCGAAACTGCCGTCGGCATTGAGCTTGAGAATGGTGTCCTCTTCGCCGGGCACGTTGTTGGTGACCTCGTGCGCGTTGCCGACAAAAACGCGGCCATAATAAAGACTGTTTGAATTATTGTTGACCGCCAGACCGCGCGGATCATGCGTGTAATTGCCGGGGCTGGTGTCCTGGCTGATTTGCGTCCAATTGGTGTGGCTGCCGGCCGCCGCGGTGATGCTGACGAAGTAATTGCCCGTGGTCACCGGGACGCCGTTGGAATCCGTGCTGTTCCAGACTACTAGGTTGCTTCCAAACAGGGTGCCTTGGGCGCCCGGCGCAGCCGTCAGCGTGTTCACCAGTTTGCCGCCCAAACTGATATTGATCGTCACACCCAGGGCAGCCGGTTCGTTAAGGATATAGGTGATGTTGATGTTGGTGGCGGCCACGCTGATGGCCGGCGATACCCCGCCATCGAACCTCAAATTCGTCACGGAAACATTGGCGCGGGCGCTCAAGGCCAGCAGCGGCATCGTCAGGACCAGCGCCAGAAACCTCCCATGCATGAAATTTATCATCGTGACCCGGAAGATAGCCGAAAATCCCTCCTCCGTAAATTCTTTTGATGCGATTTTGCGGGACCCGTTGCTCGCTCGAGTTTGGGTCGTGATTGCATTGCCGGCCTCGGCAGCCTGGGCGGGAGCGTTACGCGGGGCTTGGTGTCTGGCTGGGCGGGACGATTGCCCGCGAAGCCAAGGCTTGCGCGGCGTCCGCCTGCGCGTTTGTCGAAGGAAAGACCAGCGCGCCGATTCACGTGGAAGAGGTAGTGCGCCAGGCTGTCCGGGATCAGGACCCTTACTGGAGGACTGGCGAGAGTCGGTCAACCACGTAAAACGTGGTTAATCTGCATCGTGCAAGCGGTAATCAGAATTGGCTTTGATTAAACCCACGAGCATCGAAACAATGCTGAGCAGCCGCTCTTTCCCAGGAACGACCACCGTCAACTCACACAGGCCTTTCGAAAGCCAGAAGGTCCAGCGCCGCCGCACACTCCAAAGCGGAGCCTCGCGCAATGTCAAAAAATCGGCAACGATCGGAGGAAGTGTGCTTCCCGTTGCCTTCGGCAAGGTTCAGAGCAATGGAGGTGCTGGCGCGATCCAAATGGTCACGCACGGCGATCGCTTTGGGGAGTTTTTGCAGGAGTGGCTCCAGCCAGGCGACGAAAGCCAAAGATTCTTGATAAACTTCCAGCTTTTCATGGTCGAAATAGCGATTCATTCGATTAAGATTAGGATTAGGATTAAGATTAGGAGCAGGAAAAAGCCACCCAAAAGCTGAAACGTACCCCGCCCACACCGCCCACAAAGCTTGGGTGATAAATGACTAGACATTCTCGGGCTGATTTTTTAGAACTGCGGCATAGAAAAGCAATCCTGCGGCCATGCTGCAATGAGAGGAACTGAATTGCACCGTTGATATGCGACTTTGAGCGCATTTAACAGATGAATGATATTGCAAACTTTGTAAAAACGCAGCCTGCTGAATATGCTGCGATTTGCCACGTGTTACGCACGGAGATTGATGCCGTGCTTACCAAGGCCACTTCAAAGATTTGGCACGCGATTCCTGTCTGGTTCATTGGGGAGAACCCCGTCGTTGGCTTCAGTATCACATCGAAGAAGGGTGTAAATCTTCTCTTCTGGAACGGCCAATCATTCGGAGAGCCTGCCCTCAAGGCGGCAGGAAAGTTCAGAGCAGCGCAGATTCAATTCACAGATGTATCCCAGATTGACCTTAAAGCATTCCGTCGTTGGCTCAAGAAGGCTCGGACTGATATCTGGGACTACAAAGGACTTTGTAAGCGAGCGTGAGTTCTGACGCGGACCCTGTAATGGCTGGCCTGGCTTCCAAATCGTCGGTTCAGTCTCAGATCAAATTGCGCACGAAAAGAGATTGCGCACGGCACAAATAGAATGCTAAAAAAACCGGCGTGGGTTTTTACATTCGCAAGAGCGTGAGTGTTGGGCCGTTCAGATTTAATCTCAGCAAATCTGGATTCGGTGTTTCAACTGGGGTTAAGGGGTTCAGGCTAGGAACTGTAATGACTGGACATTCTCGGGCTGATTTTTTAGAACTGCGGCATGGAAAAGCAATCCTGTTCCCATGTGGCAATGTGAGGAACTGACCAGGACCTTTCGACTTTTCATGAGACACATTATTTATGAACGAGCATAAAGCCGATGAGAATGCCCACAATAAATCCAATGAGAATATCACGCACGGCATCCCCACGGCGAATCCAAATCCAACTGGTGAGGCTAGTCCGATGACCGCCGTCGACGCCTGGTGAATCGCCATCGTGGCTTGTCAATAAAACACTATCAAACGCGCAAGCCAGCAGTATGGCTGCCGACATGCAGCAACCGTGAATGATGTACTGTGGAACGCGCTTTTCCCCCAATACTTCGGAGGCGTTCTGAAAAAGAAGGAAGCGAGACCTTTTTCATTGACGGCCTTTTGGTTTTTGTGCCATTTTCACTGTGCTCATGAACCAACAATACTTTATTTTATGAAGTATTTCGAAAAGAAAATGCATTTTTATTCACAGGTATCGCGCATTGGGGCCACTAAACCTGAGATTCGTAAGCGATTGGAAATCAATGGTCCGTTGGCCGGGTTTGGGGGAAGGTCTCGCGCAGAGGCGGCTTTGCGCATTTAACCCCATTTGCACAAAAAGTAAGTGCCGGGAGCTTGACGTGGATTAACGGATTTTTGCTGATGCTCAGCCCCTAGAAATAATTGCCTCGGTCAACGCTCCAAGCACCCGTTCGATAAAATCTTTGTCCGGGCTGCGATATGCGGCAGTTTCACCTCCGGCGGTCGTCAGCATCACGACGAAGTGAGGCTTTTCTGAACGCGATGCCATCACCGCTGCTGTCCCAAGCAAACCTCCAGCCAGACACACCACCACGCTTGTTCGTATAGACCCTTCGGCAGCGGCCAACCCAAAAATGACCATCGAGACGCACAAAATAAGGAGAAAAATGGAGGCAGCGTGGCTTGCGGACACTTCGACGCCGCGCACCGAGGATATGCTCGCAAGAGCGAATGTCTGGCCGCTTGAAACAAATCGTGTTTTGCTGACAAGGATTCCACCCTCGTCCAGAAATATGCAGTCATCGTCGCTCATCTCACGGGCATGGGACGCTCCGCTTTGGCTTTTAGCGGCTCCTTTATCATCGCCTGCAAATAGCGTCCCTTGATGTCGCAGGAAACCCCACCAATTAACTCAAAGCCGTCCTTAAGACGCTTAAGAACCTCTTGTTGCAGCAATGGTGGGTCTTGGCCAACCACAATAACATATTCTGTTTCCATGTAATTCCTTTGCTTTTAGATTGTTTGCCCTATTCCTGCTGAAAAGTCAATTCAATGGCCCGCTTACAACGAGGCGCAGACTAACGAAAAGCACCAATTCCAAAGCCTCCTGCATGACCTGTGCAACGGCATACAAAATCCGGTGCGCCAAAGGCCGACCGCGCTTGCCGCTCTCGGATGCCGTGTTTTCTGTCACCTTTAAAATTTACTCTACCTTTTCCGGGCGGCGGTTTATTGGCGATCTCACCGATGCTCAGAGCAAGGGCACCGCAGCCTGTGGCAGCGTACTGTTGTCTTTGTACTGTTCTGTTTGCCTGTCCTAATCCAAAATCAAACGTAAACAAATTCGGTTTTCCATCTCCATAGTCGGCCAGCAGCAATTCGGTGTGGTTGCTGTCCAAATGCGCCTTGAGATGAACAGGGTCAGGAATTGAAGCGTCAGCCGCTTTCTCAATTTGGCCAAAGCATCCCCGGTTAGAAAAGCCAGTGACCTGCCGTGCTCCAAGGTGCTGTTTGCTGCCAACTCGGTAAGGGTTTCAATAACGTCGGATGCAAAGGCTGGAACGCCGGATTCCGCTACCAGCGCGTGGTTGCCGTCCTTGAATTTCAGCTTGTGGATTTTTCGACATCTCGCCTAAACTGCCCAGTCGCCATGTCGGTTGTCTGGCTGTCGCTGGCCATGACGATGGCATTGTTGCAGATGAGTCCTATAGCGATGGTCACAGGTGCTTTCGATTTTTGTTTCCGTTCTGGAAAGCATTGACGGGTTGCAAATGACGGTTCAAGCGTATTTTCAACTAATTTATTCATGTTGTTTTATCCTCTGTCAGACTATATGTTTTGGGCGACCCAAACTGCCGTTCCAACTTTTTGTGCAGAACCGGCACTTGCACAAAAAGTTGTGTCAAATCGAGGCTTTTTGTGCAAAGCCCGCAGAGGCGGAGGTCGCGGAGAAAGCAAGAACCAAGGGATGCCGGGCATTCAAGGTCAAGGCTGACGCGGGGGCAACTCTGCAAGGTGATGCAATATAACTACTTCCATATGATTAGGAGTAGGATTACGATTAGGATTAGCAGGGAATGAGAAGTGAATTTGACACTTCACTTTTTGTGTGATAAAATGAAGCCATGAAAATTATAAAAAGGGGTGTTGTATGACCCGGCTGGGTAAAATAGCCAGGTTGCCGCGCAAGTTGCGCGAAGAGTTAAACGTCCGCCTCCAGAATGGCGAGGTGGGAACGGAATTGGTGGA
>PLIU01000030.1 GCA_003140095.1 Verrucomicrobiales bacterium | reverse complement strand
TTTGACTGGCTTTGACCCGGTTTGACTGGCTTTGTCCTGGTTTGATTAGGCTTGACCACGCTGCATTCCGCCGGCCTCTTGCGCCACCTGCGTGTCCAATTTTGGGACACGCAAACCGCCCCGCAGGTTTGATTTGGTTTGATTTGGTTTGATTCACCTTGATTGATTCCTGTTTGATCGACGCCTCAGCAATCTCTCGTTTTTGGGGCTCCGGGGCATACTCGAACCTTTTGCGGCGGCATCCCGGTCGAATTTCGCAGACCGTTCGAATTCAGCCCAGGGAACTGGGCCTCGTTCAAATCCAAATCCCTCCATACCAGCAGGCATGAGCATGAAAGTCTCATGGCACAATTATCTCACGATTACCGATGCGCGTCCAGTGGTGCGACGCCACTTTCGGGTAAAGCCATCCTGCCACGCGGTCATGTGTGATCGATTCTGACCGACCAGACATCATCCCTCAACGGTTTGAAATGAAGCGATAAGCTCAGACTCAAGATAGGACTCGCCCCAATATGGAACCGGCGCCGCCGATAAACTGGCCTGTGGGTTCAATCGCCGCTTCCGTCTGTCTTTTTTGGAACAAATTCCCGATCCGTGCTTCTCACCTAAGTCAGCGTGAAAAACTCAACATCAACATGCTTATATCAATATGAAAAATCGCCCTATAAAATTGTTCCTCAAATCGTTGCGGATGGATTGCGGCCTGGATTCGATCGGGCGTGATGCCCGGCATTCAGACCAACGGCTCGCCTCATGGTTCGGCTTTGATCGTGTGGCCCACGTTATTGGCATGTCCTTGGTCGCCAGCGCTTTTCTGCTGGCCGCCAACACCGCGAGCGCCCAATACTTTGGACTCAATCCGGCGTTCAACCAGGACGGCAACATTCTCATTGCCGATCAATTCAATAANNCGGGAGTGATTCCCCAAAGCCCGGCCGGCGCGGCCGACAACCGGGTTCTCCTGGTTGGCCCCTACGGTGAGATCGTCTGGCAATACGGGCAGTTCGGGCAAAGCGGCACCGGTCCCGATCTGTTGAACACGCCGGTGCAATGCACTTACCTTCCCTCCCAGGACGTCCTCATCACCGATCAGGCCAACAACCGCATTATTGAAGTCAACTTCCAAAAGGAAATCGTCTGGCAATACCCCGGCAGCGATACCAACGCGGCGGACCAGCTCAACAGTCCCAATTCCGCCGAATTGCTGGAAAACGGCCACGTCCTGATCGCCGACCAAGGCAATAATCGCTCCTTGGAGGTCACCAGCGCCGATAAAATCGTCCAAATCTTAACCGTCGGCGGCACCCTCAACACCTTGGCTTTCGCCAGCCGTCTGCCAGACGGCGATACCCTCCTTACCGATTCAGGCAATGCCCGCATCGTCGAAGTGAACGCCCACGACAAAGTCGTCTGGGAATATTTCACGGACACCGCCTCGGAGAGCGTGGCCGCGCCGCTGCCCACGCGTGCCGTGCGTTTGCATGATGGCAACACCCTGATCAGCGACCAGTTCAACAATCGCGTCATTCTGATCGATCACGCCAAACGTATCCTGGCCAGCTATGGGTTGCCCCTGGACGGCGGCGGCGCCATCGGCAACAATGTGGGCTACGACCTGAACTCCACGCAAAAGGGATTGTACTCACCCTACGACGCCAAGGTCGTCGGCGATTATACCGGCCTGACCGCGCCCTTTTTCGTTGAGGGCGTCGGGAAGTATTGATCGCCACAACGCCAATTCCGTGTTACCAAATCTTCCACGGCGCGCTGCCTTCGGACCAGAGCCGGTTGAGGAGGTTGAACTCGGAGAATGTATCCATCGGCTGCCAGAAGCCATCGTGCGTGAAGGCCATCAATTGGCCCTCGGCCGCCATTGTCCGAATAGGTTTTTGCTCAAACATCACTTGTTCGCACGATTCGTCCAGGTAATCGAAAATGCCGCGCGAGGCGACAAAGAATCCGCCATTGATGCGGCCTTCGGTGGCTTGCGGTTTTTCATTGAACTGCGTGATTCGCCCTTCGGGGGAAATGTTCATTTCGCCAAATCGGCCGGGCGGACGCACGGCCGTCACGGTGAGTTTTTTGCCGTGCTGCCGATGAAAAGCGCATGAGCCGTTGATGTCAATGTTGCCCACGCCGTCTCCGTAGGTGATGAAGAATTCAGGGTCGTCGCCCAGGTAGGGTTTGATCTTGTGGATGCGTCCGGCGGTGAACGTTTCCTCGCCGGTGTCGGCCAGGGTGACGGTCCAATCTTCCTCGTCGTGGTGGTTGTGGAATTGGACGGCTGCTTTGTGTTCGAGTCGCAGCGTGGCGTCGCTCGTCATCCAAAGGTAGTTGCGGAAAAAGTCCTTGATCATGTCGCCCTTGTAGCCGAGGCAAAGGATGAACTCCTTGTGGCCGTGCGCGGCGTAGAGTTTCATGATGTGCCAAAGGATGGGGCGGTTGCCGATGGGCAGCATGGGTTTGGGCCGGTATTCGGTTTCCTCGCGCAAACGGGTGCCTTTGCCGCCGCAGAGAATCACAACTTTCATAGCGGGATGGGAGTGTTCAAGTAGCAACGGGCCATTTCTTTGTTAGAACCATTGGTCATGGATAAGGCAACGAGGGCGACAGGGGCAACTGGATTTTTCATCCGCCCCCAAAATCTTCGGCCACCAGCCGCGCGATTTCTCCACCGATGGCCAGGGAAGCCGTCGCGCCGGGACTGGGCGCGTTAAGCACGTGCAGCGCGCGCGGCCGGCGCACCAGGCAAAAATCCTGCACCAGCTCCCCATCCGGCGACATCGCCTGGGCGCGCACGCCGGCGCCGCCTGGCGCAAGGTCCTCGACGCGAATTTCCGGCACCAGCCGTTGCAAGGCCCGGCAAAATAATTTCCGGCTGAACGACCGCTTGATCTCCTCCCAGCTCATGCGTTTGTGTTTGTTGATGAAGCGCCACAGGCCGGAAAAGCTCAACGCATCGTAGAGGTCCAATGGGTTCAGGTCGGTTTTGCGGTAGCCTTCGCGCGCGCCGGCCAGCACGGCGTTGGGACCGGCTTCGACCCCGCCCTCGATCAACCGCGTGAAATGAACCCCCAAAAAAGGGAATTGCGGATCGGGCACCGGATAAATCAAGTGGCGCACCAGATGTTGCCGGGCCGGTTTGATCTT
>PLIU01000152.1:37317-55864 GCA_003140095.1 Verrucomicrobiales bacterium | reverse complement strand
CAAAGGATTGGATTTTTGGGCGTATCCTGTAGGCCGCGTGCCCTCACGCGGCGCTCGGTGCGAATTTTCAGACACGCTCTCAGCAGCATTTCTAGGTTTTCAGCTTTTTCCATCCGAATCTTTGGTTCATCCCGAAATTCCAAAGACTGACGACGACGATGGCGATCAAATTGCCCACATACATGTTTACGTCAAAAAAGCGGGTTTGGAGGTTCAATAGAAGCACGCTAATCCCGATCCCGGCCAGACAAATCAAATTGAATTTTCCGAAGCGAGATGCCCGGCCACGCCAACTGAGATCTGCCGCAGCTCGGTCGCGAAACGTCCAAAGCTCATTGCCGATAAAATTGCTCCCGATGGCTATTTCTGCGGCCAACGCTTTCGCCAACGAGAGATTCAAATGCAACATGCACGGGGCGGCCAAAACAAAAAGCGCTGCCATATCCACTCCAATTCCGCTCGCACCGACGATTCCGAAAGTGATGTAGCGCCTCACCAGTAACAACAGCGAGGGATTCATCCCGCAGCCTTTCGCCACTGCGGGAAAGCCTAATCAAAGCGGTCGAGGCGTACACCCAGATGTCCATTTTAGATAGCATTTTGGTTTTGACGGCGACTAAAAACAGGTATGATACTAACAAACGATGGGAAAACTCGCCTCAAATTGCATGATCCGAAGCGATAAAAAATGTGATTGTTCGAACACTGGCAGGTCGTGCTGGGGGCTTTGTATGCTCGCTGCTTTTTTCTTTTACAATTGTTTTCGCCCGATTCCAGCAGGTGCTCAGACGTTTGTCGAAATCACCGCCGATATCGAGTTGCATTTTGCTAGTCTGCCGCAAGAATATAAATGGTCCGTGGACTGTATCGTCGGGACCAACTTGTGGAAAATATCGGTCGGCACTGAGGGAGGTGTCCAGTGGCTCTTCGATGGCAGTGAGCTGGAAGAAAAGCTCGTTGACCTTCATCAAGATTCGCCAGCCTACAGGCATTATACCATCGATGTGTATCCCTCCAGCGATGGATATCCGCTTGCGGATATGGGGGCAAATCTTCCGTGGCTTGCCTTTTGTTCCGGCGCCTACCTGAAAAAGGAAGGACGCATTATACCCTTCCCGCTCAGTCCACTTCCAAATGCTCCAGATGGATTTGCATATTCGGATAAGACTGCAACCTTCAAGGATGGACTGGGTCTGCCAAGGGTCGTGGACTTTTTCACGTCGGAGGCGCTTTTTAAGTCTTCGATAATGGGACCGTTCTTTTTGGGCTTGCATGATGTGGAATATTGGAAGTGTGGGGGAATGGGTTATAAGTTTGGTGGTATCCCAGACGGCAGGCTCAAATTTCATTACAGTGTTGCAGCCACGACGAATTTCATGGGCTGGACATTTCCCGCCGAATTTCAGTTTTTCGAAAATGATCTCACCACAAATGGCACCTGGACGTCCCACTGCTCCGGCAGCGGGAGAATGAGGTCACTCCGTGTGGCGAGACAACCCACGGTTGCAGATTTGGACGATGGACGCCTCCACACGATCTTAGATTGGCGCTTTGTTGACAAACGTACGGGTTTAAGTGGTTTGCCTTACGAGACGACGAATTCCGATATCTCCACCACTAATGATTTAGAGTTGCAAAAAAAGTTCGCGGCTCGTATAGCGAGAGCTCATTTCCCTCGCGTGACCGCGGGGCGAACGAGAATTCTTTTTGCTGTTTTCTGCCTTCTTTCGGCACTATTACCTTTGGCAAGTATTTATCGAAAAAAACAAAAAGTCCAATAATGTAAAAGTTTTTATGAAAACAAGCATTCGCTCCAAAGTAGTGGTCATTTCGGCAAAGCGGTCGTTGCTCTAACAGTTGTTGTTGGTCACGTAGGAGTTACACCAGCAGAGGCTAGGCAATTCCCGCCAAAGGGGTGGACGAATTTCGGCTGTTCGTCATTTAACAAAAAAGACAATGCAGGGTACTATGATACGTGTCTCGGGATTAGTAAAGTAAATTGCAGCGGTAGCACAACATGCGCGGTTTACGGCGGCGCGACCCTCCCCCTCGGGGTAGATTTCTGCGTGCCTTGCCTGTGGCAAGGCGAAAGCTGTGGCAACTGTGTCAATGGTACATCATTCCAGGTTAACGCTGCTGCCGGTGGATGCGTAATCGGCTCTCCCGATCCATGCTATTGCCAATATTCAACCACCATGCCGCCCCCGCCGCTAACGAATTCATACACCCTGTATGAATGCGCTGATTAGTTTTTTTGGGCGAATGTCAGAGCGCATGAGTGGTGGTTGTATTAAATTTGCTATCGATCCCTATAGCACCTGTGGCGTTTGTTGTCGATGGGATAGGCGTCGCGTTGTGCGCCGTTCATCTCACGCAAGGATTCTGCTTGCGGGATTGGTGGCACTGTTGTTTGGGATTCGGTGTGAATCGACTTTAATTGCGAGTCCGGAGGCGTTCGCGTCCCATTTCGTGGTTAATGGGAAAATTTCCGTGCGGCAGTTTGCAATTGGAAAGTTGGACGCGGTCTCAGTTACGGAATCTGATATTTGCTTTTACTATAATTCAGGCTTGTGGGAAGTTCAAGCGGAATATCCGAATGCCAGAACGAACGAATTTTATGCGGAGAATTGCATGAAAATTCCAGAAGGCACTCGCCACTATGCCTTATCCGGAACCCAGGGGACTAATATTATGACGGCGGCCGTTGCTTGTCCCCTTCCGTTCCCTCCCCCAGGTCGAATCAGTTTGTTTGCGCCGTGGCTTGCTCTTTGTCCAAGACCTGAGTTGCCTTTGATCGACAGCCATCGAATGCACAGATTCGTGAACGGGCCTGTTTGCGAGGCCGACATTCTGTTGCTTCCGGAAAATCAAGGATACTATCAGATCAGCTATCTTGGGACAGAAAAGCAATTTTTAGCGGAATTGACAATCTCCAACAATGGGGTCAGTGTAGTTATGGGCGTAGGAGCCGATGGGCAACCAGTTCCCGAAATCCAAGCCCTTCCGAATTCCTACAAAAGTGGCTTTCTTCAATATCGCTATCAAGTGCTGGAAACGACAAATATGAATGGGATACTCTTTCCCTTGCATTCAATTTATGACGTGTTTGATCCAGACTGGAGTGACCCATCTCACCGCGCGCTGAATAAAGTCCTTGAAGCCGATTTCGTAATCGAAGAAGTTGCGTTTACCAATTCAAAGGCCGAGTTTCCAGGCGCTGCCCCCAATTCGCTTCTCGCCCTAGACGCTCGTCCACCAATTTGCCCCGAAACACCACCGTTAATTACGTGGTTGTCGGCGACCACTGGAAGTCAACTTCTGATCCGCAGATTACTTATTTAGCCAACCTGGCTCGGCGTGTGACAAATAAATTCCGGGTCTGTAGCACAATTTGTTGGTTGTTTTTGGGGGTTTTCGTTCTGTTCCATACCGTCGCTTTGACAGTGTGAGACTCCCGGCCCATCTGAAATTCACGAACCGCCACAGCAAATAATCTGGATGGTGGCAAAAGTTGCCACGGTGGCCGGACGCAACCATCGAAACAGAGGTCCTGGCTTGTTCAAAAATACGGCCATCGCCCGCTTCCTCGTTCAAGTCTTCTTAATCCTGTTAATCCTGTTAATCCTGTCAAATAAACCAATCCTGTCTAATGCACGCCACCCAAACTTCCGGTTCATCCCGAAATTCCAAAGACTCACCATGACGATGGCGATCAAATTGCCCACACCATGTACCGATGGGTGCGGCTTGGGTAAAACCCTGCCGAGGAGCCCGTCGAAAATAGTTTCATCCGGGAGTTTTCATTTTGTCCCCTTCAATTTTCGATAACGGCGGATCAGGCTGTTCGTCGAACTATCGTGTTTGAGCTTGGGTGCGGCCTCGCTCTCAAGTTCGGGAACGATGCGCTGGGCCAGGGCCTTGCCCAACTCCACGCCCCATTGGTCGAACGAATCAATGTTCCAAATCGCCCCCTGCGTGAAGACGTTGTGCTCGTAAAGCGCGACCAGTTTGCCGAGAACTTCCGGCGTGAGCCGCTCGGCGAGGATGACATTGGACGGACGATTGCCTTCAAAAACACGATGCCGCGCCAATGCGCTCGGCGTGCCCTCGGCTTTGACTTCCTCCAGTGTTTTGCCAAAGGCCAGCGCCTCGGCTTGGGCAAACACATTCGCCAGGAGAATATCGTGGTGACGTCCCAGCGGAGTGAGCGGATGGCCAAACGCGATAAAATCACACGGGATAAGCCGCGTGCCCTGATGAATCAATTGATAGAACGAATGCTGGCCGTTGGTGCCCGGTTCGCCCCAATAAACCGGCCCGGTCTGGTAGTCCGCTTTTTTCCCGTCGAGCGTGACGTGCTTGCCGTTGCTCTCCATCGTCAACTGCTGCAGATACGCGGGAAAACGTTTCAAGTATTGCTCATAGGGCAAAACCGCCACCGTGTGCGCGCCGAAAAAGTCGTTGTTCCAGATCGACAGAAGGCCCATGAGCACCGGCAGGTTTTTCTCGAACGGCGTGTTGCGGAAATGCTCGTCCACCTCGTGAAAGCCTTGCAGCAGCGCGCGAAAATTGTCCGGTCCCACCGCCAGCATGGTGGAAAGACCGATGGCCGAATCCATCGAGTAGCGTCCGCCAACCCAGTCCCAGAAGCCGAACATGTTAACCGTGTCAATGCCGAACGCGGCTACTTTTTCGGCGTTAGTTGACACCGCCGCGAAATGTTTGGCCACAGCCTTGGCCTCGCCGCCAAGTCCTTTGAGCAACCAGTCGCGCGCGCTTTGGGCATTGGTCATGGTCTCCAGCGTGGTAAAGGTTTTTGACGATACGATGAACAGCGTTTCGGCCGGATCGAGATCGCGGGTTGCTTCCACGAAATCGATCCCGTCCACGTTGGAGATGAACCGAAACGTCATGGCGCGCTCGCTGTAATGTTTGAGCGCTTCATAAGCCATCACCGGGCCGAGGTCTGAACCGCCGATGCCGATGTTGATGACGTTCTTGATGCGTTTGCCGCTATGGCCTTTCCATTCCCCACTGCGGACGCGATTGGAAAATTCTCCCATCTTGTCGAGCACCGCGTGAACTTCCGGCACGACGTTCTTGCCATCCACGAGGATGCTGGTGCCTTTCGGCGCCCGCAACGCGACGTGCAAGACGGCGCGGTTTTCCGTGGTGTTGATTTTTTCGCCGCTAAACATCGCCTCCATTTTGCCGCGCAAGCCGGATTCCTTGGCCAGTTGCAGCAACAATTTGACGGTCTGGCCGGTGATGCGGTTCTTCGAATAATCCAGATAGAGGCCCGCCGCCTCGACCGCGAGACGCTCGCCGCGTTTCGGATCATCGGCAAACAATTCCCGAAGATGCAATTTTTGGATCTTTTTGTGGTGGGCGGCGAGGGCCTTCCAAGCCGGTCGTTGGGTGAGCGGTTTGATGCTGATGGTGCTACGCATAATTTTTCTGTTGATTCAACTGCCAGGTCAGGCAGGCAGCTTGAGCGAGGCGCTCTTGGATGCAATCTCCGCCAGCAATTCGTTCCAGGATTTCACAAACGATTTTGCACTCTCGTCCTGCAAGTTGGGCCGCCAGACTGTCCACATTGATGCCCTCTTTCGCAAACTTGGCCAAGACTTTTTCGCAATCGCCGCCGTTCGCCGCCATGATCTTGCCGAGTTCGCCACGATTCGTGACAGCTTTGCTTCACACAGTTTCCTTTAGTTCCGCCGTGACCGCCGGACAGGAACGCAATACCGAGCCCGCGATCATCAATTCTTCGTCCGTCCGAATAAAGAGAATTGTGACCCTGCTGCCGTCCATTGAAATCACCGCCGTCGGGCTGCGCCTTGCGAGGTCCACTATTTCTTCTTCGGATGCGCTAAAGGTTCCACGGTCTTCTGATGACGGCTCGGCCGTTTCGGAGCCGTTAGCTTCAGGGCATGTTCGCAGACGTTTTCCACGGTGAAGCCGTACTCGCGCATCATAATCTTCCCCGGGGCGGAGGCGCCGAAACGATCCACGCCCATCACACCACCGCCATCGCCCACATACTTCCACCAGCCTTGGGTCGCGCCTGCTTCAACCGCAAGCCGCGCGCGCACGGATGGAGGGAAAACCGAATCCCGATAACTTCGCGGTTGGGCGTCAAATAATTCCCAGCTAGGCATGGATACCGTCCGAACGTTTATTTCCTCCTCGGCCAGTTTTTGGCCGGCCGCGACGATCAAACTGACTTCCGAACCAGTGGCGATTAGGATGATGTCCGGTTTGCCGTGGCGAGCGTCGCCCAAGACATAGGCGCCCCGCCGCAAGCCGTCGGCCGCCGCAAATTGGGCGCGGTCGAGCGTGGGCACATCCTGCCGTGTCAAGATAAGCGCGACCGGCCGATTCCGTGTCTGAATAGCCACGCGCCACGCCGCGGCCGTCTCATTCGCATCGCATGGGCGGAGGACCAGCAAATTCGGGATCGCGCGCAAGGAGGCCAATTGCTCGATCGGCTGATGTGTTGAGCCATCTTCGCCAACAGCAATACTATCGTGAGTGAAAACGAAGACGACTCCCTGTTCCATCAGCGCGGCCAGCCGGATCGGCGGCCGCATGTAGTCCGAGAAAATCAGGAACGTGGCTGTGAACGGAATGATCCCGCCATGCACCGCCAACCCATTCGCGATGGATCCCATCGCATGCTCGCGAACACCAAAGTGCAGGTTGCGTCCCGCAAAACTCCAGCCGCCGCCAGCCGATCCCTGCAGGTTGCCGGCCTCATCGCCCGGGCTTTCGAAATCGCCCATGGCTTCCAGCGCCGTCTTGGTGGATGGATCCAAATCCGCGGAACCACCGATTAACGAAGGAAGTTTCTGACTGATCGAGTTCAATACCTTGCCCGACGCGGCGCGGGTGGCCATGCCTTTCGGGTCGGTCGGAAAAACCGGGATGTCGGCGTCCCAGCCTTTAGGCAACTCGCCTGCCATCCCCTTCTGAAATTCCTTGGCCAGACCGGGGAATGCTTTCGAGTACCGCGAGAATCTCACATCCCATGCCGCTTCGGCCTGTTGGCCTTTACGAAGAGCGAGACGGAGATGAGTGAGAGCTTTGTCTGGAATGTAGAACGGCGGATCGAGTGGCCAGCCCAACGCTTGTTTCGTCAATTTCACCTCTTTTTCGCCGAGCGGGGAGCCGTGCGCTTCAAAAGTGTCCTCCTTGTGTGGCGAGCCATAACCGATATGCGTCCGCACGAGAATCAGCGAGGGTCGCTCCTGCTCCGCTTGCGCCGCGCACAGCGCGCGGTCAATCGCTGCAAGATCGTTTCCATTCTCAACGGTCTGCGTGTGCCAGCCATACGCTTCGAAACGCCGGGCGCGATCTTCCGTGAAGGTGATGTGGGTCGAAGCGGAAAGCGTGATGTGGTTGTCGTCATAGAGGCAGGTCAGTTTGCCGAGCTTCAAATGACCGGCGAGCGACGCGGCTTCCGACGAAACTCCTTCCATCAAATCGCCGTCCCCTACCAGCACATAAGTGTGGTGATCGACAATTTGGTGTCCCGGACGGTTGTACTGTGCCGCCAGATAGTGTTCCGCGATCGCGAGGCCGACGCTGTTGGCGAATCCCTGGCCGAGGGGCCCGGTTGTCGTCTCCACGCCGGGAGTCGTGCCGCGCTCGGGGTGTCCCGGAGTCTTGCTGTCCCATTGGCGGAATTGTTTGATTTGTGCCAGCGGCAAATCGTAGCCTGTCAAATGCAGCAGGCTGTAGAGCAACATCGAACCGTGTCCGGCCGAGAGGACAAACCGGTCCCGATTGAACCAATGCGGATGGGCCGGATTGTGCCGGAGAAATCGTGTCCACAACACATAGGCCATGGGCGCGGCGCCCATCGGCAGGCCGGGATGCCCGCTATTGGCTTTCTCCACAGCGTCCACTGATAGGAATCGAATCGTGTTGATGCACAGTTTGTCCAATTGTGCCGGATCGAGACTCGAAGCGTTCACGCTGCTCATAAAGATTTGCTTTCATAACGTGGCCATTACAGTCCAGGCGGCAATGTAAGTGAGTTTGGCGCGCGGATGATATGGCGTGTTTTACCCAATTCTGCTTTGACGAATTCTGCTCACTCTCAACTGAATGCTCCGCCGGATGCCCGTGAGCTTACTTCATGACGTTTTATTCGGTGGCTTACTTTCCAGCGCCGCCACTTTGGCCAGACGGCGACGATGACGCTCCGCGCCACTGAATCGCGCGGCCAGAAATCCTTGAACCAATTCCCAAGCGAGCGCGTGACCGACCACAAGGCCGCCCAGGCAGATTATGTTCAAATCGTCGTCCTCGACACCTTGGTGTGCCGAGAAACTTTCGTGGATCAAACTCGCGCGCACACCCGCCACTTTGTTCGCGCACACCGATGCCCCGACACCACTGCCACAAATGGCCACTCCGCGCTCCACCTCTCCGCAGGCCACCGCGCGGGCCAAAGGCACAACAAAATCCGGATAATCATCATCCAGTTTCGGTTGTTGGTCGCCAAAACCGATCACCTTATGACCGGCCTCCCGCAGCATTCTGGCCAGGTATTCCTTTAACTCGTAACCTCCGTGGTCGGCGGCGATGCCGATGCAGTAAAGGGTTCCTGTCAATTCCGCCAATGGTTTATCGATGGTGTCTTTATTCATGCTGCTCTCATCTCATCGGCTTGGCGTCGTTGAGGATTTCTGTGGATGGAAATTCAGGCCAATCTCTCCAGCCTCTCGCGCACAGCCTGCTCGGTGGTTCGTCCGACGATCTGGTCCTGCAGGGCGCCTTGGTTGAATATGAGCAGAGTGGGTACGGTCCGCACGCCGTATTGATCGGTCAGGTCTTCGTGGTGCTCCACGTTCACTGTGGCAATTTTGACAGGGACGCCATCGTCCTTGGCGACGGATTCAAGCATCGGCGCCATGGCCTTGCACGATTCAGACCAGCCGGCCCAAAACTCGACGAGCACGGGTTTCAGGGCATTGAGCACTTCTCGGTCGAAGTTCGCTTCGTTCAATTCAATAAAGTTGTCGTTCACAATTACTTTCTCATCCGCCAGCTTCAAGTTTATTCATTGATAATCCAGTCTGAATGCCGTTCAGGCCGGCGCCGGATGTCGGCCAACACCACCGTCTTCGTAGTAGCGGGACTTTGGATTTCGTCCGCGGTCAGCCGTTCTCAGAACGTGGTATGTCGCCGAAGTGAGGCAACACCATCACATCCTCAGCCCTGGCTCCGTTTGCAGCCATGAGATCATTTGGGCTGCCGAAGCTTGTTTCGTGAGATTGAAGCCGGCCGCGGATTCTTCCATCACGAATTCAATCGTCGTTGCCGGATCGCCGCCGAGCAAATAGAAAGCCGAGGAGCGCACCAACACCGACGCCAATGGCGATGGCTTGATAAGGATGTTCATGCACGGCTTCGTCCGCAGCCTTGACGCCTTCGATTGCCTTGTTGCGGGCGCGCCCCGCGATTTCCTTGCCGTGTTCCAGAGCGCTAGCGAGACGCTCGCGGGCTTCCCCGATTTTTTCTCCGGCCACGTCGGCCGTGGCGGCCATCAAGGCGCGCGCATCTTGGGCCAGGGTGCCCATGTCATTGCTGTTTGCGTGTTTATGTTTGTTCATATTTTTCTGCCTTTCTATTTGTTTGTGGTATTCAATGATGAATTCTCTGCGTCGGCGGGATGGGATGCTTCCGGCAAACTGGCCACCTTCAGGACGGAGTTTCTTCCGCCGAACGGATTGGGCACAGATTCTCTGGCCAGCGGATCCGGTATCCATTGGCCGTCCACCACCAGGCAGTACTCGTAAGTGCCGGGTGCCAAAGCCGATTCCTTCCACCAGCGCCCGCCTCCTGTGGTGTGCAAAGACTTGGCTTCGGGTTGCCAGTGGTTGAACGTGCCCGCGACGCACACGGTGGTGGCTGTCGGATGAGTGAATTCAAAGCGAACGGGCACCAACTGCGGGCCGGCGGCCGGCGCGTTGTCGTGGTTATGATTATGTTTCATAGCTGTGAGATTAATAGATGCTTTGGTGAAGCTCATTTGCCGAGCATTTTTGCCACAATAAAGATGACGACGGCTCCGAAAAGGCCTCCGCCTCCCAGAAGATATATCAAGGAGTAACCAGCGGCGGCAAACATGACCGGCGATACAAGTGCAATCATAGGTCAATGATTAGATAAGTTCGGATAGACATACGGCATTTCGTTCAGAATCAGACTTTTGAGTGTTTTCATATTCGTTTCGTTTCTCTGCTATGGACCGGTTTGAAATGGTCCTGCGGCCAAGTTACCTCAGCCGCAGGAATAGTGATGACAATTACGAGTGAGACCCGACAAGTTCCCGGGCCGGCTTCGAGGCGCGGTCGGTGACCTTGTTGTTCCCCTTGGGTGTGGACGCTTCACCTGTGGTGCAGATGTCCTGCGCCCCAGCTCTGCTGAAGATGTCCTTGGCCCTGGTGATTTCCTCTGAGTTGTCGGTGTGGACCGAGATCAGGAGATTGCCTTGCTTTACCTTGCCTTCGTAACGCTTGGCCTCAAATTCAGGAATGCCCAAACCGATTAACCCGCCGGCGATGCCGCCCACGGCCGCGCCAACCGCGGCGCCGCTCAACGCGGCCATAATCGGTCCCGCGGCAATGAAAGGGCCGACTCCTGGAATAGCCAATGCCCCAATTCCCGCGATCCATCCCAAGGCTCCGCCGATGACACCGCCCGTGCCTGCGCCCGTGGCCACGCCTTCCGGGGCTTTCGTGTGCTTCTCATGCGCGAAATCGCGGGTCGTGCCCTTGTCCGGGAACAGCACCGAGATCTCGTTATTGGAGAAGTTTGCGCTTTTGAGCTGATCCACAATTTGATCGGCTTGCGAGCGTGAGGTGGCGATGCAGAATACAGATTTCTTTGACATAGCTATTTTGCTTTCTTTTGTTTTGTTGCGTTTATACTTGACCAAATTAATTATTGCTGACGGTGAGCTTCACTTCCAGTCGGTTGTCCACATTCTCGGAGCGCGCGATCCGATCCGCAATTTCACCGATGAGATTTTTCTCGGCGATGGTATCCACCGGTCCGCGCAAGGTGACTCGGCCATCCATGGTGATGATCTTCACGTTCCTGGCATCCATGGACATATTCTTGACAGCGAGGATGGCCTTGCGAATCTGTGCCGTGGTGTTGACGTCGGCCTGGCTGTTGCCCTGATCGAGCGGCGTCAGTGTCCGGTCATCGCGATCGCGAATATTCAGCGCCGTGTTATCCGCTGCTGTTGACTCGCTGGTGGTGAAGTAAGGCTCAACATGGTAGGCGCCATAAACGCCACCAGCATAGCTTGGTTGACTGAAGTCGGGCCAATGATTGGCGTTGAAATGAAGCGCATGGCTCAACATTTCCTCGGAAGCGTCAAGCTGCAGGGCGTCCCGATCCATCGTGAATCGGAGTGCGGTGGGGGGAACGGCGCTGAGTTCGTCGCCCGTGCCGAGAACTCTCCCCGAGGAAACGATGACAGCCACAATGCGGCCCAATGGCAGATTCACCAGGATGTTTTCCACTTGGCCCAGCTTTTCACCGTTCAGGTTATCCACTGATGTGCCTATCAGTTTGCTTGCCTTCCGGACTTGGTCCAGGCGTAAGGCGGGAATCAAGCATTGGCTCTTACTTGAGAGGCGGTTCCCTGTCCCATCCGCCATGCGGGTCGGAGCCATGTTGCGCGAACCATCCAGGCCGGGTCGGCCATCCAGAACCGCATTCCCATTTTGGATGAATCTGAAGGCGGATGCTTCGCCATAATATCCATAGACTGCGGACAGATGATTGGAGTCGCAGCATTGAGACCATTTCGACATTTCAAATTTAGGCGCATCCTTCAGTTTTTCTTTGTCGGTATCCAGAAGACGGAAGACTTTGTAGGAAGCATCCGGATGCAGGATTTCCGGTGGCACTGCCACCAGCGTATCCCCCATGCCGATAAATCCGCCGGTGGAGAGGATGACCAGAACGATCCGGCCGGATTCCACATCCAAGGCGAGGTCCTTTACTTTGCCGAGTCGATCGTCAAGATCATTTTCGACAATAGTGCCGATGACGTCGCTCGCTTTAGCCGCGTCTTTGAGTTGGTTCGGGCGCAACGCACGGGGAGCGAGGACACGGGTGTCGTCTGGTGCGTCTGTTCTGATATTAGGTGACTCTTGGGCCAGAGCCGGAAGCGCCAGGATCAAGACCGCGGAGGCTCTGGTAATGATTTGCAGTTTCCGTTTCATATCTTTATTCTCTTCCGCTTTTTGTTGCTCTTCGTGGAGACTCTTCTCCTCTTTACATCCTGGGCACTATAAGCTCGGAGGCTTGCCGGCACCATGGGGTGTTTCCCTAACAACCACCTGAGAATCAGCGGTTATCGCTCGGCGTCATACATGTCCGCCAGTTCTTCCAGAAATAAATATTTCAATGTTTTCATATCTGTCTTTGCTCATTTTCTTTTGCTAATGGTACGCTCTTGACTAAGCTAGTTGCTGGTGCTGGCGGTCAGCTTCACTTGCAGTTGGTTGTCCACGTTCTCGGAGAGTGCGATCCGATCCGCAATGTCACCGATGAGGGTTTTCTCCTTGATGTTATCGACCGGCCCGCGCAAAGTAACGTGCCCATTAATGGTAATGATCTTCACGTTTTGGGCGTTTATGGATATGTTTTTCGCGGCGATGATTTCTTTGCGGATCTGCGCCGTGGTCTTCACGTCGGCCTGGCTGTTACCCTGGTTAAGCGGCGTGAGTGTACGGCCATCGCGATCGCTAACATTGCGCGCTGTGTTGTCCGCCCCCGTGGTCCCGTTGGTGGAGAAGTAAGGCTCAGCATTGTAGGCGCGATAAACTCCGGCGGCATAGCCGGATTGACTGAAGTCAGGCCATTGATTGGCCTTGAAATGCGGCGCACTGCTCAATCTTTCTTTGGTCGTGTCAAACCGGAGGCCGCCCCGATCCTTGGTGCATCGCAGCACAGTGGGCGGAACGGCGCTTAACTCGCCGTCCATCCCGAGAAATCCGCCGGAGGAAACGATGACCGCCACGACACGGCCGGAAGGCAGATCCAGCAGGAGGTTTTCCACTTTGCCCACCTTCTCGTCCTGCAGGTCAGTAACCGATATGCCCATGAGCTTGCTTGCGCTCTGAATCCGGCCATTGCTTGCTTGAATAAAACTTAAGTCGTGTTCTTCGCCATAATAGCTATAGACTGCGGATAGATGATTGGCGGTGCAGCATTCGGCCCAATTCGAAGTCTCGAATTTAGGCGCGCCCTTTAGCTTTTCTTTGTTGGCATCCAAACGGAGCTCCTTGCGCGCGACATCGCCTTGTAAGGCCTCCGGGGGCACTGCCGTCAGTGTATCGCCGATGCCGATAAATCCGCCGGTGGCCAGGATCGCTTCGACAATCCGTCCGGATTCCAAATCCACCGCCAGATCTCTCACTTTGCCGAGTTTTTCGTCCTGGTTGTTTATGACAGTCATGCCGATGATATGACTGGCTTTGGCCGCGTCCTTTGGACAGTTGGCGTGTGACGCGTGTTCTGGTCCATTTATGTCGAGCTTAATGGGGTCTTGGGCCAAAGCCGAAAGCCCGAGGACCGAGGCGGCAGAAGCGCTGATGATGATTTGCAGTTTCCGTTTCATATTGTTATCTCATTTACCGTCTTAATTTTCTTTCGTGGAAAGGTTCATTTCTTTCACACGGTGGACAATACGCCGGAAATCTTGCCGGCACCATGGGGTGTTTCCCTATCAGGAATTCAATGAAGTTTGTTTTCTTTTATGGCACGAAAAGTCAGCCGGCACAACTTTGGCGATGGACTAATGATAATCCTGAAACGCATAGCAACTCAAAGGGAACTGCTTCAGAATGTCAGCCACTAGCAGCGCGCCAAGGCCAAGCCGCATCTTGGATTGCAACAAATTGGTCTGAGCCTCCTGCTCAAATCCTGCCGAGCAAAAGCAAGACAACCAGAATGGTCAAAACCAAGCCCACTCCACCGCTTGGATAATAACCCCAACTCCGGCTATGGGGCCACGTGGGGAGCGCGCCGATCAGCATTAAAATAAGCAAAACCACTAAAACAGTTCCTAACATATATGTCCTTTCAGGGCCTGCAAATGGCCCATTTTTTTGTTTCTCTTAACAGGCAAGTTCCTTGATCGCTGGTTCATCGATCCAATAAACTTGACGATTGTAATGTCGATGCAGTTCGGTCTCATACTCCCGAGTTAGCAGAAATTCCTCCGTGTATTCCGGCGACCGCTTGATGGTCTCACGGGAATGATGGACAAACACCTTCGATTCGCCCCAACTCACGCGCTCGATCCATTGCGGTGAAATCAGGACCTTTTTTCCAGGCCACCAATTCCGTGTGTCAACGACCAGATAACGAATCGCCCACGTCTCGTCATCGATGATAAAATCCTCGACGTGGCCAACTTCGCCGTCTGTAGCTTGAATATGATAACCACTGACATCATGGGTGCTGCGCAAGTGGGGATCCCACGCTTTTTCGCCCGGAATGGAATCTTTCCATTTTTCACGATCACGCACAACGGAACGATCAAATCCCCATGCATACGGGCCGCTCCAATACATCGGCCATCCATAATACCCATAGTAATCTTCCTCGAATTGGCGAGAGACGGGCTTGTCACTGTTTAAGGAAGGACTGTCCTCGATCTGCTTTTTGGTTAAGTCGACAGCTACCTGTCGCTCGCCGCTCACCACGGCCGTGAGCGCATACGGCGAAATCAGGACCTGCCTGCCCGTGAGCCAGCTTCCCGTGTCGGCAACCAGATAGCGAATGGTCCAGTGCCGGTCATCAAAGTAGAATTCTTTGACCTTCCCTATTTCCCCGTCAAGGCTGTCCAATTTGTAACCCTTCAGTGTTTTGGCGTTGCTTAGCATAAAAGTTCGTTCGTCCTTTGCGTTTTATTCTTGTTCGCTGTTGGGGTCCGGCTGACTGCGCGTTTTAGAAATCGTTTGCAACGCGATCCGCACGGATGCACGCGCTCAAGTTACGACGTGTAGGGCGGCTTTTCTATGGGGTATAACCCTACTGTAAGTCTCACGCGCACGAGGCTTTCATTGCCTGGATTGGCCATCGGACCAGGCCTGCGCAAATGACGAGGAATCCCAGGCAAGCAAGAAAGAGGAAGTAGAGCAAGGTACGCATAGTCATCTGGTTTTATCCGAGGCATCGGTCAACTGATCCGATTGCGCGACGGAGCCGGCTGATTTTTTCATAAATCGTTTTTTGCGGCTTTTGTCGTGGCTTGGCGCATTTGTTCATGCTCGGCGCCATCGATGCCTTCCTGCACCAGTCTCTCATTGTCACTTCGTCCTTCGTCGTCCTCATCCTCGCTGGGAGCCACTGGCACTTTTTGTCCGGTCGAGCCATGCACCGGGTCCCAACGCTCGGATTCGGGCGCCGATTCAAGAACGGCCTCATTCGGATCCATATCAGGCTTACCCGTCAATTCCCGCTTGGCCTGTTCCGATTCGGATTTCGCCGCGTGCTGCGCGGAACGGCCGTCGATCACCGCCAGTTCAGCCGCGCGCGCCTGCACCATCTTGCGGGTCACCGTGCCGATGCCGGCGGAATTTTCAGTCAACTTGCCTTCTTTCAGTGGATTTGTTTTCATGGGGATAAGATTCATCTTCCGTGCGGGAACGTTTGTGGGCTATGCATGGTCTTCATTTGGCGCGCGCCGCGATCCTCGCGCGTGTCGCGGGATTTGGAAAAAGTGTTGTCCCGCTTTTGACGCTTTGGATTGGCGGTGACGGCCGTGAGGCTCGGGCGCAGTTGGTGGGATGTTTTGGGGAAAACAGGAGATTGTGGTGTTTCCGGAAGTTTGGTGGTGGATGCTTTCATAACTTTCGCATGACGTCGTTCGCTCGGGGAATGAGTGTTGTTTGGCGGGAAACAAAAAGCGTTACACGGACTTGCAGCGGAAGCTCGCGCGATCGTCCGCTTCGAGCCAGTCGAAGGTGCTATTCGTCTCTGGATTCAGCCAGAGCTTGGAGCAGTTCTCAATGAAGGCACCGCGACGCTCCGGATTTTTCATCGGGCTGCTCGCTTCCATTTGATCCGACCAGGCTTTGATTTCGAGCGGCGTTTTCGTGGTGCCGTTGGCCTGCAGCCAGGCGCCGACATCCTCATAATTGGCCGCGGCCTGAACAGCGGTTTTGAATTGCTCGCCGGTGATGCCCTTGAAGTTGAAGAGCATATTGTCCAACGGACAATCGTAATGATATTCGCCCAGCGTCCCCGCCAGGCTGGCGCGACATTTGTCAACGGCACGGCTGACGATCGCGAATCCGGCCAGGCGCTCGCGCGGGCTGTGCGGGGCTTGTTTGGTCAGGTCTCGGGTGACAATGGGGGTATTCATAATTTCAATCATGCTCGTGCTTTGGTTTGGGTGGTGAAGCTCGGATAGAATGGGGTGGGTGAGTTCAAACAACCGCCGCGACCGCCGCCTTATAGTGGGCGGGGCTTTGTTCGACGGCTTCGCTGGTCAAATCTGCGAACACCGTGGAATCCTCGTAACTGATCCGGTCAATATTATTCGTCGGTATCTGGACCTCTCGCCCCGAAAGCCGATGACCGGTTTTGATAACCAGCTGGCCAATCGCCCAAGTCTGATCGTCCATCATAAAATCGCAGACGTGGCCGACCGTCCCGTCCCTGGCCTGGAGGTGGTAGCCATTGACGGCTTGAGTGCTTCGCAGATGCGCGTCTTCACGCGCGGGTTGAGGGCCGCTGGCGGCGGCAGGTTGGATCGAAAGAAGTGGTGACGGCAGTGTCAAAATCGGAACATTGCTCATGCCCCACAATGCATCACCCTGCCAGTAGTAGGGCCAGCCGTAATAGCGGTGATACTCCTCCTCGTATTGTCGCGACACCGGCTTGTGCGATTCAATTGAAGGGCTGTTCTCAATCTGTTTTCGGGTCAGGTTCATGCATAGTATTTTTCCGGCCGGAGCGAGACGGCCGAGCGAATGGGGCGAGATGAGCACTTGGCACCCTGTCAACCAGGAGCCCGTGTCGGCGACCACGTAACGAACCGCCCAGTTTCGATCATCAAAATAAAAATCCTTGACATGGCCGATGTCGCCGTCCAACGCCCCGAGTTTGTCTCCGTATAATAGTGCAATGCTTCGCAACATAAATTTGTGGTTCGCTAGGTTAGCCGAGATGGCAAACAGAGTTGTGCTCCGCCACGAATTCTGGCGTTTCGACCGGGACCCCGGTGCGCAGCCCATCCATGTGACCCAGGTATCCGGTCTGCATTGCCAGGAACATGGAACCCAAGCCGAATCCGGATTTGCCGGCTTCGAAGGGGAAATGTTCTTTATTATCCATGCAATGAGGATACTTCAAAAGTTCGCGCCGCCATATGGGGTGTTACCCTACCCGCGCGGCCAGCCAAACGAGGACGTGGTTAATAATCAAACTGAAACCAAGGGTTTTCCCAGTGGGGGCAAGGAACGCCCTAGTCGCAGCCCGGCCTCGCGATAGGCAGCCTGAGGCATGAGTTTTTTTCACCCGCGGGGAGCGCCGCACGCGAATGATATCGTGCGGCGGCTTTTCCACATCAAGGGACTGTCGAGGTTTCTGGGAGGGATCTTGAGCCTCATTGCGCTCAGCACAACATTGCAAGCAGGAAATGTCAATTTGACCTGGGACGGAAGCGCGAATTCATTCGTTACGGGGTACAACATCCATTACGGCGAAGCCAGCGGTGCATACACATCCAGCGTGGACGCGGGCCCGAATCTGATGGGGGCGGTTACCGGCTTGACGCCGGGGCTGACGTATTATTTCGCCGTGGCTGCTTACAATGCCAATGGCAACGAGAGTCCTTTCTCAAATGAGGTCACGAACATGATTTCCATGTCGCCGTCGATTATCATCCAGCCTGTGACGCAAACCGCTGTCGCTGGTCTGCCTGTAACGCTGAACGTCATCGTCGCCGGCGACGCGTCCCTCGGTTTTCAGTGGCTGAACGGGCTTGTGCCGATTCCCGGCGCTACTAACTCGTTCCTCAGTTGGCCCCAAATCGGGAGTAGCGACGCGGGTGCTTACACCGTCATGGTCTCCAATCCTTGGGGCAGCACAACCAGCTCCATCGCCTCGTTGACTGTGGTCAAGGCCAGTTCTCTGTCGATTCTCAACCAGCTTCCATCTCAAGCGGTGGTGATCACGGCCGCGGCGGCGTTCTCGGCCGAGGCGGCCGGCACGGCACCGTTATCGTTTCAATGGTACGACGGGACGACGGCCATCCCGGGAGCCACCAACAGCGTCCTTTCCTGGGCCCATGTCGCGGATTCCAATGCGGGTAGCTACTACTTCACGGTGTCCAACGCCACGGGCATGGTCACTAGTTCCGCCGCCACGTTGACTGTGATCGACCCTCCGTCGATTCTCATGGCGCCTCTATCTCAAGCGGTGGCTATCACGGCCGCGGCGGCGTTTACGGCCGACACGGCGGGCACGGCGCCGTTATCGTTTCAATGGTACGACGGGA
>PLIU01000152.1:0-37281 GCA_003140095.1 Verrucomicrobiales bacterium | reverse complement strand
CCATCCCGGGAGCCACCAACAGCGTCCTGGCTTGGTCCCACGTCGCGGATTCCAATGCGGGCAGTTACCACTTCACTGTGTCCAACGCCGCGGGCCTGGTCATCAGTTCCGCCGCCAGGTTGACGGTGATCGATCTTCCGTCGATCCTCATGGCTCTTCCATCTCAAGCGGTGGTGATCACGGCCGCGGCGGCGTTTACGGCCGACACGGCGGGCACTGCGCCGTTAGCGTTTCAATGGTACGACGGGACGACGGCCCTCGCGGGAGCCACCAACAGCGTCCTGGCCTGGGCCAGTGTCGCAGATTCCAATGCGGGCAGTTATCACTTCACGGTGTCCAACGCCGCGGGCCTGGTCACCAGCGCCGCCGCCAGGTTGACGGTGATCGATCTTCCGTCGATCCTCATGGCGCTTGAATCTCAAGCGGTGGTGATGACGACCGCGGCGTCGTTCTCAGCCGACACTGCGGGCACGGTGCCGTTAGCGTTTCAATGGTACGACGGGACGACGGCCCTCGCGGGAGCCACCAACAGCGTCTTGGCTTGGGCCAGTGTCGCGGCTTCCAACGCGGGCAGTTACCACTTCACAGTGTCCAACGCCGCAGGCCTGGTCACCAGTGCCGCCGCCACGTTGATGGTCCTTCCCACCAATGCGATTGCGACTTCCGCCGGCGCGTATAACGGCTTGTTTTTCCAAACCAATGCCGACGGAATGCCGAACATCACCGAGGCCACGGCGGGGTTCCTCGGCAACTGCGTCGTGGCCGCCAACGGCGCTTACACCGCCAAGGTTTATGTCGGCGGAGTTTCCTATGCTTTGGCGGGAGTTTTCAATATTTCTGGCGACACCAGCGCCACGATTCCCCTCGGCAGCCCGGGTTTGTCCAATTTAACGGCCGTGATGCACCTGGATTTGATCAACGGCACGCGGCAAATGACCGGCAGTGTTTCGAGCGCGACCGCCGGCAGCGCCTGGACAGCGCCTTTGGTCGCTAATCTGGCAACGAACGCCTACCCGCAGTTCGCCTGGGTCAATCTTTCGCTGTCCCCAGGATCATCCTCCAATTCTCCATCCAATGACGGAATGGCGAGCGGCGTCGTGGTCAACGGCGTCCTTTCCCTCTCAGGTATATTGGGCGACACTACGGCCATTTCGCAAACCGTGCCGATATCCATGGATGGGAACGTGCCGCTGTACGTCAACCTATACAAAAACGGCGGTCTGTTGGAGGGATGGATCAATCTAGCCGACGGGGGTGCGACCGGCAGCCTCACGTGGATTTTCCCCGGCAGCGGACCCGCCCTGGTGGGCGGGTTCAATACTGTGGTGCAGGTTACAGGCACGACGTCCTACCAGTGACGGCCGCCGGCGTCATGGCTTTGCGCCGGCAAAGTTGAGCTGTCAGACGCCAGGTCACCGTCAGCTTTCTTGCGGAATCAGTCCTACGCGCAAAGCGAATCGCACCAGTCCCGGAACATCATGCACATTCAGGCCAGCCATTAACTTCAGGCGATGGTATTCGATGGTCTTGGGGCTGACCTTCAGGATTTCGGCGATGCGTTTGGTGTTCTGACCTTCGGCAATCAATTGGAGAATTTCGCGCTGGCGGCCAGTCAACTGTTCGAGCGGGCTTTTCCGGTCGGCGATGCCTTGGAAGGGGAACTTCTTGACGAGCCGCGCGGAGATTTCCTGGCTTAGATAAATTTCCCCATGCACGACCCGTTGCAAGGCGGATTCCAGTTCGGCCGTTGCCGCTTTCTTGAGCAGGTAGCCGGCGGCGCCCGCCTTAAGCGCTCGCCAATAGTACTCCTCGTTGTTGTGCATGGAAAGAATGATGACCTTCACGGCGGGAAATTCCGTGGCCATGCGGGCCGTCGCTTCCAGGCCATTCAAACCGGGCATGGAAATATCCATCAAGACCACATCTGGCCGGAGCCTGCGCACCAGCCTCAGGGCTTCGCGCCCCTCGCTGGCTTCGCCCACCACTTCCACTCCGGGCAATTTTTCCAGCAAGGCGCGCATGCCGGCGCGCACCAGCGTATGGTCATCGGCCAAGATGACGCCAATGGGTTTAATGGGCTGGTTCATTGGGCTTCAAATTCCGACGGTGGTGTTTGCCACAGGAGCGGGAACCACGCGTGGACTTCGCTGCCCCGTCCCGGAAGGGATTTTAACTCCAATTGGCCGCCTGCCAAGGCCGCGCGTTCCTCCATGCTCAACAGACCGAGGCTTGCGCCGCGCACGGCCTTTTCCCGGATGGCGGCCACATTGAATCCGATACCATCGTCCCGCACGCGGAGGTGGAGTTGTCCCTCTTCTTGGCGCAATTCCACGGTCACAGTTTTGGCCCGAGCGTGACGCGCCACATTCGTCAAGGCTTCCTGCGCAATGCGGAAACACTCGGTCTCGATCACCGTGTCCAAGCGCTGCTCCAAGGCGTCGGTCTGGACTTCGCCCTTTAACCCGGCCAGTTCCGCCTGGCGGCGGGTCAGCCATACCAAGGCCGGTTCCAATCCCAGATCGTCGAGCATGGACGGGCGCAAATTCAGGGCGAGGTCATGGACTTGTTCCAGCACGCGCTCCACCGCTTGGAGACTCTCCTTCAAGCGCGGTAGCTCGCCAGGGCCGGTGGACGGCAATAAGGCTTGCAGGTTCAGTTGTGCGACCGTGAGGGTCTGCCCAAGTTCGTCGTGGAGTTCGCGGGCCAGGTGGCGGCGTTCGGTTTCCTGCGCCTCGACCAGCCGGCGGGAAAGGACCTGAAGTTTGCGGCTGGATTCCTTGCGCGTTGCCTCGGCCTGCTTGTGCTCAGTGATGTTGCGAATATTGCATTGAATGACTTTGCCGCCGTTAACCTGATAAACGTTGCTGACAAACTCCACGTTGATGGACTTGCCGGCGCTGGTCTCCAGCGGCAGGTCTTCGTAACGGACGTAGGCTTCACGCTGCAACTCCCGGAAGGCCGGCTTGAAGGCAGGGGTGTCTTTGAAAGGGCCAATCTCCCAGAGTTTGTTTCCCAGCAACTGTTCGCGCGTGTAGCCCAACAGATCGGTCAGGAACGGGTTGACATCGTCGATCTGCCCAGTTTCCGCGTTGAGAATGAGAATCCCATCCTGGGCGGTTTCAAAGAGCCCGCGGTAGCGCATTTCGGAATTCCTCAGCGCGTGATTCGCCGCATGACGTTCCACCTGGCGATCTTTCAAGGCTTGAGTCATCTGATCGAAGGCGCCCGTAAGCTGGCCTAATTCATCATTCCGGTGAGCCAGTCCCGCGTCTGTGCTGCCTTCGTCCGTGGCCAGCCGCGCGCCGGATTTCACCAGCATCCGAACCGGGCGCAGGAGCAGCAAAACCAGACGCAACTGCAAACTGGAAAGGATCCGGCGGATGGATTTTCGCATACCCCTAGATCATAAGTTTGCCCGGGCATTTAGTCAGACCTGGGCCGGGCTGACTTCAAGCCCGCCAGCGCTCCCAAAATGGTTTTCTGTACCCCCGGATTGTAAAGATTTCCCAAGTGGCCGCCCTCCTCGAAAACCGTTAATTGCGCCGGCGCAAACGTGGCGTGGAGCCAGGCCAGGTCTTCGTCCGCCAGGAGGAAATCGTTTTGATTGACTATAATGCGGATGTTGGGATTGGCGCGCAGACCGGCGTCGTACGTGCGTAAATCATCGGCTTTTTCCATGGTCTCGGCCACAGGCGCGGCCAGGCCCCGCGCCTGGTAATAAGGCATGGCGAACTTCTCAAAATAATCTTGGTAGGAATACTGAAGAATTTCCTCATACACTGGGTCGCGCCTTAAATTCCGGAGCGGTTGTCGCAGAATTCCCTGATTATTTCGGCGCTGACTGCTGTACATAATATCCCGCAACATGAATCGAAACGTCAGACCGATGAGAAACTTGGATTCGATGGCGCTGAAGGGCAGCGAGGTTCGCGGCGTGAGCTTTCTCTTGCTCAAGGCGGCCACTTTCAAAAAGGTGTTTTCCATGTTGCTGGTTCGGTCCGCGGTTGGCCAGGCAAGGGGCGCCTGATAAAATGCGTCCAGCTTGGAAACGCCATGGAGCAATCGGACCGGGGTGTTGATGGCAAGGTAGCGGTCAAATTTAAGCAACGGCAATTGATTGGTCGGCTCGGTGGCCGCGACGTATAAAGATTCGAAGGCGCCCATGGAATAGCCCATTAACGCTTTCTCTCCCAATCGGCCCGGATACGAGGCATTCAACCGGCGATCCATCTCGGTGAGAGCAACATGCAAGTCGTGACCATCCAGCGGCAGGTAAGCCGGCATGGCGGCGGTCGAAGCGTGCTCCATGAACTCGGCGTTGAAAGGGCTACTGAGGGAGACGGCGGAAAAGCCGTTCTTGTAAACCAGCTCGGCCAGAGCCAGGGAGGTTTCGGCCAGCCGATGAGAGCCAAGGCCGGGAACGATATAAACCACAGGCGCCGTTCCCGGTTGCAACCAAAAGGTGAATTTTAATTTCCGGCCCGTCCCCGGAATCAAAACCGACCGGGTCTTGCCCTGATCTGGGAAGGCAGGGTCCTTGTACGTGAAGAAGACCGATTCGAGAGTTTCCAGCGAGGCTTCGTCCCGTTTTCCCTTGACCTGGAAGTTCGCCACCCGGTTCTTGCGCGTGAACGTCCAGGCGTATTGAATCTCGGCATACGGGTCCATTTCGGCCTGGCAGAAACGCACATCTTCGCGCACGGTGTCGGCCAAATCGTTATACATGACCGCGTAGGTGAAATAAGTATAGGGGCCGAGATAGGTCAACGGATCGTTCGCCACGATTTTGTAGGGACTGATATAAATCAATGGATTGGCGGCCGTGTCGGCGGCCAGGCCGAGGGTATCCCGTTCATTGCTCGGTCCAAAAAGCGGCAGCATCAGGAAGCAATGCGGCTTCCAGCCCCACTGGCCGAAAGTCTGGCCAAAATCCGCGTCCGCTTTGGGAATATTCCACTTGGTGGCCACATCGAAGAATCCGCCCAACCCGGCGGTAGTATTTAAAGCAAAGCGGTAGGATTCATCGCGTGCGCCGTTCCACTTTCCCTGGAGCAGATTGTTTATCAATCGAACCGGGTAAGTGAGGTTCGTGCCAAAATTTCCAATGCCGGCTCGCGCCGGTTGCGGGACGGCCAACCGATAAACCCGGCTGGTCGGCTTGACGACTCTGGACATCAACTCCTGGTTGAAGCCCCAGATCACCCGATTCACGGGTTCGATGGGGTCGGGGACGGAGGGCGGAAGAGTAATGGTTTGCGCGGCTGGCTGTGCCGAGACGCCAATGCCTGGCCCCTGCCCGCGGGCCAACGGAGAGACGCATAACCATGCGATCACCAGGACCGAACTTGGAAATCTGGTTATCGGTTGAATTTTGGAGTGTTCAAATCCTCGTTCCCGGGTTGAAGTCTTCAAGAGATCACAAACCATTTCGTGCCGCGAAACTCAATCAGGCGCATATTGACGGCAAGCTTGACAATTCCTTTGGCCCTGCGTTTGCCCCAGAGTTGGTAAACATCGGCGATGAAATCACCGAACGTCAACGGCTTGTTCTTGGGATGCTTTTTCATAGGGTACGTCTGTGTCGATGGGTACGGCGCGTTCAGGATTTGGGCGACGCCTCCTCCGCGACGGAAGTTTCCACATGGGGACGGCTGAGCGCAGAACGTTTCTCACCGTGTCCATCAACGCCTCCAAGACAAAGGGTTTGCGAAGGGTGGCCGCGAATTGAAGCGACGGGTTAGGGGCCGGTTCATGCGTGGGCAATCTTCCCGTGGCTATGACGACCGGCAATTCCATACATGCGGAACGGAGTTTCCTGATCAGTTGATCGCCAGTCAGATCGGGCGGGTCGTTCTCCGTCAACAGCAGGTGGTAGCGGCGGCCCTGAAGCACTTCCCAAGCCGTCGAGCCATCTTCAACGACGTCCACCCGGCAGCCGGCACTAACCAATGCATCGGTGTAGAGTAGGCGAAGATCGCTGTTCCGATCTACCACGAGAATGCGGCAGAGGGCAGGTTTCCGGCCTGATAAGCGTGCGCCAGACGGGTCAATAATGCGCAGCTTACTTTGTCGCAGCTTACTTTGTTTCATCAATCCAATTTAGCCTGGAAAGCCTTGCGGGCGCTATGGGGTGTTCACCCCATATCCAGACGAACGCCCCGGCTTCCGGCCACGTTCGCAAATTACTGGCTTTGAATCAGGAATGTGCCGCTTTGGCTTGGGCCGAGCCAATAGCCTTCGGCCTGGCTCTGTGTCTGCAATATGACGCCATGGACCGGTGTGACGATGCCCGTTCCCGGAAAATGGTAGGATCCGGTAATGAGGCCGGTGGATTTGGTCAAGGTCAGGGTCAGGTCGTCGGCCCCGGCAACCACTTGCAAGATGTTGTCATCGTTGATGGAAACGGCCTCGGTTAAGGTCGCGCCGCCGGCAACCCCGCCCAGCACGGTCTGGCCGTCGTTCAAGGCGAGCGCCGGGATGCCGTTGGTCACTTGGTAACGGCAGCCGAAGACGGAGGTCAGATTGGTGAAACCGGAGGTATAGAGTGTTGGGCTTGGGCCAGCCGGACGCATCCAACTCAACATGCCGCCGAGGGTCGAGGCAGGCTGGTTGCTGAAGGTGATCCATCCCAGGGCCGAGCCGCCGCTTTTGAGGGCAACGTAGAGCGGCCACGTTCCCTCGCTGGTGATCGTGACGGTTTGGTTGATGGCGCTCCCGTCGGCCAGGCTCCCGACCATTTTAATGAGGCCCGCGGCGTTGACCGAGAAGATCGCGCAACCATCGCCGCCTGGGCTGAGGGACCCATCGCCGATGCCCGCCATGGCCATGGTGTATTGGCCGACGAAGTTTTCCGCGTTATTATTGACGGTATTGAAGAGAGCATGGTCGGCAACCACCGTGGCGTTCCAGGTCCCGTCGGAGATGGCGCCGGAGAGATGGTTGCTGAAATCGAGCTGCAGGTCCAGGGTCAGGGAGGACTGGTTGGCGCGCCGCACCGGGAATTCAGCCTCGCCGGCCGAGTCAAATTGCGCCGTGCCGCTGAAACTTCCGCCGCCCAGTTGGATTTTGACCGAGAAAGCGCCGCTTTGGGCCATGGTCAAGGTGAAAAAGCCGGAACTCTGCGGCACCGGGCCGTTGGTGTCGTAAAAGAGCCCGTTGAAGGCGCCTTGCTGAGGAACGAAAGGGTTGGGGACAAAACTGGCTTGCAGCACCATGTTCGACTGCATGAGGAATGGGAGCTTGGGATTGGTGGAACTGAGGCTGCCGCTCCAGTTGGCGAACAAGAATCCTGGCTTGGGAACGGCGGTCAGGAGATAGGGCATGCCCACGTTCAAATTTTTGCCGTTGAGCGCGGGCGTGATACTGCCGCTGCCTTCGGTGGTCACGGTCAAGCTACTGGTCACAATGAAAAAGAAAGTGCGGCTCTCCAGGGAGACGTTCCCCGCAGCGTCGGTAGCCTCGACGGCGAAGATGTTGGTGCCGGGAACCAGTGTCAGGCTGGCCGACCAATTGGTGGTGCCGACGGCTGGTTGAAAGCCGGCATTGTTCAGTTGGAAAAGGACCTGAGCAACCCCAACACTGTCTGATGCCTTGCCTGCGATGACCACAAGCGGCTGGGTCAAATGCGCATTGGACGCCGGCCCACTGGTAATAGACAAGACTGGTTTAGCTTTGTCTGATCCGGCGCGGTAGGTGGCCGAAATAGCAACTGCTTTGTTAGCAACAATGGTGACCTGTTTTTCGACGGGTGGAGTCCATCCGGAAACAACGTTGAAGGCGACGGTGTAGGCCCCTGGTGCAAGACTGCCCAACTTGGCGCCGCTGGCTTGGAAAGCTCCGCCATCGAGCTGCCATTCCGCTCCGGCATTGGCCGCGGCCGCCGGAAGGATTGTCACTTGCAAAGAACCGGATTGCGCGCTTTGCGCAACGTAGGTTCCGGTGGCCAGCGCGATCTGGCCGACGGTAACATTGATTGACTGCCTGGCAGGCGTTGTCCAGCCAGCAACGGTTGTGAATGTAAGGGAATGAGATCCCGGGGCCAGGTTTGAGACGATAACGCCAGTGACTTGGGGCGCGCCGCCATCAACCTGCCATTGCGCGCCTGCATCGGCCGCGCCGGCTGGAACAAGGTTGACTTGCAATGAGCCTGTGTCCGCGTTTTGTTGAACGTATGTTCCTGAGCTGGTTGTTGTTTGGCCGAAGGTAATGGTGATTTGCTGGTCTGTAGGAGTTGACCATCCCAGGACCGTATTGAAGGCAATCGTATGGCTGCCGGGCGTTAGGCCCGACAAGGTCGTACCGCTGGCCTGAAGCGCTCCGCCATCGAGCTGCCATTGCGCCCCGTCCTTAATAACGGAAGAGGGGAGAATGATTACTTGCAAGGAACCCGTTTGCAAGACGTAACTTCCTGCGGAAAGGGTGGTTTGACTGTTAGTGATGGACACTGTCTGGCTCGAAGGCGTAGTCCAACCGGAGACGGGGTCAAAAGAGAGAGTGTGAGCGCCCACGGACAAGCCTGAGACAATTGCTCCGTTGGTCTGCCAAGCGCTGCTGTCCACTTTCCATTGCGCCCCGGCATTGACGGAGGCGGCCGGCGAAATTGTCACTTGCAGCGAGCCGGCGTTCGCAATGGCGGTCGCGTAATTGGCCGTTGCCGATGCCGTTTGGCGGGCGGTCACGGGAACCGTTTGCTCCGCAGGCGTGGTGAATCCAGCAACCGTGCTGAAGGTGATGGTATGGACGCCAGGAACGATGCCGGATAAAATCGCGCCGTTTGTCTGGAAACTGCCACCATCCAAATTCCATTCTGCCCCGGCGGAAACCGCGCTGGCCGGGAGGATCGTGACTTGCAATTCGCCAGTTGGTGGCAGGCTGGCGCTGGAAATACCAAGGCGGATGGCGTCGTTTTTGGAATCCGCCACAAAAATATCCCCATAGGCGTCCGCCGCCACGCCGAAAGGAATGTCGAATTCGGCATTGGCGCCGGTCCCGTTGTTGGTGCCAAGTGAACCTCCGCCGATGGTAGAAACCTCCCAGGCTGTCCCGGACGGTGCGAGTTTTCGAATGGCATCGTTGTACGAATCGGCCACATAGACATTGTCGTTGGTGTCCACCGCCACGCCGACCGGCGCATCAAATTGGGCGTTGGTACCCAACCCGTCGGAGTCGCCGGCGCTGGATTGGCCGGCGATGGTCGTCACCACCCAGTTGACACCCACTGGTGTGATTAAACGGATGGCATTGTTGAATTGGTCCGCCACGAAGACGCGGCCGCCGGTGTCCACCGCGACACCATAGGGGTAGGAGAATTGGGCTGCGGTACCGGAACCGTCGCTGGCACCCGGGGTACCGCCAGCGATAGTCGTCACGGTCCAGTTGGCCCCGCTCGGCGTGATTTTCCGAATGGCATTGTTCCCTTCGTCAGCCACGTAGATGTTGCCGACCCCATCCAAGGCGACACCGGTCGGGTTGTAAAAACGGGCGGCGGCGTTGACACCGTCCTGGCTGCCGGAGGCGCCAGCTGTTCCGGCGATGGTAGTGACGACCCAGTTCGTTCCCGACGGGGTGAGCTTCCGGATGACGCTGTTGAACTGGTCGGCCACATAGAGATTGCTGGAGCTGTCCACTGCAATTCCAGCGGGGCCAAAAAATTGGGCGCTGGTGTCCGTTCCATCCAGGCTTCCCCGCGCGCCACCGGCGAGGGTGGTCACGACCCAGTTCGTGCCCAACGGGCTGACTTGACGGATGAGATTGTTGTTTTGGTCGGCAATATAAACGTTTCCGGCGCCGTCCACGGCCACTCCAGTGGGATTGTCAAACTGCGCATTGAAATTGAGGCCGTCCGCCGGGCCTATTGAACCGCCGGCGATGGTGGTGAAGGTGAAATTTTGAGCCTGGAGGGAAGGAAGGATCGTCCCTGTGGCCATAAGGCACCCGGCTAGCAGCACTGCTTTAATTATTCTCATATCTTTCTCTTAGTATTCACGATGAAGTTAAGTTATGTCTCAGGATTGAGGAGTTTCTGAATTGATGAAAGGCAGGGCTAGGGCGCCCTGCCTTGTGAGTTTGGAGTCGAAGTGGCGCTCTTAGCAGCGCAACTTGCGACCAAACGCTCCCAGGCCAATAAAGACGCTGCCCAGGATCGCTATCGTTGAACCCCCGTCTTTCACGGCAGGCGTCGTGGCTTCTGATGAGTCAAAAACAAAGGACGCTCCGCTTTGGCTCAAGTTGACGTTCCAAGTTCCTGGGGTGTCGCTATAACCCGTGACCATCGCCATGCCACTGCCACCGATATCCCACTCATTCAAAACGGCATTGAAGGAAGAGGTGACGCTGGTGGCATCGAAGCTATAAACGATCTGATCGCCAACCGGACCGACGTCGAACGTCCATAACGGAATGACGGACGGGGCGGGCGGATTAAACACGAATCCGTTAAAAGTGACGGGCGTGAATATGGGGATTGCGGCGTAAGTTCCCGTTTCCACCTCAGTGATCGGGCTGGCCACCTCAAAGGAGGTGGCGCTCGATAAATTGACGCTGTTGATGGTAACTCCTGAGGCACCGAAGCCTATGGAGCCGGTGATGGGATTGGCCCTGGCGCCGGGGGTAGCCAGGATAACGGCACAAAATGCCGTTGCGCCCACAACAATTGGGATTGTTTTGATTTTACGTTTCATACTTTTTATCAATTTCTTTTGTTTATCGATTTCGAGTGTTTGAATTCGGATATCTTAAAATAATGCCTCCGCATTGTTTTTATCCGCATTTACGGATGCAAAAATAAATCATAGACTGGCTCCTGACTATGGGGTAAAACCCGAACAAAGATTTCCCCGCAGCGCGAATTGAGGACGCGGCTTATCTCTATGGGGTATAACCCTACCAAAGAATTCCTCCGGGTGGTAAATAAGTGTCAGATTCATATATGTAAGGGGTAAACACCTTATAGCCGAGGTCCCTTGGCCGGGCTAATCTGGCCGCATGAAGTACAGAAAGTATTTGCCGGACCAAATCAATTTTGATTTCGCGCCATCATTGAATGTAAAGGACGCACAATGAACTATTTCCGCAATAACTGCTTTTCGCAGGAAAGCTTTGAAAGCCATACCAGTCTTGTTGCAACGCCATGCCGGGTTCCAGCGTGGAAGCGCGCGCTTGATATAATTTGTGTGCTCGTAGCGTCGATCTTGTGGGCGCCGCTCTGGTTGATGATCGCGATGTTCATTAAAGTCGTTTCTCCCGGCCCGCTTCTTTTCAAGCAGAACCGCATCGGCCACATGGGGAAGCAATTCCGCTGCTTAAAATTCCGTACCATGTCGCCCAACGCCGATATAGGTGTTCATCAGAAGCACATGCAGCAGGTGATGGCTTCGAAGCTGCCGATGAAGAAACTTGACGGCATTGGTGATACGCGGCTTATCCCAGGCGGATTGTGGTTAAGGTCTCTCGGAATGGATGAATTGCCCCAGCTTATCAACGTCCTCCGCGGGGAGATGAGTTTGGTCGGGCCACGGCCTTGCGTTTCTTATGAGTATGAGATGGATCAGCCGCGCCATCGCCAGCGATGCGAGGCCCTGCCCGGCCTGACTGGCCTGTGGCAAGTCAACGGCAAGAATAAGACCACGTTCGAGGGCATGATAGAACTGGATCTGGCCTACGTTGAAAAGCAGTCGTTGTTCCTGGATTTAAAAATTATGGTTTGCACGTTTCCGGCGATTCTGGCCCAAGTATGGGAGCTTCGAGCAGAGCGGAAAGCCGCGGCGCGGACTATGGGGCAGCGAACGGGTTTGCGCTCGGCTCCTGAACCGATGATGGGTTCGGCAAACATCCGGCGGATGGAAACAACATGAGTAAAGTAGTCAATGTCGGAGTGGTAGGATGCGGATACTGGGGGCCAAATTTAGTCCGAAATTTTCGGTCTCTGCCCGAATGCAATATGAAGATGATGTGTGATATCAGCACCGCGCGGCTTAATGACCTGCAGGCTGTGTATCCCGAGGTCGCAGTGGAAAGGAGCTTTGAGCATATGCTCAACGGAGTTGGATTGGATGCCGTGGTGGTGGCGACCTCCGTCAAGTTGCACTTTCCCATGGCCCGTGCGGCCTTGTTGGCCGGCAAACACGTCTTGATCGAAAAACCGATGGCTGAGTCCGCCGTCCATTGTGAGGAGTTGATTGAGATTGCCCAACAAAAGGGCCTGGTGCTGATGGTTGGCCACACCTTTCTTTATTCTCCGGCGGTCAGGAGAATCAAAGAGATCATCGACCGGGGGGATTTGGGGCAAATTCGCTATATTTGCGCGCGGCGTCTGAACCTTGGACTTTACCAGAAAGACATCAACGTGGCCTGGGATCTGGCGCCGCATGACATTTCAATCGTTCTTCATCTTTTGGAACAATTTCCCGAAAGCGTGAACTGCTGTGGCAGCGCTCACCTCACTCCGGGTGTTGAGGATGTAACGTCCATGTCCTTGAACTTTGGCAACGGTTGTTCGGCCATCATTCACAGCAGTTGGTTGGAGCCGCGCAAGGTCAGGGAAATGACGATTGTGGGCAGCAAGCGGATGATCGTCTATGACGATGTGGTGCCGCTGGAGAAGATCCGGATATTCGACGCGCGCGTGGAACGTCCGCCCCATTACGACACGTTCGCGGAATTTCAATATTCCTACCATTATGGCGACATCTATTCGCCGTATTTGAATCAGGAAGAACCGCTCAAAGCAGAATGCCTGCACTTCCTTGGATGCATCCGGGGGTCCCAAATCCCCTTGACCAGCGGCGTCCGGGGTTTGGAACTGGTAAGAATCCTGGAAGCGTCATCGGCCTCCTTGAAGCTGGGAGGCGGTGCGGTTCCATTTGTCGCTTCAGCGCCAACGTGCTTTGCCGGAGTCCGTGGACACGAACGGCTTGGGGCCGCCAATGGCGTCTCCAAGTTGGAGGAGAGTCTCTTGCCCGGGTTGATTCGCAATTATGCGGTCGAACCGGCCGTCGCTGCCTGGAATCTTGGGGACCATTCGGCCAACGTTCTGAGGGCCGACTCTCCACTCTCGGCGCCGCCTTAGTGCCCTTGCAAAAACTAATTCCGGTTTATCCTCGGAAGGAGAGTGTAATTCCATTCGAGCAAAATCGGGTGTTTGAGAAGAACCAGCTCCCGCATTTGCTCATCGGAGACTTTGATTTTGGTATTCAGGGCACGGTTGACACGTAACCCGATTTTGGTTTTGGTTTAACCGATCAAGCGGACGATGGTGGGGTAATCGGTCAGCGACTGACCGGCCCAGTGCTTGCTGATCTCGCTGAAGAAGCGGTGCTCCACCGGATTCCACTTGGAGGTGCCGGTGGGGTAATGGCAAACGGTCACGGCCAGTTGAAAGCGGTCAACTAGTTTTTCTTGCAGAGCATATTTCCAGAGCCGACACCGGGCTCCATTGCTGCCGCCGCTATCCGCCAGGATTAGCAACTCCGACGCCTGCTGGTAACGTCGGCGGCCCTCGTCGCGCCACCAACCAGTTCCTTCTTTTTGGTGTCCAAAGCCCCAGTTCATCGTAATGAGCGAGGGGACAGACCGAAAGGCCCACGCGTCCCCCCGCCGGAAAGGCGACGGTGGTGTCCTGGAAGAGTGCTTCCAGCCGTTCTGGGGAGAACGGGAAAAGTAGATGTCACGGTAAGAACACACGACACGACGGAGTTCGCGGTCGATGCGATCGTGGAGTCGTCGGATCCCCAGCCGTGTCGTGCCGCCACATCGCTATTATGTTCTGATTGCGCTTGATAAATGGAAGTTATTTATGCATGAACCCTTAGTGCCATGACGATGGTGCCTGACTTGGGCTGTGTCCCTTGGACATTGAGTACGTTAGCAGGCTTTGGGCCTTGGCAAGCGATGTTTCTCTTATAGTATTAGATAATATGAAAATTTGTGGGAGAAATATTGGCCTTATGCTGCCGCTGTTAGCCATCTGCCAACTGGCCGCCGCAAACGCACCCGCCCAAACGACCCATTCCCGGCCATTTGAAGCGGAAATCCTGGCCTTCGAAACGATGGACATAACCAACCCGCCGCCGCACGACGCCATTTTGTTTACCGGCTCTTCCAGCATCCGCAAATGGACCACCTTGGCGCAGGACTTTAAAGGGCACACTGTCATCAATCGGGGCTTTGGCGGCTCGCAAATAAGCGACTTGGTTTATTACGTTGACCGGATTGTGATTCCTTACCAACCGCAACGGATCGTTTTTTTCGCCGGTTCGAACGACCTTGATGCCGGAAAAACCGCGGAACAAGTTTTCGATGATTTCAAAATCTTCGTGCAAAGGGTCCGCGCGGCGTTGCCCAAGGTCGAGATGGATTACATCTCCATCACGACCAGCCCGTTGCGCTGGCCTGAGGTGGAACAAGTCAAGAAAGCCAACGGCCTCATTGCCTCCTGGATCACGGCGCAGGACCACCTCACTTTCATCAATGTGTTCCCGGCCACGCTTGGGCAGGACCGCCAGCCCAAGGCTGAATTCTTCCTGGCGGACAGACTCCACATGAACGCGCGGGGCTACGCCCTCTGGATCTCGATTATTGAGCCTTGTTTGAAGTGAGCAGCAGCAGCAGGGCCGTGACTCAATTCAGGGCCATCAGGGTCATTCAGAGCCATCAGAGTCACGTCCTAACATTTGAGATAGCCGGCAGATTTCGTTTGCAACGCCTTGCGGCTGACGATGGTGTCGTGAAGGCCAGGCGGTGAGCCAGCAAGCACATCGCCAACAGTTCGGCATTCCCCGCCGGACAAATTCCCGCGTTGACAGCCCATGCCCCGGCGCGGAATGTTAGAGTTTGATGGGACCAACTTTGCAGCCGGACCTTGCCAGATTGGAAAAGTCTCCGCGCGATCTTCAACGCTGGCAAAAGGCCCAGCGGCAATTACTGGCGGGCGCCGCCGCCGGCGCTCTCCCCGTCTATCGCGATCTGACCCAGCGGTTCCCCGGCATCCTCAATCTATGGTTCGAATTGGGCGCCGCCGCCGCGGTCGAACTGGATTTCGCGCTGGCCAGCCACGCCTTCGAGCGCGCGCAGAACCTGGCTTCCGCCGACCCGGCCGCTCTGGTCATGATCGGCCAGCAATACCACCGGCTTCGGCAGATCGACCGCGCTCGGGCCTGTTTCCAACGCGCCGTCGAGGCGGACCCCTCCTCGGTCCACGCCCGCCTGAGTTGGGCCGCCTGGCTGGAACGCGAACGGCGCCTGGAGCAAGCCGCGGCGCAAGTCGAGGCCTGCCTGGCTTCCCATCCCAAAGAGCCGGCCGCGCTTTATTACCGGGCCTTTCTCCTGCATCGCGCGGGCCGGCACGCTGAGGCCGAAAGATTCCTGCGGGATTTGGCCCTTGCCAGTTTGCCCGATCCCAATCTCAAAATCTCCTGCTTCCACCTTCTCGGCGTCGTGTTGGATCAACTGGGCCAATACGCCGAGGCCATGGGATGGCTGCACAAAGCAAAGGACCTCGTGCGCCAGACCAACAATGTCGCCGCGCTGGAACAGTCTTACGACAAGGCCGACCGCCAGCGGCGCTCGTTGCTGGCGCGGTTGACGCCCGCCATGATCCACCGCTGGCTTCACGACGCTCCGGCGGAGCCAATCCGTTTCAAATTGGTGCTCTTGGGCGGCCATCCTCGCAGCGGCACCACGCTCATCGAACAAATTCTGGGCGCGCATCCCGCCGTGCGCGCCTTCGACGAATCGGAGGCCTTCGTCGCCGAGGTGGGCAACAAGCTGGCCCCGCCGCCGCCCGCCTCGCCCCTCAGCGCCCAGGACCTGCTCGCGCTCCCGGCGGACCGGCGGACCGCCCTTCGCCGCCGTTACCTCCAAAGCCTCTTGCGCGAGGTGGAGGGCGAACCCGCTGTCGAGGTTTTGCTGGATAAGAATCCGACCCCGACCGCCTCGCTGCACCTGTGGTTGCGCGTCATCCCGGAATCGAAGATTCTCATCGCCTTGCGCGACCCGCGCGACGTCGTCGTCAGTTGTTTCTTCCAGAATCTGGCGCTGACCCCGCTGAACGCGAATTTTCTCAGCCTCCAACGCACTGTCAAACATTACGCCGATTTGATGGACACGTGGTTGCGCCTGCGCGAACTGGGCGGCTTCCAGTGGTTGGAGACCCGCTACGAGGACGTGGTCGGCGGCCTGGAAACGGAGGGCCGGCGCGTGACGGAGTTCCTGGGTTTGTCCTGGCACGCCGATCAAGCCGCCTGCCACGAAGCCGCGCGGCGCAAACTGGTTTTCTCGCCGACCTACAGCGAGGTCGCCAAACCCGTGCATGACCGGGCCGTTGGCCGCTGGCGCAACTATGCCGCCGCCTTGGAGCCGTTGCTGCCACGCCTTGCCTCCTACGCTCAAGTCTTCGGCTATGCAACTTGATGGCGGGCAAGAATGCCGTGTCCGCCTTCCCACCCTTCTTTTCGCACGCGCGAATGTGGCACCGTTCTGGCTATAACGCCATGTCGTAAGGATAAGAACATGAATGATATTCTGACGGTGCCCAAGGCGAAATTCGCCTTTACCGCTGATTCGTTGCCGGACCATCCCCTTTTCCATGGCATGGGGAAAAGCGACCGGCATATTCTGGCCGAATGCTCCATGCCTGCCTCCTTCGAGGCAGGCAAACTCATCGTTGAAACCGGCGAACCGGCCAACTGCTTTCACCTCATCATCAGCGGTCTGATTACCTTGGAAACCCTTGACGTCCCATCGCCTATGCGCGTCCAAAGCATCGGTCCGGGAGACGTTTTGGGCTGGTCGTGGCTTTTCCCGCCCTACTACTGGCATTTCAACGCCATCGCCGAGCAACCGACCGAGACGGTCTTCTTCTATGGCAGCCGGTTGCTGCAGGAATGCGACCGGAACCATGATTTTGGTTACGAACTCTTCAGGCGGATGTCGCAAATCCTCATCAACCGTCTGCAGGCCACCCGGGAGAAATGGATCGAACTGGCCCAATTTGCCCCGCCGCGCCTGGGCCTGCCGCCGGATTATCTGATCATCTAAGATGCTGTTGGATCGCTTCACCCGTACCGAAACGGCGGGGTCAGTGTGAACGTGTTCGGCAGGTGCCTCACTTCGGCCACCGCGTCGTCCTCCAGCAGAACCTCGACGACGTCAAACCGAATTTTTATGGGCGGGTTCTTCAACAGCCGCAGATAATCGAAAGCGCAACGCGTCAGCCGCAGCCTTTTGCGCGCATTGACCGCCGCCGCCGGGCGGGTCCATCCGCCGCAAACGCGCGCTTTCACCTCCACGAACACCAGGCAGTCGCCCTCGCGAAACACCAGGTCGATCTCGCCCCGGGCGGAGCGGAAATTGGCCGTCAGGAATTTCAACCCGTGCCGTTGGAGGTGCTCCTTGGCGGCGCGTTCGCCGGCCCGGCCATGACGGTGTTGCAAAGGACCCTCCTGGCGGTACTTCCACCACATGAGTTTTTCCAGCGCCGGCAGGTTCACTCGAACAACTCCCTTTGCACCGGCCACAGGGGCGCAAACGACCGGCGGTGAATCGGGCAAGCGCCCAGGGCCTTGATGGCGGCCACGTGCCGCGCCGTCCCGTAGCCTTTGTGCTCTGCGAATCCATAACCGGGATATAACCCGTCCAGTTCCAACATGCGACGGTCCCGGCTCACCTTGGCCAGGATGCTGGCGGCGGCGATGGAGTAGCTCAGCGCGTCCCCGGCCACAATCGCCGTATGCGGCAACGCCATCGACCGGACCCGCAGGCCATCAACCAGCACGTGTTCGGGCGGCGGAAGCAATTGCATGAGCGCCAGGTTCATCGCGCGATGCGTCGCCTGCAAAATATTGATTTCGTCAATCGTCGGTGCCTCCACGCGCGCGACGGCAAAGAGAATTTCCGGGCGCGACGTCAGTTCGGCAAATAGTTTCTCCCTCGTTGCGGGCAAAAGCTGTTTGGAATCGTTGACCTTCCGCAGCGGCGCCGGCAAGCCCCGGCGCATCCAGTCAACAGGAAACATCACCGCCGCGGCGAAGACCGGCCCAGCCAGGGGGCCTCGGCCCGCTTCATCGACGCCGGCGATGCGCGTCACGCCTCGTTCAAGCAATTCGACCTCGTACCGAAAGCGCCTGGAAATCATTCTGGCCACGATGGGCTACTCTGAAAGAAAAACGAAGGCTCATGCAACTATAATCTTTGAACCCCGTTCCTTCGTTCTTTCTTGTTCTTTTCTCGCTTGCCCGCGACGGTTGCATTAGGTTCAATTCCGGCGTTCCGCCGTTCGCATATGCGCTATCAAATTGAATTCCTTCCGTCAGCATTGGAGCAGGTTCGCGCCTTGCCCAGGAACGACCGCCGTTTGATTGGCGAGAAGATTGACCGCGCCCAAAACGACCTGGCTGGCGACATCAAGAAGCTGAAGGGATTCAAGAAAAAGTATCGCCTGCGCGCGGGCAATTATCGCGTGTTGTTTGAATTGGAAGGAGCTTGCCTGGTGGTGTATGATGTCGGCGACAGGAAAGACATTTATGAGTAATGCCGCTCTGACAGCCAAAACGCCGGGCAACTGGACACAGTTGAACAAGCAAATCACCCAGGCCAAAGCGTTGATGCGCCAAATGCGCCGGACGGTGGAAGACATCGAGGACGCCCGAACCATTGAACACGCTAAACGCGCCAACGGCCGCAAATCGCGCATCCCGTGGGCGCAGGTCAAAAAAGAATTGCAGTTGGATTGACCAGCCAGTGAGGCAAACATGGTACTACTTGATCGTGTCATACCAATAATGCAAATGGCGTGAACGGTCAAAACTTGGTCACGCAATCTTTTGGCAATATAACGCGGCCAATCGCGTCCACGCCGGCGATGCGGGTGATTCCCCGCAGCACAAACTCGCGTTCAAAATGTAAACCTCGCGGCATGGAAATGCGTCGTTTCACAGGCCATACATTCGGATGAAATCACTACCGCGCGCAAACATTTTCGGAGGTGGAACATAAGTGGGCCAATTTATGGCCAAACCGACGACGACCCCCGGGAGTTGCCCCTGAAATCGGGCCGCGTCCGCATGGTCAAAATCAACCAAACGCACCTTACCTATTTACCCCTTTCTGCCGATAGTAGAATGCCGTGAAAACGATCCTGGTAATCGACGATGATCTGTCGTTTCGACAGTTGTTGTGCCGTGCCCTGCCCGCGAAGGGGTTTTTCACGGTCGAAGCGGGCACTTGCCGGGAGGCCATCCTCGCCGCCACAGCCCAAGTGCCGGACTTGATCGTTTGTGATGTGGAGTTGCCCGACGGAAACGGCCACGACGTGTTCGATGCCTTGAAGGCAAATTCCGCCACCTCAGCCATCCCGTTCATCTTTATGACGGGGAAGGATGACCCGGAGGAGTTGCGCCGCAGCATGGAACAAGGCGCGGATGACTTCCTGCTGAAACCGTTTCGCGTGGAATCCCTGCTGGCGGCGGTCCAGGCCCGTCTGCGCCGGGGCACCATGATGCGGGCTCAAGCGGAGCAGACCGAAAAACGTCTGCAAGCCATTGTCGAGGCCAACCCCGACCTGGTGGCGATGGTGGACATCAACACTCGGCAAATCCTTTATCTCAACCGGGCTGGCCGGGAGATGCTCCACTTGGGCGCCACTGAGGATGTCTCAGGCTTGGGTCTCGGCGACATCCATCCTCCCGTGGCATTGGAAATTCTTTTGGGCCAGATCATTCCGTCGGCCATACAGAAAGGCGCTTGGTCCGGGGAAGCGGCTCTGCTGACACGCGGCAAGGTCGAGGTGCCGGTGTTTCAAGTCGTGGTGGCCCATAAATCACCGGACGGTCCGGGCGAATTCCTTTCCATCAACGCCCATGATTTGACCGAGCGCAAACGGGCCGAACGGGAGCGGAATCAAATGGAGATTCAATTGCGCCACGCCCAGAAGCTGGAGTCCATCGGCCAATTAGCCGCCGGTATCGCGCACGAGATCAACACTCCCACTCAATTCATCGGCGACAACCTGCGCTTCATGCAGGACGCGTTCAACGACCTGCTCGGCTTGTTGCGGCCATTCCATCTGCTGCTGGAAAAGGCGCGCGGCCAATCCTTCGCCCAAGGCTTGGCGGAGGAAATCGAGAAGACCATGGCAGCCATTGACCTGGCCGAATTGGAGAAAGAGATACCCAAGTCCATCGCGCAATCGCTTTCCGGGGTGCAGCGCGTGGCTAAGATCGTGCAGGCCATGAAGGATTTTTCGCACCCGGGCACCGACTCCAAAGTTCCTGTTGACATCAATCGCGCCATTGAGAGCACGCTGACGGTCTGCCGGAACGAATGGAAGTATGTCGCCCGCGTGCAGACCGACTTTGATCCATCCCTGCCCCTGGTCTCCTGCCTCCCAGGCGAGTTCAACCAGGCCATACTCAATATCGTGGTCAACGCCGCCCACGCCATCACGGATAAGGTGGGTGGCGATGGCATGGGCGTCATCGGCGTGAGCACGCGACCCCACGGCGACGGGGTGGAAATCCGCATCAGCGACACCGGCACGGGCATCCCGGAGGCGGCGCGTGGGCGCATTTTTGATCCTTTTTTCACCACCAAGGAAGTGGGCAAGGGCACCGGCCAGGGGTTGGCCATCGCCCGCTCGGTGGTCGTGGACAAACATCAGGGCGAAATCTTTTTTGAAACGGAGACAGGCCGCGGCACAACCTTCGTCATCCGGCTGCCACAGAGCGAAAACAAAAACGGCCACGAGGCTGCGACGCGATGAAAAAGCGCATCCTTTTTGTTGATGACGAGCCCATGGTCCTGCAGGGCCTCCAACGCATGCTGCGCTCCATGCGCGCGGAATGGGAGATGGAATTCGTCGAAAGCGCCGAGGCGGCTCTTCAATTGCTGGACCAAAAGCCCTTCGATGTCATCATCTCCGACATGCGCATGCCGCGCATGAACGGGGCCGAGCTTTTGGCCGAGGTCATGAAGCGGTACCCCGCTACCGTGCGCTTGATTCTCTCCGGCTACGCCGACAAGGACCTGATTCTCAAATGCGTCGGTTCGACCCATCAATACCTGGCCAAGCCCTGCGATGCCGAGTCCCTCAAAGCCACGGTCGCGCGCGCCTCCAACCTGGAAGATTCCCTCCGAAATGAGCGCCTCAAGACTTTGGTCTGCCAGATGGACCGTCTGCCCAGCATCCCCAGCCTTTACATGCAGGTGGTAGAGAAAGCCAGCCGGTTCAACACCTCGGTCGAAGAAATCGGCGCCATCATTGGCCTGGACATTGGAATGACCGCCCAAGTCCTCAAGCTGACGAACTCCGCTTTCTTCGGCCTGAGCCGGCAATTCTCCAACGCGGCGGAAGCCGTCGCCTATCTTGGGTTGGACACCATCAAGTCTTTGGTCTTGTCCATTCATGCTTTTTCCCAGTTTGACAAAGCCGAGACCGGCGCCCTTAAGATCGAGGCGTTGTGGAGCCACAGCCTGCAAGTGGCTGGTTTGGCCAAACGCATCTCCAAACTCGAAGGCCAGGAACCCAAAGCCATCGAAGAGGCTTTCACAGCGGGCATGCTTCACGACATCGGAAAACTTGTCCTGGCGGTCAACTTGCCCAACGAGTACACGGAAGCGACACACCTGGCGCAATCGGGCCTGGAGCTTCCTCTGGCCGAGCACAAGGTCTTTGGCGCAAATCACGCCGATGTCGGCGGGTATTTGATCGGCTTGTGGGGGCTGCCCGTGCCCGTCGTTGAAGCCGTGGCGCTCCATCACTCGCCTTCCCGCGCCACGCCGCCGATTTTCAGCCCGCTGACCAGCGTTCACGCCGCCAATGTCCTGGAGTGGGAACGACCCCATCCCGCCAACGGCGCGCCGCCTCCGCACTTGGACGACAACTATCTCCGCCTGCTCGGTGTTTCGTCCCGGCTGGAAGCATGGCGCGGGGTGCTGGCAGAAAACTGAACTTTTTATGAAAACAGAAATTCTATTTGTCGATGACGACTCGGAGGTCCTGGCCGGATTCCAGCGCAGCCTGAGGAAGGAATTCAAAATTGACACTGCCGAAGGCGGCGCGGCGGCACTGGCCCTGATGCGCGGCCGCGGCCCTTATGCCGTGGTCGTGGCGGACATGCGCATGCCGGGCATGAACGGCGTCGAGTTCCTCATGGAGTTGGAAAAGACGGCGCCGGACACAGTCAGAATGATGTTGACAGGTAACGCCGACCAGAAAACGGCGCGCGACGCTGTCAACCAGGGCCACATTTTCCGCTTCCTGACCAAACCCTGTCCGCCGGAGGAGTTGCTCCTGGCGTTGCGCGCCGGGCTGAAGCAGCACCAACTGGTGACAGCGGAACGCGACGTGCTGGAGAGAACTTTGAACGGCAGCGCCCGCATGTTAAGCGATATTCTGGCCACCCACGACGCCCATTCCTTCGGCAAGTCCCAGCGCCTGCACGAGTACATACGGGCTTTTGCCGATCATTTGCATTTGAAGCAGACCTGGGACCTGGAATTGGCGGCCATGCTCTCGCAAATCGGCTGCGTCACCATCCCGCAGGCGGTGCTGGCGCGGTCCCGCGCAGGCGTGCCGCTGGCCGGAGCGGAGGCCGACATGGTCAGGCGCGTCCCGCAAATCGGCCATGATCTCCTGTCCCACATTCCGCGCCTGGAATCCGCCGCCGCCGTGGTCCTCTACCAGAACAAGAACTTCGATGGCACTGGCTTTCCGGTTGACAAAATTTCGGGAGAAGACATCCCGATCGGGGCCCGGATACTGCGCGTCCTGCAGGATTTGGTGGCGCATGAATCGGCCAAGGATTCCAAAGCCAAAGCGCTGGAAAGGATGACGCAATGCCCCGGCCGCTATGATCCGCGGGTGCTGGAAGCGGTGGCGGCGGTGTTTGACATTTGTTGCGCACGCACCGCTCCGGCTGAAAACCAAAGCCGCCCAGTTGGGATCAAGTCGTTGCGGGTCGGCTGGACCCTGGCCGTGGAGGCGCGCACACGCGACGGCGTCATGATCGTTCCGGCGGGCACACAAATCTCGCCGATGCTGATGCAAAAACTCCGCAACTTCGCCGAACTGGGCGAGTTGGAAGAACCGATGCTGGTGACAAATTCCCTGGATGATTTATGCAAGAAGATCGACAACTGAAATCCTCGCTCAAAGAAATCGACGACCTGAAGGCGGCCTTGGACGAGCATGCCATTGTCGCCATCACCGATCCGCAAGGGAAAATCACGTACGTCAACGACAAGTTCTGCGCCATCTCCAAGTATGCCCGCCAAGAATTGCTTGGGCAGGATCACCGCATCATCAATTCAGGCCATCACCCAAAGGAATTCATCCGCGATTTGTGGACGACCATTGGACAAGGGAAAGTATGGAAGGGCGAAATCAAAAACAAAGCCAAAGACGGTTCGTTCTATTGGGTGGATACAACCATCGTTCCGTTTCTCAACGGCGACGGCAAACCGCGTCAATTCGTGGCTATCCGCGCCGACATCACTGCGCGCAAAGACGCGGAAATGGCTTCGGCCAGGCTGGCGGCAATTGTTGAATTCTCGCACGATGCCATCATCGGCAAGGACCTGAACAGCGTCGTCATTAGTTGGAATAAAGGCGCGGAAAAGATTTTCGGCTATACTGCCGGCGAGATGGTTGGGGCTTCCATCACTAGGTTGATTCCAGCCGACCGCCAAGATGAGGAGAATCAAATTCTGGGGAACATCAAGCGTGGCGAAACACTGGAGCACTTTGAGACCTTGCGTCAAACCAAAGATGGAAGGCTGATTGATGTTTCGGTCACGGCCTCACCGATTAAGGATGCCGCCGGCAACATCATTGGTGTGTCGAAAATGGCGCGCGACATCACTGAGAGCAAGCGGGCACAGGAGGCGCGGCGCGCGAGCGAGGCGAGCTACCGCACACTTTTCGACTATGCGCCCGATGGCATTGTCATCGCCGACTCCCAAAGCTTCTACCTTGACGCCAATGCCAGCATGTGCCGGATGCTCGGTTATTCCCGCGAGGAACTGATCGGGCTGAACGCTTCCGACATCGTTGCCAAGAAGGAGATTCAGCACATCGGGCCTGCGTTAAGCGAAATCGGAGGCAAGTCCGATCATCATCGTGAGTGGCAATTCCGGCGCAAGGATGGTTCCGTTTTCGACGCGGAAGTCATCGCGACCAAGGTGCCCGACGGCAATTTGCTGGGCGTGATCCGCGACATCACCGAGCGCAAGGAGGCGCAGGCTAAGATTCATCACCTGAACAGCGAATTGGAGCAGCGCGTCATTGAGCGCACGGCGCAACTTGAAGCCGCCAACAAGGAACTGGAAGCGTTCTCCTACTCGGTCTCACACGATTTGCGCGCACCGTTGCGCGCAGTGGATGGATTCTCCCAGGCGGTGCTGGAGGATTACGGGCCGCAGCTGCCTGAAGGGTGCCGCGAGGAATTGCAGACAATTCGCAACGGCGCGCAAAGAATGGAGCAGTTGATTGACGATTTGCTGACCTTCTCGCGCTTGAGCCGGCTGCCTTTAAGTAAAAGTGCAGTGGACACGGGCAAGCTGGTGCGCAGCGTCCTCGGGGAATTAAACTACATACAAAAAAATCGCCAGATTGACGTTAGTATTGCCGACCTGCCGCCATGCCAGGCGGATCCGGCTTTGCTGAAACAGGTTTGGCTCAACTTGCTGTCCAACGCGTTGAAATACACCGGCAAACGCAAGGAAGCTCTGGTGGAGATCGGTTGCGTGCAGGCAAAAGGTCAGAACGTCTATTTCGTGCGTGATAACGGGACCGGTTTTGACATGAAGTACGCGCACAAGCTGTTCGGCGTGTTTCAGCGCCTGCACCGCGCGGAAGATTACGAGGGCACAGGCGTCGGTCTGGCCATCGTGCAACGCATCATTCACCGTCATGGCGGACGGGTCTGGGCCGAGTCCACAGTGAACGGCGGGGCCACATTTTATTTTACCATGGAAGGAGAAAACAAACTATGAACGAAACAACCATTGTGGAGATATTACTGGTGGAAGATAACCCTCAGGATCTTAGACTGACGCAACGGGCGTTAATAAAGGCCAATCTGGCCAATCACATTCACGTGGCGCGTGACGGGCAGGAGGCGTTGGAGTTCATCTTCTGCGAAGGCGAGTACGCCGGACGCAAGATAGAGAACGCGCCCAAAGTGATTCTGCTGGACCTTAAACTTCCCAAAGTGGACGGCAAGGAAGTGCTGGAACGCATCAAAAGCGATCCGCGCACTAAAATGATCCCTGTGGTCGTGCTCACCTCCTCCAAGGAACAGAGCGACGTGGTGGAAAGTTACCACCTGGGAGTCAATAGTTACATCGTCAAGCCGGTCAACTTCGAGGGCTTCGCCGCCGCCGTGCAGCAACTGGGGATGTACTGGCTGCTGCACAATCAACCCCCAAAATTGGCGGAATAATATGTCCCAATCACTCCGAGTCCTTCTCATCGAGGACAATGCCGACGACGCCAAAATCGTTTTGCGGGAGTTGAATCACGCTGGCTTTGAAGTCATCGCGCAGCGAGTGGACACTGAAGCGGCGTTCCTGCACAGTCTCCAAGGCAACCTCGACTTTATCTTGTCCGATTACACTCTGCCGGGGTTCGATGGGATGCGTGCCCTGGAGCTGCTCAATAAGAGTGGACTGGAAGTGCCGTTTATCATCGTGTCCGGCAGCATCGGAGAGGAAATCGCGGTGGAAGCGATGAAACAAGGCGCGGCGGATTATCTGCTCAAAGACCGGTTGGCGCGTTTGGGGCCGGCGGTTCACCGCGCCTTGGAGCAAGCGCGGCTGCGCAAGGAGCGGCTACAGACCCAGGAAGACTTGCGCGCCACGCACCTGCAGTTGCGCCAATTGCTGGAACACAGCCCCGTAGTGCTTTACGCGCTGAGGGTGGAAGGACAAAACATTATTCCTTACATGGTGAGCGAGAACTTCACCGAGTTATTGGGGTTTCCTGTGCCCGAGACGCCTCGCTACGAATGGTGGCTGGGGCAGCTTCATCCAGATGATCGCGACCGGGTGGTCGCCAACATTTCAAAAACTTTGACTCAAGGCACAAGCCTCACCGAATACCGTCTGCGCCACAAGGACGGCAGTTACCGGTGGGTGGAAGACAATCAAAGAGTCATCCATGGTTCGTCCAATGAGCCGCTGGAAATTGTCGGTGTCTGGACAGACATCACCGAACGCAAACGCGCTAAAGAAACCCTCCGGCAAAGCGAGGAACGTTTCCGCCAACTGGCGGAAAACATCACCGATGTGTTCTGGATATGTTCGCCTGACTTGCAAAAGGTGCTTTATGTCAGTCCTGCTTATGAACGCGTGTGGGGCCGTTCGGCGGAGCGCCTGCGCGAACATCCCCAAGAGTGGTTCGAAGCAATACTGCCGGAGGAACGCGAGCGCGTCGCCGCCACTTATGGCCGGCTCACAAACGGCGAGCCGAGTGTGAGCTTGGAATATAGAATTACGCGACCCGGCGGCGAGGTCCGATGGATCCACAGCCGCGGTTTTCAGGTTCGGGATGCCGCAGGCAAGGTGATTCGCATTACAGGTGTCGCCAGTGACATCAACGATCGCAAGCTGGCGGAGGCGGAGCTGCTGTGGAAGACGGCTTTCCTGGAAGCGCAAGTGGACTCCTCGCTGGATGGCATCCTGGTCGTAAATAGCAAAGGAAAGCAGCTTCTGCGAAACCAGCGGATGAACCAATTGTGGAAGATTCCTCCGGATTTTCATACTGAACGTAACGACCGAAAGCTTCTGCAGTTCGTGGCGGCGAAGGTAAAAAACCCGGAAGCGTTCATTAGGGAAGTAGAGAATTTATATGCTCACCCAGACGAAGTCAGCCGCGTTGAGGTCGAACTAATCGATGGTACGATTCTGGACCGATATTCCTCGCCGGTTGTGGGCATCGATGGAACCTTTTATGGGAGGATCTGGGCGTTCCGCGACGTCACCGATAGTAAGCAGGCGGAACGCCGGTTGGCCACCCAGAGCGCCATTAGTCGAGCGATCGCGGATTCTAACACGTCGAATGAAGCGATGCCAAAAATCGTGCAGGCTATTTGCGAATCTGAAGGATGGGATTTTGGTGCCATCTGGGAAGTTAATAAAGAATCGAATCGGCTGCGTTGTCTTGAAACATGGCAGCGGCCGGAATGTCCCGCCGAAGAATTTGCGGCCAGGACCCGCGCGTTGACTTTTGCATCGAACGTCGGCTTGCCGGGACGCGTTTGGGCGTCAGGCAAACCGATGTTAATCTCAAACGTCGCCGATGATAATAATTATCCGCGCGCGCCCTTGGCCATCAAGATCGGGTTACGGAGCGCGCTGGCATTTCCCATCGTTTTGGAAGGCGACGTCATTGGCGTGATGGATTTTCTTGGACAGGAGATACGCGCGACGGATGAAAAAATGCTGGAAATGTTCCTCGACATTGGACTGCAAATCGGGGCGTTCTTCAAACGCAAAAAACTGGAGGAACAATATCGACAATCCCAAAAAATGGAGGGTATCGGCCAATTGGCCGGCGGCGTGGCGCATGATTTCAACAACATTCTGGCGGCCATCCAAATGCAGTCTGACTTGCTGAAAAGCAGTGGCGGCCTTTCCGATGATCAGTCGGCTTTTGCGGACGAGATAGGCGTCACCGTTCAACGCGCCGCCGCCCTGACCCGCCAATTGCTTTTATTCAGCCGCCGCGAAGTGTTCCAGCCGCGCGATTTGGATTTGGGTGAATCCATCGCCAACACGATAAAAATGTTAAGGCGTATCCTCGGTGAAAATGTTCGGATTCAACTCAAAATAGCGTCCCAACCGATGTTCATCCATGCCGATGCGGGCATGATGGATCAAATTTTGTTGAATCTCGTCGTCAACGCCCGCGACGCCATGCCCAACGGCGGCCAACTTGTCATCGAGACTTCCGGCGTGGAATTTGACCATTGCGCCGGCTCGCACTCAGCCCAAATGCGTCTGGGTTCGTTCGTGTGCCTGAGCGTGAGCGACAGCGGTTGCGGCATGGCGCCGGAAATTCTTCCAAGGATTTTTGAACCGTTTTTCACCACCAAAGAAATTGGCAAAGGCACCGGCCTCGGATTGGCGACCGTCTTCGGCATCGTGCAACAACATCAAGGTTGGATTGACGTCTATAGTGAACTCGATCACGGAACGACGTTCCGAGTTTATCTCCCGCGTCTGGCCAAGAACGCAGGCTCGAAGTCCTCGCAATCGCCACCGACGGCCGTACGCGGCGGTTGTGAGACGATATTGCTGGCTGAGGACGACCCATCATTACGCCTCTACGTGCGCAAAGCCGTCTCCCAATTCGGCTACCGCGTTCTTGAGGCGCCCACCGGGGTCAAGGCCTTGGAAGTCTGGAAAGAGAACCGCGACGAAATCCGTCTGTTGCTGACCGATTTGTTGATGCCGGGCGGAATGAATGGAAAAGATCTGGCTCAACAACTTCTTCAGGAAAATGCCAAGCTGAAAGTTATTTACATGAGTGGTTATGGCGCCGAGGTTGTCGGCAAGGATTTTCCGTTGAAAGAAGGGGACAATTTTCTCTCCAAACCATTTAAGGCGCTCAAGCTTGCCCAAACCATCCGAGAAAAATTGGACGAGAAAAACTAGTCCAGGATGTTCTTCTCAGCCATTCGGCTTGCGCCCCGATCCCGTAGAGATGATTCGTGGCCAAAAATGGAGCCCCTTGGGTCAAAGGCCGGGCGGCTTGGCTTCAATCTCAAATTCCTTTCCACCGCCCACCTGCACTTTGCCCGTGATGCGCGAGTATTGCGCGACCGGAACGGGCGCCGAGGCGGCCGCGCTTTGGAGCTGTGACACGTTTCGGTTCTGCGCGGCCGCGCTGCCAGCCGGGGCCGCAGCCGGCATCCTCAGCACGTTTCCAGTAAAGACAATGTTCTGCTGGAGATGATTGTTGGTTCCAATGACTTTGAAACTCCAATTTGCGTCCTCGTTGGTATCTTGGCGCGCCGTTGCCATTCCATACTTGGCGCCGCCGCCTGCTCCGCGTAATCCCGCGCCGCCGGAAGATCCACTCAGCACTTGTCCGTCATAAACTGAACCGTCAGCATCGACAACGCGCACATTTTGGCCGGTACGCCGCAGCCGAAATACCGACAGAACGTTCGGCGGCGGCGGCTGCGCCGGCTTTGCGCGGACGCGGACATTGATTTGGACGAACTCTCTGGCAGCCGCGTCGAATCCATTGCTCGCTGCCGCTGACAGAGCAGTCGCTGGCGCGATGTCGTCTGCTGCGACCGCCGCCGCGGACTCCGCCGTCGATCTGGCGGCCATCGCCGGCGGCGGAGCAGCGCCTGCGATGGGGGTGGCCCCAGGCGCGGGAGAGACGGTCTTACTCATTTCCGCAAGCGACGCTGGCGCGCTCGATCCCGTCCTCGCGTCGGACAAGATGCCCGCGCTCGACGGTTGGGTCGGCGCCGCTGCCTCCATCAGCCGCGTCTCGGACGGTTGTGCCGGCGCGATGGGCGTGGCTGCGACAATCGATGCCGCCGCGGGCGCCGGAAATTTTTGCGGGGGCTTGAAGTCGGCTCTCTTCCGCTCTGCCGCCGAAACGAGAGGTGCTGTCGAGGCGGCTCCTTCCGCAGCCGGCACCGTCACCTTGAGCATGGGCTTTGCTTGAGACAGGCTTCGATCCGGCGGAGCAATGGCGGGCAATAGATTTCGCATTTGCGTGTTGATCACCGCGAACATCACCAACAGCGCCGCGAATCCGCACCACAAGGCCAAGAGCGGCCATCGAAATGTCTGCCAGCTTTGGCGCGGCGGCGGCGGCGTTGCGCCTAATGTTCGTTTTACCTCATTCTGCAGCAGCTTGCGCGTCGCCGGGTGCATCTGCAAAGCCGGCTCGGCCTGCTCCCTGCGCTTTTTGGCGTAGGCCCTGAGCAATTCGTCCATTTTACTGTTTGGTTCCTCCGACAGCATATAGCGTTAGACGGAAAAAGGCGCGGTATTCTTTCCGCCAAAGACCTCGACGGCGATTTTTTCCAGCCGGTCCAGGCATTTGCTCAAGCGGGAACTGACGGTTTTGGGGTTTAATTTCAACTCGCTCGCCATCTCATCATAGCTCAAATCGGCGAAATATCGAAGCTGGATGATCTCGCGGCACGGTTCCTCCAGTCGTGCCAGCGCCAGGCCCATTTGCGCGGCGCCTTCGGCGCGCAGCAGGAGCGCGTCCGGCGCAGGCAACGAACCGGGGACTTGCAAGGGAAGGCTGTTCTCGTCGTTCTCCTCCTGCAAGGAAATGACTGTTTGACCGCCGCCACGCTTGGCCGCCTGCTGGCGTTCCCGGTAATCGCGAGCCTTGTTGGCGGCGATGCGGAAGATCCACGTTTGCAGGCGGCTGCCGCCTTGGAAGGACTCGATATTCTTGATGACAGCCAAGAAGGTTTCCTGGCAAATCTCCTCCACGTCTTCGCGCGAGAAGGCGGGCGACAACTGGAAGACAAACCGGGCCGCCGGCGCGTAATGAAGGTCGAAAAGCGCGTCCCAGGCCCGGTCATCTCCTTGCCGGCAGCGGGCGATCAATGGCGCTTCCGAATCCGCACTCATATCCAGAGGTTACTCAATGGACCTGAAAAAGCCAGTTTTTCAAGCGAGTTGACCAGGGCGCCAGGGCCGGCCGGGAGGGTCGCTGAAAAATTCTTTGCGACAGCCTCATTTTCTTCTTTTCTTTTTCAGCGGGCCGCCTTAAGCTTCTTGTCCCTGAACCACAACCGGAAAGCAGGTTTCGGGAGTAAAGGGATGTGATTTTACTGTCAAACTATGAAAAAAGGACAAAAGAAAAAAAAGGGCGACTATACGCGCAAGAAAATCGTGGATGAATTCACAGACCTGCCGATTTCGCGGCAGCAAAAATGGCAACTGCGCCGGGCCAAGGAAGGGCGATGCGTCATTTGCGGTGAACCGAAGGTGACAGCTTGGCATTGTTTGAAGCACGCCATCGCCAATCGCGAATGGGCGCGCAAATATTCCGGCTCCGTTCGCCGGAACAAGACGTTGACCTACCGGCTGGCCTCCGATGTGAAAGGCAAGGGCAAAGCCAAGGGCGCCAGGGGAAAATAGCCTTCGCCAGCAGAGCACCACGACCCATGAGGCAAACGGCGGGCCTGCGCGCCTGCCTTAGCGCGTGGTGTCTTGGGCCAAGGGCGTCCCGCAGCAACGCAGGGCCTTGCGAGCAACTTCGGGCCTGCTCTTTGTCTGTTACCGTGGTCTGTCTTAAGCCGTCCACGCCGCTCATTGAATTGATTCCAGTGCTGCAGGTCGCCATCGCGCCGGTCATCTTGATTTCCGGGGTGGGGTTGCTGCTGCTCTCGCTGACCAACCGTTTTGGCCGCGCCGTTGATCGCACCCGTCAAATCCACCGTGAGATGCGCGTGGCTGCCGCCGCCAAGCGTCTGCGGCTGGCGAACCAGGTGGAGGTGATTTACCGGCGGGCGCGCCTGATTCAGCTTTCCATTATCATGGGTGCCCTCAGCGCCCTCTTCGCCGCGATGCTCATCCTGGCGCTGTTCTTGACGGCTTTGATGAAGCGGGAATCGGCCGTCGTCATCAGTCTTTTTTTATCAGTTGCCTGGTATCGCTGGTGGTGTCACTGATCACCTTCATCATGGATATTCGCCTCTAGCTCCATGCTCTCAAGATGTAGTTGACACGCCTGCCGGAGGCTTAAGCGAAAATGAAAGATTGACGAAACGACGAAACTGACGAAACTGCTTGCCTTCCTCATAAATGCGTAGTATCCTCCCGATGATTCGAGCCGATGCAGGTTCTCGCCCCGTTGTGGAAGACGGGATACTCGCTAGGTTCGATAATGATTGTGTCGGGGCGTAGCGTAGCTTGGTTCGGGAGCAGTTTTGGGCGATTTTAGCTATTTTTGGCCATTTTTTTAAAGTGGTTGCTTTCATTGCAAGTGCCGTTACTTCAATAACTTATGCGTCAATTGGTCGTACGCTCATGTACACTCACAAAGTCTGAAATTTTGGAATCGGGTGACAAGTCGGGTGACAACTTTTTCAGCCTTGGGCAAATGCAAAACGGCTGTCAACTAGAGTAAATGGGGGTCTCTTCTGTGGCTGTTAAACAGGAATTCCGCGACTGTGCATTTCTCGTGGGCAAGCGTCTCTTGGGTGGAAACTCGTCCCGGCCTTGTCTGCGTGGTGGCCATGTTGACGGCCGTGGCAGCCCCGGCAAGGTTCTGCTCAAGATGCCGGGTAATTGTTCTGGCTGGCGGCAAACTGCCTTAGATGCTCGTCGAAATGTTGCACGGTGCTGGCGAAAGCTTGTTATTGCTGCCGGGCCAGCGAGGGTCATTGGAATGGTTCTGGTTCATAAGACTGGCGTTCCTCATTCGGCGTTCAACAATTTGAGCAGTTCGGAACGGGGCACCAACAGCTTGCCGCGCAAGGCACGGCACGGCTTTAATTTCCCGCGCTGAATCAGCCTGTAAACACTGAAATAATGGACGCCGAGCATGGCGGCGGCTTCCTCGATGGAATATGCCAGTCGTTCAGTCGTGGCGGATGGCTCTTCGGGTTTTGTAGCGGTTTTCATAAATTCTGCTTTAAGCGGCTTTGCCGCTGGCGGCGAACGCTGCTGCGTCAAAGAGCTTGCGCGGATTCGGCGCCAAGCCGCGCTTCTTGTTGTAAATGAAGCGGCTAAGCGTCTCGTCAATCGGTTTGCTCAAGTCCAGGGTGGGGACGAAAGTGACCGTCGGAACGCGAAATACGAAGGCGAAAATCTGGACTTGATAATCGTGGACGTAAACCAACCCGCCTTCGATTTTGGAGAGGCCGCTACGCGAGACCCTCCAACCGGCCTGTTGGAGCCGGTCGGCCAATTCATCCTGGGTCCAGCCGCGCTCGTTGCGGAGCTTGTTGACCAGTCTTCCCGCCAAATTCAACTTTTTCACGCAAACCACCATATTGCCAGGCTCGTTCCTTGCTCGTAATGACCAGAAACAAATGTTTCCATTGTTTAATTCCTACCAAAACCACAGAGTCATCGGGTGTGTCAGGCACGCAAGATGCGTTTGTATTCCTGGCGGACTTCGCGCCCTGAAAAGCCGTTCGCACGGTCGTCATGTTGCCAGAGGGTGAGGCATCAAGTTGTTCAGGCTCCTGAACATTCTGCCGCATATTTCCGGCAAGCATTGCACGATGAATAATTGGCCTCATCGTTGGCGCCGTACCACACAACCGGGAAAACTTTGTCCACAGATGCGGACAATCTGCTTCGGCAATCCGATGTACGGCCTGAACCATGAGCACAGATTTACAGGAAACGGGGAATCAGGTTGTAACGAAGGCATTACAACTTTCGTGAGCCGGTTGGGGTGGTCAATTCATCGCTCGGGTCATCCATCCGACTGCGGATTGTCTGTTCTTGGCAGTATTCCCGGCGCGAAATCCTAAGAGCAAAAGTCCCCAGGCCCGGCGAGCACTGTCAATGTGGAGCGCAGAGGGGACAGGGCGAGCAATACATTGACAGGCACAGACGAGCCGTACAATGGACGGAGCGTTTCGCGCCAAAATCAGCCCCCCATTTCCATCTCGTTTCGGATGTGGCGCGGCTATGCCTCTGCCGCCGTTTAGGTTTCATCCGATTGGGCCAGCCTGAGATTGCTCGACAAATGAGTTGGGCGGCGCGAATGCGCCTTCTGGTCCAATGCCGGTCTGTTTGCAATTCGGAACGAAGCGTGGGGGAAAGAGGGCGCGCGCGTGAAGAATTGAAAACAGACCGGCCAGGGGCCGCGACACGAAAACGCTTTTTAGAGGGGGAAGGGGAAAAAGCGTTTTGGTGTCACGGCGGGGAGCATAACCGGCTTTCGTTCCGCTCAAGCGGCTGCTGCCGCTGGTGCCGGGTTCCCGGCGATTCCTGTTCGCTCGGTGACTAGACCGGGCACGCGCCAGGGACGACATTCTGACTGAAATTCGTTTAGTCGTCACCGGGCGCGTGATCGGGCGTGGGCACGGAGCGACTAACTTTCCATTGAAGCGAAACAGGCGCGTGGCTGGCATGGCGCTTGGCCCTTTTTCGCAAGCGGCATGACGGACACGGGCCTGCGAGTGTCGCTTCGGCGTTTTTGGCCGTCCCTATTGCCGGTCGGATTGACTGGCGCAGCCCGCACGGCATCCGGCCAACGACACCTATAACAACCGATTGGCGGATGCCACATCGCCAACCGGAACCGCTGGATGAGTAAATGACGGGCTTGTCGGGTTCTGCGTTGTGCTAATCGCACAGATTTGCGCCAATCGCGCCACCGAATAAAATCGCCATTATTCATTTGTTGCTTCGTACCAAGTGCTCTTGCCTGTGCTTTGCTTGATAAGCAGCCCCTTTTTGGTCAACTCCTGAAGGGCGCGTTGCAGTGTGCGTTTGGGTAACGTAAAGACCTTGGCAAGGTCGCTTAACCTGGGCAAGTGAGATGGTCGCAACCCGGTTGCCGGTTTTTCTCTGGAGCGATCAGTCTTTCGAGCAAGCCTGAAAACCTGCTGTCCGTCCGAATGTTTTTCACCGCCATTGCAAGTGCCTTTCGCTGCCCAATGATAACGACCAGTTTCTTACCCCGTGTTGTGCCGGTGTAAACGAGGTTGCGCTGCAGAAGCAAGTATTGTTGTGTCGCCAATGGAATCACGACCGACGGGAACTCCGATCCCTGCGACTTGTGGATCGTTATTGCGTACGCCAGCGAGACTTCATCAAGCTCCCCGAAGTCGTAAACGACCTCTCGCTGATCGAATCGGACTGTGACCTCGCGCTCAACGGGGTCAATCTTCACGACCTGCCCTATGTCGCCGTTGAAAACATCTTTGTCGTAGTCGTTCTCGGTTTGGATTACCTTGTCGCGCGGACGGAATTGCCAGCCAAACTTTTCCACGACCGGCTCATCGTCGCGGGCTGGGTTCAGTTCATTCTGGAGCCGGACGTTCAGTTCGCGTACGCCTAATGAACCCCGGTTCATCGGGCACAACACCTGAATGTCGCGGATGGGATCAAGTCCGAACTTGGACGGTATGCGGGTCTTTATCATCTCCACGAGCGTCGCCGCGATTTGATCCGGTTCCGCCCGCTCAATGAAGAAAAAGTCCGACTCATTGCCTTTGGTCGGAACCTCCGGCATCCGGCCATCATTGATCCGGTGCGCGTTGGTGATGATCTGGCTGTGCGCCGCCTGTCGGAAGACCTCGGTCAGTCGTACTACCGGCACGACCTTGCTTCCAATAATGTGCCTCAACACCATGCCCGGCCCCACGGAAGGTAACTGGTCAATGTCACCGACAAGCAGCAGACTGGCCTTCGGCGCCAAGGCACGGAGCAGGTTTGCCATGAGCAGAACGTCCACCATTGAGGTTTCGTCCACGACCAAAAGGTCGCAGTCCAGAGGATTGGCCTCATTTCGAGCGAATCGGCCCGTAGCAGACTGGACTTCGAGCAGGCGGTGGATCGTTTTGGCCTCGACGCCGGTCACATCGGAAAGTCGTTTGGCGGCTCGGCCCGTGGGCGCACAGAGCAAGCACCGCACTTTTTTGGCCCGCAAGATCAGCATGATAGCGTTGACAAGTGTCGTCTTGCCCACACCGGGACCGCCTGTGATGACCAAGACCCGGCTCGACAGGGCCAGCTTGAGGGTGTTCGCGTTGGCTGGGCGCAAGCTCATTGCCGGTCTTCTTCTGACACCAGACGACTGCCTTCTCGAAATCAATCACCGGAAACGCTGGCGGCGAGCCGACAAGACTCCTAATCCGGGCCGCTATGATTTCCTCCGCCCGCTTCAGGTGGGGCAGGAAGATCATTTCCTGCGCGTTGATGGTTTCCTTGACCAGATGATTGCTGGCCAGCGTGCGCTCCAAAGCCTTGGTCACGATCTTGTCCTCGACCTGCAAGAGTTTGATTGCCCCGTCCTTGAGGATTTCCACCGGCAGGGCGCAGTGGCCATTGCCGGTCGCCTCAATCAGGACGTGGCTCAACCCGGCGCAGGCGCGAATCAGCGAATCCACCGGGATGCCAATCTTTTGCGCGACCTGATCGGCGGTCTTAAATCCAATGCCTTGAATGTCTGCGGCCAGCCGGTACGGGTCGCTACGGACTTTCTCGATGGCGTCCTCGCCGTAAGTTTTGTAAATGCGCACGGCCCGGCTGGTGCTGACGCCATTGGAGTGCAGGAAAATCATAATGTCACGGATGACCTTTTGCTCATCCCACGACCCCTTGATTCGTTTCCGGCGCTTCGGGCCAATGCCGTCCACATCTTCCAGCCGGGCAGACGCTTTTTCGATAATGTCAAATACCCCTTCGCCAAATTTGTCCACAAGCTTCTTGGCGCATACAGGGCCGATGCCCTTGACCATGCCGCTTCCAAGGTATTTCTCGATGCCTTCCTTGGTCGTTGGTGGTGTGCTGGTGAGCATCTCGGCTCGGAACTGCTGCCCGTATTCCCGGTCTTGAACCCAACGGCCCTGGGCCGTGAGCCATTCCCCGGCACTCACGGATGGCAGTGAGCCGACCACGGTCACCAAGTCGCGGTGGCCCTGGGCTTTGACCTTAAGTACGCCGAATCCGCCGTCCTCATCGAAAAACGTGACGCGCTCAATCAGCCCCGAAAGGCTCTCCGGTAGTGTTGTGGATGCGTTTTGCACCGCGCACTGATTCTGGAACTTATGGTCAAGGAGGGCAAGCGCCGCCTCTGGGAGGATGCACCCGCACAAACTGGAAAATCCTGGATAGCCAAAGCGTGGATTGTGCCGCTTGATTTCAAGAATGGCTCCGATCAGTTCCCCGCCAGCCAACACCCCAAACTGAATCGCTCAAACAATCCATGGATTGGGCGGCAAATCAGTGTCGTTTGACTAATGCTGCAAACCCTGATTTTCGTGCTCGCAGTTCACAAGTCGTTCTGATAAAACAATAAAACTACGCCGAGAAACGACGAAGGGACGGGTTCCTCTTTGGCGGATATAAGGTAATCTCATGCAATTCAGGATCGGAAATCTTGCGGATGAAATAATCGAAGGCGGCGAATTACTTCGCCCCTTTGGCCCACGCCAAATCGCGCTCAAGTTCAGCCACATCGTAGGGACGTTCGACGCGCCGCTGAGCCAGAAGGAACTCGAATTCTGGGCGCGTCAAGCCGGAGAATTCGGACGCTTTGCCGAGAGACAGCAGGCCGCGTGTGTACAAAGCCAGCGCCACCTCCTTCGTCACCTCCGCTTGCGCCGCCGC
>PLIU01000342.1 GCA_003140095.1 Verrucomicrobiales bacterium | reverse complement strand
ACCAACAACACTGGTCAAGGGATGGTCCAAACCTACAATGTTGCAGACACTCTGCCCAGCGCCGTCTTTGCCGACGCCGTCACCATATTGTCCTCCGCTTGGAACCCGATCAATTCGAGCAACAGCATCGCGCTTCGCGTCGCCGCGCCGGACACCGTCAACGCGGCCATTTTGACCGGAAACGTGCCTTCCGACAACACCTATTACAGCGGCGGAGTGGAGAATTTCGTGCGGTTCCAGGAGGATTGGAGCGGTGTAAATTTCTATTACAACGGCTCGATGGTGGAGATGTTTGCCAGCCGTATCGCCAATTATCCGTGGCCCGGAACGGGCACCGTTTATAATCCGCCCGTCCGCGACTGGTCCTTCGACACCAATTTCACCAACCCGAGCCAACTGCCGCCATTAACACCGAAGGTCATTTACCTCAATCGGGCCAGATGGAGTTCGCTGGCGCCGGGTTCCACCTGGTTTTGAACATGGCCACGCATCGCATAATAAGGAAGAAGGAACGATGAAGAAGGACCAATACGATTTGCGCAGCCGAACAAAGAGACAGGTGCCCAGTCCCATCCGCCTCCTGATTTCTTCCTTCAGCCTTCTGCTATTTTCCTTGGGCGTGGCCGTCGGTCAGCCTGAGTTCAAGGTCACTCCGGGCACGGAAGCCACGGCGGAAGGGGACAACGCCAACATCCTGGTCATCCAAACCGGCAATGAGCATTTCGAACTGCGCGTGCCCAAAAACTATGGCGCGCAATTTAGCGAGGGAGAGCAGAGCATTGTGTTCACCTCCGAGACCGGCTCCAGCGTCATAACCGTGAAAATGAGCACCAATTACGCGCGCGCGCTGCCCAAAATGGAGGAATTGCGCGACCAGGTGGCCAATAAGTACGCCGCCGCTTCGCTGGTGCAAACCTCCCCTTGCCACACGTCCTACCGAACGGGCCTGCTTTTCGATCTTTTTCAGCCCGCCGCAGGCGATTTGACCATGCGGATACGCGACGGCTTTATTTCCTTTCCCGAGGGCAGCTTCGAGTTTACGTTGTCGTGCGACGTGCGGCAATATGACAAGAATCGGATAAGTTTTGCCTGGTTATTAAATTCCTTCCGTTTGCAGGCGGAACCTGCTAGAAAGAACCCATGACATTTCCGTTTTTCAATGGTGGCAAGAATCGCGACCAGGTGTTCGCCGTGGATTTAGGCTCGCGCACGACCAAGGCCGTGCTGTTGGAACGCCGAGATAACGCCTTCAGCCTGACCCGTTTCACCGTTCAGGACGCTCCCATTTATGACAAGGCCATGCCCCAAGGCCTGCTGACCGAGCACCTGCGCGCGATCATGGACAACATCCAGCCCAAAACCCGGCAGGTCACCCTGGCCATTGGCGCCGGCGACTCCGTGCTCCGCAGCACGGAAATGCCGCTCATGCCCGTCGATGAGATGCGCCAGATGCTCAAATTCAATTCCAAAACCCATCTCCAGCAGGACCTGCGCGATTACATCTTTGATTGCTACATCGTGCCTCCCCGCGCCCAAAAGCAGCTCGAGCCGTCCAAGGCGGGAGTAGCCAAATACAAGGTGTGGGTCGGCGGTGCCCGTCGCGAGTTGCTCACGACGCTCGAATCGTCGGTCCGGGCGGCGGGTCTGACGCCCAGCCAAATCACTCTCAGTTTGCTTGGCCCCGTCAACGCCTTGGAGTTTTCCCAGCCGGAAGCGTTCAACAAGGACGTTGTGGCCCTGGTCGATATGGGCTTCAAATCCACCGCCATCAGCATCCTGGCCGACGGCGAGTTATGCCTAAGCCGCTCTGTTGACCTGGGGGGAGACCGGTTGACGACAGGGCTGGCGGAAGCCATGAACATTACCTATGCCGAAGCCGAGGGCATCAAGGTGGGCATGCCTCAAGAAGTGGAAGGGCATCTCCAGCCGTTGGTCGCTCCTTTGGGGCGGGAATTACGTGCCTCCATCGACTTCTTCGAGCACCAGCGCGAGAGGACGGTGAATAAGATTCTGATCTCCGGCGGGGCGGCGCGTTCGGAATTCCTAGTCCAAATGCTGCACGCCGAACTGGGCGTGGCCTGCAAGGCCTGGTTCCCCACCGAAGGCATGAACCTCGCTCTCGCCCCGCAGCAGATGACCGAAATCGAGCAAGTCTCCAGCGTGCTGGCCGTGGCCATTGGTTCCGCGGCCATGACCGTGGGCTGATTCCGGGTGCAGACATGCCTCATCTTCAATCCCTGCGCTCAAGGGCAGAGAGCCGAAGCCTTTCGTTCACGGCTCGATTCCCTTTGCCCGAATTCCGTCGTGCGCCGCACCGGCGGGCCCGGCGAGGCCCGCCAACTGGCAGCCCAAGCCGTGCGTGAGGGGTTCGCCACCATCATCGCCGCCGGCGGCGATGGCACCGCCAACGAAGTTGTCAACGGCATGGCTGATGTTCCGCAAGGCTTGGCCTCCGTCCGCTTGGGCCTCGTGCCCTTGGGCACGCTCAACGTGTTCGCCCGTGAATTGGGCCTGCCGCGAGATTTGGCCGGCGCGGCGCGGACGCTGGCGGCGGGACGCGAGATGACCATGGATTTGGGCCGCGCCGAACTCACTGCGGGCGGGCGCCGCCAAGGCCGCCATTTTCTGCAACTGGCCGGCGCGGGACTGGACGCCCGCGCCGTCGAACTGGTCAGTTGGGCGTTGAAGAAAAAAACCGGGCCGCTGGCTTATGTGGCCGCCGGCCTCAAGGCCCTGCGGGAAACCCAGCCCGCCATCACCGTGGAAGGCGCGGAGTCGGCTGGCGGTGAGTTGGTGCTCTTGGGCAACGGGCGATACTATGGCGGCAGCTTCGAGCTTTTTCCAGGGGCCAGTTTGCGTGACGGATGCCTGGACGTGTGCGTGCTGCCAAACGTCACCGCCTGGAGCGCCCTGCAAGCGGCTTTGGGACTGGCCACTGGACGGGTGCAGCGCTTTTGGCCGTCGCGGCACTTCCGCTCGGCCGCCGTAACCCTCCGCAGTTCCAGCCGCGTCAGTTTGCAGTTGGATGGCGAGTTTGCGGGCGAGCTGCCGGTGACCTTCTCGGTGTTGCCTCTGGCCTTGCGGGTCATTGTTCCGTAACTTTGGTTTTGAGTTTCCACCGTGGAACCGTTTAGGCTGCTCTTATGAAACATACGGGGCAAGCCCGGCGCGCGGCGCTGAGACTTATTTTCTTGACGCTGGCCGCGGTCTGCGCGGTCGGTTTGTTGGGGGTGACCTTGGTCTGGGCCGGCGCTTTGGCCAGGTTCATGGGTGGCGTGCTGGCGGGTCTGGCTTTTGTCCTGGCCAGCGTTTGGGTTTTGTTCGTTCTCTTCACTTTATATTTCTTCCGTGATCCAAACGCCAAGACTCCCGACGGCCCCGGCTTGGTCGTCTGTCCGGGCCACGGCAAGGTGGATGTCGTCGATCAACTTTCCGCATCCCAATTCCCCGGCGGCCCCTGCCACCGCGTTTCCATGTTTTTGTCCGTCATCGACATTCACGTGCAAAACGCGCCGATCAGCGGGCGGGTGGTTTCGGTCGCCCATACGGCAGGCAAATTCATCAATGCGATGGAGGCTGATTCCGCGCTTTACAACGAGAATGTTCTCATCGGTTTGGACTCCGTCCAAACGCCCGGTGAAAAGATCGGCGTGCGCCTGATTGCCGGCCTGCTGGCCCGCCGCATTGTGCCCTTTGTCAAGGCGGGGGATGAGGTCCAACGCGGCCAGCGCATCAGCCTCATCCAATTCGGGTCGCGGTGCGATCTGTACCTGCCGCTGGAGTACAAGATCAAGGTCAAGGTTGGCGATAAAGTGGTCGGCGGCGAGACCATCATGGCGGCCAAGTCATAACATATATGGAGACACCACCACGCGAGACTGAACCGGCCAAAGAAGGGCCGGAGCTGAAGATTCATTTTCTGCCCAACTTGATGACGGCGGGCAATCTGCTTTTCGGTTTGGCTGCGTTGGGCAAAATCGTCGAAGCCCAGACCGGCCCCGCGGGAAATGGAGATATCAAGATCGCGCTGGGGTTCATCCTGCTGGCCTGCATTTGTGATCTTCTGGACGGCCGTCTGGCCCGCATGGGCGGAGTCGAAAGCCCCTTTGGCCGGGAATTCGATTCCCTGGCCGACTTGATTTCCTTCGGAGCCGCGCCGGCCTTTTTGGTGCATCGGGTCGTATTGAGCCGGGTCTTTACCACTCGGCCGGAGATCGGATGGTTTATTGCCTCCATTTACCTTGTCTGCGGCGCGCTGCGTCTGGCGCGATTCAATTGTCTGGCGGCCATGTCCAGTGGCGGCGGGGGGAAGGAGTTCCTGGGCTTTCCCATTCCGGCGGCGGCGGGCTTGGTGGCGTCGTTGACTTGGTTTCTGATGTGGGACGAGGAACGCACCGACCTTTCCGCCGGGCCGTGGCGGTATCTGCTGCCGGGCCTGCTCCTGTTTCTATCCTTTATGATGGTCAGCGAGGTCAAGTATCCGTCCTTCAAGACGCTCGATCTGCGGGCGCGGCGCACCTTCGCCAAAACCGTGGTCGTGATCATCTTCGTCGCCGCCTTGGTCATGTTTCGCACACTTATCCTGCCGATCGTGCTGCCCTTGATCTTTACCGTTTACCTGCTCTATGGTTTCGTTCGCCCGCGCATTTCCCGCAGGGTCCGCCATGAAATCGAGGAAGAGGACGAAGAGGACGGTGGCGCATCCCCCCATTGATATGTATGGCCACCCCTTACTGCTGGCCGCTTTAACCGGATTCCTGAGCGGCTTCCTCCTCTCGGTGCCGGTCGGCCCGGTCAATCTGACCATCATCAACGAAGGGGCGCGGCGCGGATTGCTCTGGGCGCTGCTGATCGGCTTCGGTGCCTCGGTTATGGAAGTGATTTATTGCGCGCTGGCCTTCACGGGATTCGCCTCGTTTTTTGACGGCGTGGTCATCAAGGCGGCGATGGAGTTGGTCAGTTTTATTTTTATGCTTTACATTGGCCTCCGCTTTCTCAGCACGCGGACCGTTCCATCCATCGCGCCGGTGGAGGATAAAATCAAAATCAGGCTGCATCCGCGTTCGGCTTTCTATGTCGGTTTGGTGCGCGTCATGGGCAATCCGGGCGTGTTCCTTTTTTGGATCGTTCTGGCGGCCCTCTANNTCTTCAAGTCGCGCGATTGGGTCGGGGCTTCTCGTGGCGACGTGTGCTGGTGCGTGGCCGGAGTGGGCGCCGGCACCAGCATCTGGTTTTCGGGCCTGAGCTACGCCGTATCGCGCGGCCACGGAAAATTCACCGAAAAAACGCTGCTGCGCATGGAGCATGCCTCCGGCGTCGTCATGTTGTTGGTGGCCCTGGCCCAAGGTGCATACATCGTTTTGGAGATTGTGCGGCATAAGATGCAAACCGGCGCGCGCCCCTAACCGAACAGGCAGGAAAGCCGTTATTGAGCCGCTCGTTCAATAGGATGCCGTCTGGCAATTTAAATCGCCTTTCCGTCGTATGATCATGGCCACCACACCGATTATCAGCCCGGCGTACAAGCCCATGTGAATCCACCAGACCTTCCTAAACCGGCCGATTTGGTCGATGCTGAGCAAAGACCCCAAGCGAGCGGACAGCCCCAAAGGATCCAACCCGTCTGCGACGATGGGGAACAGCAGTCCCAACAGAATCGCGCCTGCCACAGGCATCCAAAGCGCCCGGAGCCACCGGCGCATCTGCTCGCTTGAGAAGCGCGAGTTCCTGGCGCGGACAAACATGCACGCTGCTCCTCCGATAATCCCGGCCGATAATCCAGCCTCGAATCCGTACACCGCCGCCCGCCATCGCAAACCACTCCCCGCCTCCAGTCCTTCGCCCAAGATAAAATAATCCGGCGAAATGGAGGAGGTGACGCAGTCATTTGCAATCCGACCAACCCTCCTAGCATTCCAGCGATCCAGCTAAAGCCGTACTCGCGATACCTTTGAGTTTCTCGTCCTCGGCGCCAATAATCAACGGTGGCCGCGACCGTCATCAATCCGAGCAGCAACGCCACACGATAGGAAAATGGAAACCGGTCGAACATGCCGCGCTGATTTCAAGGTTCGCCCGGTTCGTTGCCTAGAGAAGCGGGCGGCGTTTCCGGCTTGCGTGTGAAGTGCCTGACGATGACGAAGCCGAGCAAAAGAATGCCGAGTCCGAATGCGGTCAGGCTAATGAACAATTGCTTCAGAGGCGGCCGATAGCGGAACTCAATGATATGATGGCCCGTCGGCACAAAGACTCCGCGCATGATGTAATTGCATCTCAGGACGGAACCCGGCTTTTGGTCCACCCAGACATTCCAAAAATCCCCGGTTCTGTCATTGAGCAGCAAGACTGCCGGTGTTTTAGCGTCCGTTTCCAGGATTAAGTCCTTGGATCGATAATGCGAGATTTTGACCGTGCCGGGATCGGCGTCCGGGTTGCCGGGCGCTTGGGCGAGCGGAGTGTCTTTGGCCACCAACACCGTTTTTTCCGGGTCGAACGGCGCCGAACCAAGCAACTGCAACGCGGTGGGATCATCCACCGTTTTCCAGTTGGCGTAGAGTTTGGTTCTGGGCAGCGCACGGGTGAATTCATACAAGGCTACTGGGCCGTTGCTACTGATTTGCACGGTGTGGTCGCCCTCGTCTTCAGCTTGCACGATGCCCGGTTTGTTCGTCACGCTCATGCGCATGACGGTGCGGAAGCTGCTTTTCGGATTTCCCAGTTGGTTCAATGGCGCTTCCCATTCCGTGCCCGCCAGGAGGTAGCGCGTATTGGTCAATTGCCACAGGCGGATGGCGCGCGGGATGTCGCGGTCGGAGGCGACGTTGAAAATGTTGAGGTAAGCGCTGTCCAGCACGGGCATGCGCGGCGCCTGGTCAATTTCCAGGGACTCGATGTCGTTGAGCGGATAATCATTTTCCAGCCACCAATGGCAAAGATAGGTCAGATTTGGGGTCATGTAATTGCCCGCTGGCCAGATGCGGGAATTGACTCGATGCTCCCACGGTTCGCGCCTCAGTAAATCCACCACAGGATTCATGCTGATCTTTTCCTTGTAGTTGTAGTATCGGATCCACGGAACATCGGCGCGGGAGAGATCGCAAATCATAATCGCGGCCAGCAAGGCCCAGGCCCAGCAGGCCCGCCGGCCGAAGAATGCGCCGCCGGTAATGCAAACCACCACGCCCATCGAAAGAGCCAGATAAACGAGGAACCATCCGACCTGGCTCACGCAGAAGCTGGCGATTTGGGGTGCGGCGTTCGGCGCGCCATTCGCGTCAAAACCATGGTGCAAGAGGTAGTGGATAAGGTGGGGCTTGGAGGAAGCCAGCATGAAATAGCCAGCCACGGCCGCAGCCAAAGCTATCGCGCAGCCAGCCGCCCACCATTTTTCAAACGCGGAAACCCACTTCCACCATGTCAAAATTTGCCGGAAGAAAGATTCGGTTCGGTCGGCGGCGGTGGCCAGATATTGGCGGCTCAGCGCCTCCAAGCCATAGCCGGATAAGATGATCAAGCTGATGTTCAGCGGATGCATGTATTTCATCGGATTGCGAAAATTGCCGATGAGCGGAACGTGATAAATCAGCGCGTAAAGGTAGCCGAATCGTCCCCACGCTGCCATGAGCGAAAACAGCGCGGCTGCGCCCCAAAACCAAACCGCGCGCCGTTCTTGGGTGGAGTATGGCGAGCCCGCTTGGCGCGCCGTATTGGCCAGTCCAAAGAGGGCCAGCAAACAAACCAACAATCCCGTGTATTCACCGTTGCCGGTGTGCCGCCGTTGCAGTTGCAAGCGGGTCATGATCGCGTCCACGACGTTCTCCTGCATGGTTGTGTCTTTACCAGCCATGATGGATTGAATCTGCTCGGGCAGGTGAAGGCTTGCGACGGCGTTGCTGCGGACCAGCGCATCGCCGCTTTCCAGTTCCCCAAGGAGCGGGTCTTCGGCGACGCGGCCCCAATAGTAGGTCGATGGATCGGGGGAAGTCGAGTACACATCCAGCCGATAGCCGAAAAGGCCGGGAATAATCACGCGCAAGGTCTCCAGCTTGGGAATACTCCATTGCGTCATGAATCGCCAGTGTCCTGCTTTGTCTTGCTCGCTTTGGCCGACCTCGGCGGTCCCTTGGACTTGCGTGCCGATCAAGGTGTAGATAGTGCTCAAGGAAATAAGAACGGCGCTGAACACCAGCAGCACGGCCACATAGATCGTTTTGCGCGCGCCCACGACCGGGTCCGATTCGTTGGACAGGAAGAGGAACAGCACGAAGGCGGCGACATACAGGCTCATAATGGCTCCGACGTCGAACCCCTCCATGACCGCCATGCCGGTGGACAGACCAGCCAGCACGGCCTTGATCCAAAGCTTCTCTATGTCCTGGCTGACCAGAACGCCCAGAGCGACGAAGATCATGCCGCAGCAAACGTTCCACGTGCCCAAGCCCCAGCAGGCGTTGGAGAAGAAATGCATGTTCAAACCCGCGCCCAATCCGCCGATCACGCACACCATCGGGCTAAAGTGTAATTGCCGGAAGAAAAACCAGGCGCCACATCCCAGGAAAAACATGCTCAAGGGCGCGTAGAGTTTGAGGTGAATTTCCGGCGTCAGAATCGCCATGCAGATATTGGACAGGTTGGGTGGGAAAGCGACATTGGGACCGCCCAGCCAGTAAAAATCCGCCCAATAGCCGAAAAACGAACCGGGCAGCCGGGCGGAACTTTCCATCAAGGCGCCCAGGGGCAGGTCGTTGGCCCAGAAAACCTCGTACGGGCGGAACCCTTGCCGGCACAACACGGCCAGCGTCCCTCCCAGCAGCAGCAGCAACACCAGGAAGCTGCCGTTGAATCGTTTTTGTTTGGCGCCCGACGAATCTTCGTTCATATGAATCGGTCCGAAGGATAAGTTAAACCCGTCCAAAGCCAATCGGCTTTTTAACTAATATCAGCTTTGCTTTTTGGCTGGAACAGTATAGCAATATGCGGCAGCAAGCAGCGCACCCATTGAACATGAATACCGAAGAGCAGATCGAATCCTTCCGCGGGGCCTACGAGGCCCTCCGTGCCGAAATCGGCAAGGTCATCGTCGGCCACCACGAAATCGTCGAGGGCACTCTCATCGCCATTTTCGGCGGAGGCCACGTCTTGCTGGAAGGGGTGCCGGGCCTGGGCAAAACCCTCCTGGTCCGCACCTTGAGCGAGGTGCTCGATATGAGCTTCAACCGCATCCAATTCACGCCGGACCTGATGCCGGCGGACATCCTGGGCACCAACATCGTTATGGAATCGCCGGGCGGACGGCGCGAGTTCGAATTTCAGCACGGGCCGATTTTCGCCCACCTCGTTCTGGCTGACGAAATCAACCGCGCCACGCCCAAAACGCAATCGGCCATGCTGGAGGCGATGCAGGAAAAGAGCGTCACGGCCGGGGGCGAAATCCGCCGGCTGGCCGAGCCGTTTTTCGTGCTCGCCACGCAGAATCCGATCGACCAGGAGGGAACATATCCGCTGCCTGAGGCGCAGTTGGACCGGTTCTTCTTCAAATTGATCGTGGGCTATCCGAGTGGGGAAGAATTGACCGAGGTTCTGACGCGCACGACCGAAGGCACCAAAGTGGAACTGAACCGCGTGCTGGTCAAAGAGCAAATCGTGGAGTTGCAGAAATTGGTCAGGCAGGTGCCAGTCGCTTCGCATGTCAAGGATTACGCGGTGCGATTGGTTTTGGGCACGCATCCCAAAAGCGAAACGGCGGCGCCAATCGCCAATCAGTATTTGCGCTTCGGCAGCAGTCCACGCGGAGGCCAAACGCTGCTGTTGGGAGCCAAGGTTCGCGCCCTCACCCATGGCCGGTTCAACGTCAGCTTCGAGGACATTCAGGCGGTGGCGGCGGCGGCTTTGCGGCATCGCCTGATTTTGAATTTCGAGGCGGAAGCCGAAGGCGTCACCACCGACCATATCATCACGCAGATTCTCAAGGACGTGCCCAAGGACGCGGCGGCGGTGGAAGCCTGATCACTAAAGCTCCGCATGGCGCTGTTGACTCCTGAACTGCTGCGGCGGTTGGAACAATTTCAACTGCTGGCCGCCCGCCGCTCCAAAAGCTCCGCCAGGGGTGAACGCCGCAGCAAGGCTCGCGGGCAATCGGTGGAGTTTGCCGACTTCCGCAATTACGTCGCCGGCGACGATTTCCGTTACCTGGATTGGAATCTTTACGGCCGGCTGGACAAGCTCTTTCTCAAACTTTACGAGGAGGAGCGGGAATTGCCCGTTCGCATTTTCCTGGATGCCAGCGAGTCCATGACTTTCGGCACGCCGCCGAAGTTCGATTTCGCGCGGCAAGTGGCGGCGGCGGTGGGATACGTCGCCTTGTGCGGATTTGACCGCGTGACGGTACACATTTTCCCGGAGCCAGACTCCGCCGCCCCCAACGTGGACGCCGCCACCTTGAGCGCGGAGATGGCGGCGCGGGGCGGGTTGCGCTCGGTGAGGGGGCGGAAATCGTCGCTGCAGTATTTCCAGAATCTCTCCCAATTGACGGCGCGCGGCGCGGCGGATTTGAACGAAGGACTTCGACGCGGAGCCTTGTCCTCGCGGCAAACAGGCGTGGCGGTGGTGTTGAGCGATTTTCTGGATCCGGCCGGATATGAAACGGGCTTGAACGCCTTGATCGGGCGCGGGTTCCAGGTCAACGCGATCCAAATCCTGGCGCCCGAGGAATTGAATCCCGGCAGTTATGGGGACTTGAGGCTGGTGGATTGCGAAACGGGCGGCATGACGGAAGTGACGTTCGGCAAGTACCGGCTCAAGGCTTATCAGCAAACCGTGCAAAATTTTTGCCAGCGATTGCGCGAGTTTTGCCAGGGCCGCGGCATGAGCTTTTTCAGCGTCAGCTCCGAAACACCGCTGGAGCAGCTTTTGCTCAAGCAGTTGCGCCAGGCGGAGATTTGGGGATGAGAGACTTATCAGCTCTGTCAAAAATGGTTCTTTTGCTCGCGCTTGGACTGGCGCTGGCCGACGCGGGCCGCAGTGAGGAACCGGCGGCGGGCGCGCCGATGCTTTTTCCGGTCGTGGAAATCAAGCTCACCAACGGCCTGCGCATCCTGACACTGGAAGACCATCACTGTCCGATTGCCGCAGTGCAAGTGTGGTATCACGTGGGCAGCGCGGACGAGCCGGAGGCCAAACAGGGGTTTGCCCACCTGTTTGAGCATTTGATGTTTCGCGGCACCGACCGGCTGGGACCGACGGACCACAGCGATCTGTTGCAAAGCGTGGGCGGGAATTGCAACGCTTATACAGCGTTTGACCAAACTTGCTATCACGAAACGCTCCCCGCGCAGCAATTGGAACTGGCGTTTTGGCTGGAATCGGAGCGCATGGCGTTCCTGACAGTGGACGGCACGGGTTTCATCACGGAGCGCAAAGTGGTGGAGGAGGAATTGAGGATGTATCTGAACATGCCTTACGGCGACCTGCAGGCTCCCGGCCTCACGGCCGTCTTTGGCCAGCACGCCTACGCTCATTCCCCGGCGGGAAGCATCCATGATCTGCGCTCGGCGACGCCGCCTGACGTCCACCAATGGTGGGTAAGCTGGTACACGCCAAACAATGCCACCCTCGTGGTTGTGGGCGATGTCCAACCTGAAGCAGTGAAGTCGCTAGCGGAAAAATATTTCGGCTGGATTCCGTCCGTGCCGGAACCGGCGCGCCGCATCCCGAAAGTCACGCCGTTTGAAGTGCCGCGATCCGTGGTGCTGAGATCGGAAAACGCGCCGGCGCCAATTACAGGCATGGTGTGGCGAACCGTGCCCGAAGGACATCCCGATGAACTTGCGCTGGAACTCCTGGCCACGATTTTTGGCGGCGGGGAAAGCTCCCGGCTCTATCGCCGGTTGGTCACGGACGATCATTTGGCGGTGTCAGCCCTGGCCGCGCCCTTCGGCCTGGAGCGGGGCGGCATCTTTGCGGCGGGGGCCGTGCTTTCGCCCATCGGCGGCGACACGCAAAGCGTCCTCGCTGCGGTCAAGAGCGAGCTGGAGAGACTTCGCGCCGAAGGCGTGAGCCAGGAGGAACTGGAAAAGGCGCGCAATCAAGCCCTGAGCGAGCTGGTGCTGGGCGCTGAAACAGTCAATGGCAAAGCCCAGCTCATCGGCCGCGCGGCGGTGCTGGGCGCAGGCATGGATGAGTTGAACGCACGGGTGGAACGCGTGCGCCGTCTGACGCGCGAGGACTTGCAAAAAGCCGCCCGCACTTATCTGGACCCGGAACATGCCTTGACCGTAACTGTGCCGGCATCAGGTCTGCTCGGACAACTTGGGCGCTTGCTCCTCGGCGGCCAGCACAGGACCGAAGAAGCCGCGCCCGTGCCATTTGACACCAACGTCGTTCTGCGGGGACGGGAAGGCGTGGTGCGGCCGGCAAAATTGCCGGCTCATCCGCCCATCGCCGAAGGCAACTCGCCGATGCCGAACCCAATCGTGCATGGGCATCGCCTGGCCAACGGCCTGCGGGTGCTCATCGCGCCCAAAACTAACGCGCCGGCCGTGCATATTGTGCTGGCGCTGCCGTTCGGCTCGTGTGTGGAAGAGAAAGTGGGCGCGGCCTCCATGACCCTGACGATGGTGACCAAAGCCACCGTTGAGCACGACGAGAAATCGCTCGCGGAAGAATTGGGTCGTTACGCGATTGAATTGTCGGGTTCCGCCGACGCCGACAACAATCGCATCCAGGCCACGTGCTTGTCCGAACACGCGGAGCGCGCCTTTGCGCTTCTGGCAGAAGCGTCCACGACGCCAACGTTTCCTGAGGCAGCGTTCCAAACCGCCATCCGCCAGGCGCTGACAGGATTGACGGTGGTTGACAGCACGCCGTCGGCGGTGGCGGACCGGGAGTTTCGACGGCACTTTTACTCCGGACATCCGTATGGACGTGAGATTTCGGGCCAAGCCGCGGACCTGACCGCCTTGCGCCGGGAGGACTTGGTGGCGTTCTGGCGGCGTGTGGCCCGGCCGGAACGGGCGACGCTGATCATCACGGGAGCCTTGAAGCATGCAGAGGCTTTGGCTCTCAGCGAACGCTTTTTTGGCACGTGGCAGGGTCAGGAGAACAGCGACGTCAATGCGCCAATCCCAACTGCCTACGCCGAGCCGACGCACATTCTGCTGGTGGACTGGCCTGGCGCCGAGCAATCTGAAATTCGTGTTGGCTGCCCTGGACTTGTGCAGACCGACCCCGAGGAACCGATTGCGGAATTGGTCGGCGAGTATTTCGGCGGATCCTTCGGCGGACGGCTCAACAAGGCCATCCGCGTGGCCAATGGCGGAACTTATGGCGCGCAAGGCGGCTTCCACGCCAACCGGCTGGCCGGCTCCTTCAGCATCCATACCTTTACCAAAACACCTTCCAGCGCGGAAACGTTGCGATTGGTGCTGGCGCAAATCCAGGATTTGACGAACCGGCCGCCTGACTCGGTCGAACTATCGATGCACCAGCGATATTTTCTGGGCAGCGCCGCCGGGCGGTTTGAGACTCCGGAGGAGATTGGCGCTCAACTGGAGCACAACAGCCTGGCCGGATTGCCGCTGGACAACATGCAGCGCACTTGCAAAGCCATCGCCGGAGCGGATGCGTCCCAATGCCAGAAGCTCATTCATCGTCTGATTGATCCCAAACACATGCTCATCGTGGTGGTGGGTGATGCGACGCGGATCACCCAGGATTTGCAATCCCTTGCCCCGGTTACGGTCCTTGATCGCAACGGCAAGGAAACGAACACGAAAGCAGCAGTTGAATAGCGGCAGCGCAATCACGGATGGCTTGAGCAACCATTGATTACGGGTTTAAGTTATGCGGTGATAGATTTCGGTAGAATGGTGATAGAAAAGTGATGGATTATTCCTGCCTCGCTTTCGGAATGTAGCGCGTGCTTCGGCCCCGGCCAATCGCCTCAACCAGTCCCAAGGTCAGGAGGCCATTCAAATCCCGATATACCGTTTGGTAGGCGACGCCAAATGTTATTCCGCACCATCCGCTGGTGACAAACCCTTCCTTTTGGACCTGAACCATAATCTTCTTTTGTCGCGCGTTTAGCTGGGTTTCGATGGCAGGAGCGATCAATCCCGCCGCTCCTTCTGGGACAATCGCCAAGGCCAGGAGAAGCGGGCACATTTTCATAGATTTCCAAATATTTTAAAAATCAGGTATTGCAATGACGCGGGATTGTGGCACAGAATAGCAAAATTTTATAGAGATTTGATACCTGGCGCCGGATGAGCAAGACAATAACAGGCAAAATCGGTCCTAATGGGTGGCCGGTCAAACAGGGTTTGTATGATCCGCAGTTCGAGCATGAGTCCTGCGGGGTTGGTTTTGTCGTTCACATCAAGGGAAAAAAGTCCCACAAAATCATCCGCGACGCCTTGACCATCCTGCTCAACCTCAACCACCGGGGTGCCTGCGGTTGCGAAGCGAATACCGGCGATGGCGCCGGCATCCTGATGCAGATGCCGCACGGATTCTTCAAGGAGGTATCGCGCAAGGACAAAATCAAGCTGCCGCCGCTGGGCGATTACGGGGTAGGGATGGTCTTTCTGCCACGGGATCCCAACGAACGGCGCAACTGCGAGACGTTGTTCGAAAACATTGTCGTCCAGGAAGGACAGAAATTCCTGGGCTGGCGGATCGTGCCCACGGACAACTCGACTCTGGGGGCGACGGCGCTTGAGAGCGAGCCGTGTATCCAACAGGCTTTCATCCGGCGCAATGCCAAGGTGACGGATGAGATGGCATTCGAGCGCAAGCTCTACGTCATTCGCAAGCGGGCCGAGCGGGCCATTCGTTACAGCGGCATCAAGGGCGGCCATTGGTTTTACATTTCCAGTCTCTCCTGCCGCACGCTCATCTATAAAGGGATGCTGCTGACCGAGCAGATGGACCAGTTTTATCCCGATTTGAACCATGCGGCCATGGAGAGCGCGCTGGCGCTGGTGCATTCGCGTTTCAGCACCAACACGTTCCCCAGTTGGGATCGCGCCCATCCCTATCGTTACATCGCCCATAACGGGGAGATCAACACGTTGCGCGGCAACATCAATTGGATGCACGCCCGGCAGGCGATGTTTCAAAGCGAGCTTTTTGGCGACGACCTCAAGAAACTGCTGCCGGTCATCAACACCGACGGGAGTGATTCGGGCATGTTCGACAACTGCCTGGAATTGCTGGTCTTGGCCGGGCGGTCGCTGCCGCACGCGATCATGATGATGATTCCCGAACCGTGGGCCAATCACGCCACCATGAGCGACGAAAAAAAAGCCTTTTACGAGTATCATAGTTGCCTGATGGAACCTTGGGACGGCCCCGCTTCCATCGCCTTCACTGACGGCAAAAAGATCGGCGCCGTCCTGGACCGCAATGGGTTGCGGCCTTCGCGTTATTATGTGACCAAGGACGATTTGGTCATCATGGCTTCGGAGGTTGGCGTGCTGGAGGTGCCTGCCGAGCGAATCCTGCAAAAGGGACGCCTCCAACCAGGACGCATGTTCCTGGTCGATACGGAGGAAGGCCGGATCGTCGCGGACGAGGAGTTGAAATACAAGATTGCCACCGAACAGCCTTACCGCCAATGGCTTAAGGAGCACCTGCTGGATTTGGCCAGCGTCGGCGAGTCTCCGCACAACTCGGAATATTCGCATAATACCGTATTGCAGCGCCAGCATGCCTTCGGCTACACGTTCGAGGACTTGCGCATCGTCATGGCCCCGATGGCGCGCGACGGCGTCGAGGCGGTTGGTTCGATGGGTTGCGACACGCCGCTGGCGGTGTTGTCCGGCAAGCCGCAACTGCTTTACAATTATTTCAAGCAACTCTTCGCGCAAGTGACCAATCCGCCCATCGACTGCATCCGGGAGGAATTGATCACCTCGGCCGCCACGACCATCGGCTCGGAGCGCAATCTGCTCAAGCCCAAGCCGATGAGTTGCAACCTCCTGGAGCTGCACTCGCCGATTCTGACCAATGAGGAATTCGCCAAACTCAAATACATTAAAGAGGCCGGGTTCAAATCCGTGACGCTGCCGATTCTCTTCAGGGTGGCCGAGGGCGAGGTGGGGCTGGTCAAAGCGATGGAGGATTTGTGCGCGCGGGCCTCCAGCGCAATCGAGGCCGGGGCCAATATCCTCATCTTGTCCGATCGCGGCGTGGATGTGGAACTGGCGGCCATCCCGGCGTTGCTGGCGGTGGCGGGCGTGCATCATCATCTCATTCGCGAAGGCACACGGACGCGGGTCGGCTTGGTGTTGGAATCGGGCGAACCGCGCGAAGTCCACCACTTCTCGCTGCTCATCGGTTACGGTGCCGGGGCCATCAATCCGTATGTCGCCTTCGAAACGCTCGATGACATGATCCGACAAGGTTTGCTGGTCAATCTTTCGCACAAGGAGGCGTGCAAAAACTACGTCAAGGCGGCGGTCAAAGGCGTGGTCAAAGTCATTTCCAAAATGGGCATTTCCACCATCCAGAGCTACCGCGGCGCGCAGATTTTCGAGGCCATCGGCTTGCATCCTTCCGTCGTCGAGAGATACTTTACCGGCACCGCTTCGCGTGTCGGCGGCGTTGGCTTGGATGTCATCGCCCGCGAAGTGCAAATGCGCCATTACGCGGCCTTTCCCGACCGCAAGGTCAATGGCCACGTCTTGGAGGTCGGCGGCTTTTATCAATGGCGGGACGAAGGCGAGTACCATCTATTCAATCCCCAGACCGTCCACAAACTTCAGTCCGCCTGCCGCAACGCCGATGGCAAAGCCTTCAAGGATTATTCGCAGGCGGTCAACGACCAGTCCAAAAAGTCCTGCACCTTGCGCGGCTTGCTGGAGTTGAAAATCGGGAGCCAGGCGCCCGTGCCCATCGAGGAAGTTGAACCGCTGGAATCCATTCTAAAGAAGTTCAAATCGGGCGCCATGTCCTACGGTTCGATCAGCAAGGAGGCGCACGAGGCGCTGGCCATCGCGATGAACCGCATCGGCGGCAAAAGCAACACCGGCGAAGGCGGCGAAGACCCGGCCCGCTACCAACTCGAACCCAACGGCGATTCCAAGAACAGCGCCATAAAACAAGTGGCTTCCGCCCGGTTCGGCGTGACCAGCCTTTATCTGGTCAATGCCCGCGAATTGCAGATCAAAATGGCCCAAGGCGCCAAGCCCGGCGAAGGCGGCCAATTGCCCGGCCTCAAGGTGTATCCCTGGATTGCCAAAGTGCGTTATGCCACCCCCGGCGTGGGCTTGATCTCGCCCCCGCCGCATCACGACATATATTCGATCGAAGACCTGGCGGAATTGATTCACGATTTGAAAAATGCCAACCACCACGCCCGCATTAGCGTTAAACTGGTGGCCGAGGTCGGCGTCGGCACCATCGCCGCCGGCGTGGCCAAGGCCCATGCCGACGTCGTTCTGATCAGCGGACATGACGGCGGCACCGGCGCCTCGCCGCAAACGAGCATCAAACACGCCGGTGTGCCCTGGGAATTGGGCCTGGCCGAAACCCATCAAACGCTTGTCCTGAACAATCTGCGCAGCCGCATCGCCGTGGAAACCGACGGCCAGTTGAAAACCGGACGCGATGTCATCGTAGCCGCCCTGCTGGGGGCGGAGGAATTTGGATTTGCCACCGCGCCACTAGTGGCGTTGGGTTGCATTATGATGCGCGTCTGCCACCTCAACACCTGCCCGGTCGGCGTGGCCACACAGAACCCGGTCTTGCGCCGCAATTTCACGGGCGACCCCGCCCACGCGGTCAACTTCATGCGCTTCATCGCGCAGGAGGTGCGCGAGTTGATGGCGCAACTGGGTTTTCGCACTGTCAACGAGATGATCGGCCGGACCGATCTGCTTGAACCCAGGGAAGCCATTGACCATTGGAAGGCGCGCGGACTGGATTTCACCAACATCCTTTACCAGCCCAAAGCGTCGGAGGAGGTCGGCCGTTATTGCCAGATTGCGCAGGATCATGGACTGGAAAAAGCGCTGGACAACACCACCCTGCTCAAGTTGTGCGAGCCGGCGTTGGAACGGAGGGAGAAAGTCACCGCCTCGCTGGAGATCAAGAACGTCAATCGCGTCGTCGGCACCATCCTCGGCAGCGAAATCACCCGGCGTCACGGCGTGGAGGGATTGCCGGAGGACACGATCCAAATTCATTTCAAAGGCTCAGCGGGGCAAAGTTTTGGCGCGTTTATGCCGCGCGGCCTGACGTGGATATTGGAGGGCGACGCCAACGACTATTTGGGCAAGGGCCTTTCCGGCGGCAAGATCATCGTTTATCCACCGGAAGGTTCCACCTTCGTGGCGGAGGAGAATATCATCACGGGTAATGTCGCCTTCTACGGCGCCACCCGCGGCGAGGCTTACATTCGCGGCATGGCGGGCGAGCGTTTCTGCGTGCGCAACAGCGGCGTTTCCGCCGTGGTGGAATCGGTGGGCGATCACGGTTGCGAATACATGACCGGCGGGCGGGTGGTCGTGCTGGGTCAAACGGGCCGCAATTTTGCCGCCGGCATGTCGGGCGGCGTGGCCTGCGTCCTGGATGAGGCGGGCAGCTTCAGCCAAAATTGCAATCAGCAAATGGTATTGCTGGAGCGGTTGGAAGACCCGGCGGAAATCGAGGACATCCGCCAGATGATCAGCCGTCACGCTCAATACACCCGCAGCCAGCGCGCCTTCAAAATCCTGGCCATGTGGGAGGACATGGTCCCCAAATTCGTCAAAGTGATGCCCAAAGATTACAAGCGGATGCTCCAATGCGTACGCCGCGTCGAGCAAACTGGCCTCAGCGGCGAAGAAGCCATCATGGCGGCGTTCGAAGAGAACGCCAAAGACGTGGCACGCGTGGGCGGCAGCTAAACGCCGCACGCAACACAGAACTCATGGGAAAACCCGAAGGTTTCATAGATTATTTGCGCGAATTGCCCTTGGACCGTCCGGCCTTGGAGCGCATTCGCGATTGGAACGAATTTCACCTTCACCTGGACGAGAAAAAATTGCGAGAGCAAGGCGCCCGCTGCATGGATTGCGGCGTGCCCTTCTGCCACACTGGCGCTCTTTTCAACGGCATGGCCAGCGGTTGCCCCATTCACAACCTGATCCCGGAATGGAACGACTTGATCTATCGCGGCCTCTGGCACGAGGCTCTCGAACGCCTGCACAAGACTAATAATTTCCCCGACTTCACCGGCCGCGTCTGCCCCGCCCCGTGCGA
>PLIU01000116.1 GCA_003140095.1 Verrucomicrobiales bacterium | reverse complement strand
TGGGCAACGACTTTTTCAGCGGGGACATCTTTACCGAGGCCAACACGGGCAATCTGCCCGACGCGATCAACAACGTGCAGAATGTTTATATTGACAGCACCAACGCCGCCATCCAATTTCCTCTGACCGTGACGGTGCTGGGCACGCGTGTCAACGTCAACGCCGCCACCACCGTAAGCAACTTGATTGCGCAAGATTACGCCCTGGTCATTTCGACTGACGACCCGGCGTTGACCGGTGCTTTGCGCGCACTCAGCAGCCCGCCCACGTACGCGCCTCCCGCCAACCTGGTTAGACTTGCGAACCTGACCAGTCCCAACGGGCCGCTCCTCTCTCCGCCTTTGATGGCCTATGCTCAAAGCAACAACGCGCTGGTGACCATTGCCAGCAACGGCGTGCCGCTGTTGCACCAGCGGGTGGGCGCCAACGAGCCGAATCTCTTCGCCGACGGCCCCCTCTACGGCAACACCCCGCCGGACACCAACGGAAACCTGTTCCAATGGCATTTCTTTGTTTTCACCAACGGCCAATGGAACTCGACCAATTCTGCCAGCAACGTGGTCTTTACCACTTTCCTGCCCCCCGATTTGGCCACGCAGATTTCCCCACGCACCAACGGGGCGGACATCGACATGTACGTTTCCACCGATACGACTCTCCTGGACCTCAATCCGAACGCCGTCGCCACCTCCGTCCTGGACGGCATGGCCTCCTTGATCCGCGGCGGAACGCAAACGGTCATTTTAACCAATTCGCTCTCCAATGCGGTCTATTACATCGGCATCAAATCCGAAGACCAGCAGGCCGGGGACTTCGGCTTCTACGCCGAGGCCCAGCAGGCGCCTTTCAGCACACTGAACCCCAACGGCAGCGTGACCGCCAACGGCACCGGCTTGCCCGTGCCCATACCCGATAGCGGGCTTGGGCCGCCCGCGATAGTCTTTGCCTTTTTGGTCAATCCCCTCAATCCTTCGATGCAACTGCGCAACGTGACGGCGACCTTGAGCATCGACCACGGCAACCCCAGCGATCTCTATGGCGTCTTGCAACACGATGGCACACAAGTCGTGCTCAACAATTACTCCGGTGCCCCGGGCGGATTCACCAACAGTTACAACGATTTGAACGACAACACCGTCCCGGGGTCGCTCACGGCCGATGGCCCGGGGACGCTCAGGAATTACATCGGCACCCCTGGCCAGGGCATGTGGATGCTGACCGAAACGGACAACGCGTTGTTGCAGGCCGGCCAGGTCGAATCTTTCAGCGTGACTGGTTATCCACAACCCCTCAGCTTGGGCTTCATCATCACCATTGGCGCTGAGCAATGGTTCGACGATTATGTGACGGTACCCAATGACGCGACCAACATGACCATCTCCGTCTCCTATGTGTCCGGCGACGGCCCGGTCGGCATTTTTATCACCAACGAGGATGATGTCGGCTTCAACGATTTTGGCGTGCATCCGATTAATCCGCCCGGCGGATTTTTGAATTATAGCATCACCAACGATCCGCCATTGGCTGGAGGCACCTGGTATTACGGCATCTACAATTACAATTCAACGGAGCCTGTCACCCTCAACGTGCTGATCACCTTCGGGTTGAGCTTGGTGCCCAATCTGGTGCAGACCTACACCAATAACACCCTGGTGCCCCTGCTTACCGATGGCACGACCAACTCGTCGCAAATCTGCATCGGCAGCGGGCAGCAAGTGGTGGATTTAAGCGTGGGCCTGCGCGTGAACGACCCGAACCTCGACGATCTGGTTATCCAATTGACCAGTCCCCAGGGCACGCAAATCATTTTGTTTCAAAACCGGGGCGGCTTGCTCGCCACCAACCTCGGTCTCACTCTGTCCAAGGGCGCCTCCAACAGTTTCGTCTATACCACGTTCACCGAAGACACCAACCTGACTGATACGCCGATCAAATTCGCCCCCCCGCCCTTCGCCACCAACAGCATCACGCCCCTGACCAACATTTCTGTCAGCGGCTTCGGAGACGTCACCAACGGTGTTTATACCATCGGCGAGAGCCTGGATGGATGGACCATTCTCACCAACGAGGTCGGCGTGATGAATGATCCCAGCGTCGGTTACAACAGCAGCAATTTCCTGGCCCTCAGTTCGGGCCGGCTCGCGCAGACTTTCGCGACCCTGCCCGGCGCCTCCTACGAATTGCGTTACCTCGAGCGCAGCCCCGGTCTGATCGATTGGTGGCCCGCCGACAACAACGTGATCGACATCGTCGGGAACAACAACGCTACCACGGCCAATATCACCTTCGACGCGGGCGAGGTGGGCCGCGCCTTTACTTTCAACGGCATCGACAGCGCCGTCTATTTTGGCGCCAACACCGGCAACTTCGGCACCAATGATTTCAGCATCGACTTTTGGGTCAAGGATGACAGTACCAACGACCAGACCACCGCGCTCCTGGAAAAGCAGACCGGTTGCGAACAGGGAAACTTCTTTACCATCGTCCTCAAGGATGGCACGGTGGATTATACCGATTCAGCCGTCAAAGTGAAGGGAGACTCTTTTGGCTTGCTCTCGGACGGAGTTTATCATCATGTCGCCATCGTCCGCCAAAGCACCAGTGTGGCCCTTTACGTTGACGGAAGCGCGGCCGGCGCCAATAGCGCCCCCACCATTGGTGACATCGACAATGCCAGCAACCTGGTGGCGGGCACCTCCCTTTGCGCGGGCGCGGCCAATTTTCAGGGCGACCTCGATGAACTGGACTTGTGGAACCGCGCATTGTCGCCAGCGGAAGTCTATGGCATCTTCGCGGCCGGAAGCATTGGCAAATACAACTCCAATTCGCTCCTGCCCAACTTCCAGGTCGCCTTTGAGGGCATTTCCAGCAACACCGCCGTCCTGCCCAACTTTGCCGGCCCCTGGCAGGCCGCGACCAACAGCTTCATCGCCACCAATTTCCAGACCACCATCGAACTGGCCGGCAACCCCTTGGGCGTGTTGCTCGACGACCTCAACGTGGTCCAACTCCCCTTCACCAATGACGAGAACTACTACCTGCCGGAAGAGCCGATGACTCCTTTCCTTGGCGAAAATCCGCAGGGCTGTTGGACGCTCAGCGTGTGGGACACACGCCAGGATTCGTCGCAGCCCACCAACGGCGCGCTGCTGGGCTGGACCTTGCAGTTGACAACCTCATCGACCAACGTCCACCTTATCGTCCTGACCAATGGCGTGCCCTACACCACGCCCAGTGTGTCCGCCAACGAATTCATCTATTTCGGAGTCGATGTGCCGGCGACGGCGAATGACGCCACCAATACCCTGACCGCCAGCGGCCCCATGAACCTGTTCTTCAACCAGAACGCGCTGCCCACCGGCACCTTGCCCGGCGACGAGACTTTGGTCACTCTGCCGTCCGGCGGCGGGACTGGCACCAACACCCTAAGCACCCAGGGCGCGCCGCCGCCGCTGTTGCCGGGCCGGCGCTATTTCCTGGGCGTGCAAAACACGGGGGCCGCAGCGGCCTCTTTCACTTTGGAGGTCAAATTCAATGTCAGCGCCACCGCCAACATCATCCCCTTAACCAACGGAATTCCCGTCCGCGGCATCATTGACGCCAGCGGCCCCATTTTCTATTCCTTCACCGTCCCAACCAATGCCCTCATGGCGACATTCCAGCTTCTCAATCTCACGCCGATTCGCAACTCGGTAAATGCCCAGATCGATCTCTACGCGCGCAATAGCCTGCCGGTGCCCGGTCCGCTGAACTTCGATTACAAGAGCCTCAACCAGGGAATCAGCGACCAATTCATCGTCATCACCACCAATTCCGTGCCGATCCCACTGCCAGTGGACGGCGTCAACGGCACTATGCGCCTAGCACCCACAACGTGGTATCTGTCGGTCTATTACCCCGCCGGAGATGGCATTCTCGGCTACACCATCCTGGCGACTTACGTGACCAGCAGCGCCATGAAGATCATCGATTTGAACACCTTCACCAATTACACCGATGATGGGTCGGCGCCGCCCGGCTTCCCCACCAACCTGCTCTACTCGTTCACCGTCACCAACGCGAGCGCGGCCGGCCTCCAGTTCACGGTGACCAATCTCTCCCTCACTGGCGACCTGCAATTGCTGGCCGGCGACGGCGTTTTCCCCACGCCGGAGAGTTTCTATAGCGGCAGTTTCAATCCCGGAGCGGATAATCAATTCATCTCGATCGCGACCAACGCCTCCTTAACCAATTTGAGCGGCACCTGGTACCTGGCGGTGCCCAACGCCACCGTGAACAACGCCATAGCCAACTATTCGATCACCGCCGCCGTTGTCACCAACGGCCCCGTGACCAGCGCTCCACTTTTCATCGGCGCGAACATTTTCTCGCCCACTAGAGGCTTCTCCATGTTTTGGAACGCGGTGCCGGGAGAGACCTACCAGATCCAAGTCTCGACCAATCTGACCCAGTGGTCCGTGGTCACCAACATCACGGTCCTATCCAGCACCGGCGCCTACACCGATTCCGTGCCAGTGATCTCGCAAAAGTTGCGCTTCTTCCGCATCTTGGCGCCGTAAAGCGCCGTGACAAGGAATGATTTGCCAACACGTTGGACGCGCCGTTATTATCCCCGGCTTATGAGATGGATTTCTGTTCTGGCATGGCTGCTCCTTTTGACTGGCACTACCCGCGCGGCGGGGCCGGAGGACGCGTATTTGGATATTTACAATGAGATCCTTCAAGCAGACAACCTGCAACAAAACGGCCACGCCAAGGAAGCAGCCGCAAAATACCTGGAGGCCCAAAAGGCTTTGATCGGGCTCAAGGAAACAAACCCGACTTGGAACACCGAGGTGGTCAGTTTCCGGCTCGATTACCTCGCCGATCAATTGCAGGCGCTGGCAAAAGCGGCGCCAGCAGCCCCGGCGCCTCCGCCGGCGGCCGCCCCTCCGGCCGGACCGACGACGGAAGTCGCCGGTTTGCAGGAACAAATCCGCTTGCTGACCGCCGCCAACGCCGCGCTGGAAAACAAGCTCAAGGAGGCGCTTTCCGTTCAACCAGCTGCCGTCAGCCCTCACGAACTGGCCAAAGCCGAGGAGAAAGTCATCGCGCTGCAAAAGGAAAAGGATTTACTCACCGTCGCGCTCGATCAGGCCAAAGCCGCCAAGCCATCCGCCGCGCCGCCGCCGGAAACGGACAAAGCCGCCGCGCAACTGGCTGACGCCAACAAGATTCTGGCCAGCTTAAAGGCGCGTTCCATGGAATCAGCCAAGTTGGCCCAAGCCGAAACGGACCAACTGAAGGGTTCGCTGGCCGAGGCCCAAAAGAAAATCGCCGCGGACGACGTCCAAATCGAGGCCCTAAAATTGGCGCAGGCCAGCGCCGCCTCAGCCGGGGCCATCGCCGCCGAACGCGACAAATTGAAAGAGGAATTGGCCGCCCGCACTAGGGACTTGGCGGACGCGGAAGCGCACCGTGATCAAAACGTGATCGAGTTGCGCGCGAAACTGGCGGACGCGGAGCGGCAAAAGGACGAGTTGCAGACGAAATTGGCGGCTGCCGCGGTCGCGGCCCCGAATCCGGCCCCGGGCACGACCAACGGGCAAGCAGAACAATTGGGCGCCCGTCTGGCGGTTTTGGAAGCCCAGGCGGTGCCTTACACGCCGGAAGAATTGGCCGTGCTCAATAAGAATCCGTCTCCGCCCCCGGCCGAAGGGTCGGTCCCACCCGCCGAACACAAGCATGTCGTTCATTCCAAGAAGGATTTGCCGCCCGGTACCGGGCCCATGATGGAGGACGCCACGCGCGCCATGTGGCAGGGCCAATACGCCAAATCGGCGGAGATGTTCCAGCAAGTCCTCCAACAAGACCAGAACAACGTTTATGTGCTCGGCTATCTGGCCCAGGTGCAGTTTGGCATGGGCCAATTGGTCGAGTGCGAGAAGACCGTCGCGCGCGCGCTGGCATTGGAGCCGGAGGATCCGGCCAGTTTAATGTGGTTGGGGATGATGCGTTACCGTCAGAAGAAGTTGGATGAAGCGCTGAGTGCCTTGAGTCTTTCCGCCAAGTACGCTTCCACCAACGCCGCCGCGGGCGGGAGGGCTCAAACGCAATACTACCTCGGCCGCGTACTGGCGGAAAAGGGGTTGCGTTCCGCCGCCGAAACCGCCTTTCGCAAGGCCTTGGAAGCCGACCCGCAATACGCCGACGCCCATTACAGCCTGGCCTTCGTTTATGCGGTGGAGAAACCGCCCTCCGTGGCCCTGGCGCGCTGGCACTACCAGCGGGCCGTGGAACTGGGGCACGAAAAAAGCCAGGAGCTGGAGAAATTGCTGGCACCCTCCCCCTAAAACCGATAGAAAGAAACCCACATTTATGCCGATGCAGGCACCAGACTTGACCAAGCGCCCGCCGCGCAGCCCGCGCGTGCGCTTGGGCGGATACGTCATTCTCCCACGCGCACTCGACAAAGGACGGGCCTTCATCGCCGGCAAACCCGGCGAGTATCAATACAACTGTCCGTTGGACCAGCGTTTCCTCTCCTTTGCGGGCGTCGATCCCGAAAAACTCAAGGAGCAATTGGCCCAAGGCCAGGGCGACGGAGAAATCCTGGCCTGGATCGAAGCCAACGCCCAACACCCGCCATCGGCCGAGGCCATCGCCGCGTGGTCCCAACTCCAGGAACAACGCGCGCCCTCAGACGTGGAATCGCGCCAGTTTTTCCAGGATTACCAGACCAAGACAGCGCCAAATCGCAAAGACGTGGCCACGTGGTTTGATATGCTTGACATCGATGATCACGTCACTTTCGGCGGCACGGCCTGACGAACGACCAAGGCGGCTGAGCGAAGCGTCTTTTGGGGTTGGCGCGGCCAATTCTCCTTTGTTAAATTAAGCGCATGGCAGCCGTGCTTGAAAAACAGGCCAAACATTGGACGTACGAGGATTATTATAAACTCGACGACGACCAACGTTACGAAATCATCGGCGGCCATCTTCTTACGGCTCCCGCACCCACCCTTTGGCATCAAGACTGGCTCATGGACCTCGCCATCCTGCTCCGGCAGCATATCCGCAAAAACCATTTGGGCTGCCTCTTCATTGCGCCCGTGGACGTTGTGTTTGACGATGAAAATACCGTCCAGCCCGACTTGGTTTTCATCGCTTCAGCCAACGCCGGGATTCTGCGGCAGCGCGCCATATTCGGCGCGCCGGATTTGCTGGTGGAACTTGTTTCCCCCTCCAGCGTGCGGCGGGATCGTTATGTCAAGAAGGAACTTTACGCCCGCTTTGGAGTCAAGGAATAACTGGATCGGCGATCCCGCCAATGCATCGATGGAAATTTTCGCGCTTCACAAAACGCGCTACAAACCCCATTGCGCCGCCGAGGAAAAGGGCAAGCTCACGTCGCGGGTCCTTACCGGTTTGGAATTCCGCCCTCGGCGAGCCATGTCTGATCCGCGCGCCATCCTCAGGCCTGATTCTCCAGAAACGCCTTATGCACCAGGCGCATGGCCTCCTTTCCTTTGGCGATATCCACCACGACGGATATCTTGATCTCACTGGTCGAGATCATCTGGATGTTGACTCCGGCCGTGGCCAAGGTCTCAAACATCTTCGCCGCCACGCCCGGACTGCTCCGCATGCCGACGCCGACAATGGACAGTTTTCCGATCTTCTCGTCCGCGATTACCTCCCGCGCGCCGATGGTCCGCCTCAATCCATCGATGATTTTGGCCGCCTTCAGCAAGTCCGCCTTGTCCACCGTGAACGAAAGGTCCGTGCAGGGCGCGTCGGGGGTGAGGCTGATGTTTTGCACAATCATATCGACGTTGATATGGGCGTCGGCAATGGTTTTGAAAATTTGCGCCGCCACGCCGGGCCGGTCCGGCACTTGCACCAGCGTGATCTTGGCCTGGTTTTCATCCAGCGAAACGCCGCGGATGACCACCCCTTCCATACTGCGAGTTTCTTCTTTCACAATGGTTCCTGGGTTATCGTTAAGACTGGAGCGAACCTCGAAGGGCACGCCGAATTTCTTGGCAAATTCGACCGAGCGCGATTGCATCACCTTGGCGCCCAAGCCGGACAACTCCAGCATTTCATCGTAGGAAATCTCGGCCATCTTGCGCGCCTCCGGCACGATGCGCGGGTCAGCCGTATAGACGCCATCGACATCAGTGTAAATCTGGCACAGGTCCGCCTTGAGCACGGCGGCCAGGGCGATAGCCGTCAAATCCGAACCGCCCCGCCCCAAGGTGGTAATCTGGCCCTCAGGCGTCTGCCCTTGAAAGCCGGCCACGATGACCACCTTGCCCTCGTTCAAGAGCGAGCGGACTTGCCGGGGCGTGATGTTCTTAATCTTTGCCTTGGTATGGACGCCGTCGGTCGTGATGCCGGCCTGCGCGCCAGTCAAGGAAACGGCCGGAACCTCCAAGGCATGCAGCGCCATGGCCGTCAACGCGATGGTCGTCTGTTCTCCGGTGGCCAGCAGCATATCCATTTCCCGTTCCGCGGGCAGCGGCATCAACTCCTTGGCCATCTTGATGAGATTATCGGTCACCCCGCTCATGGCGGACACGACTACCACGATCTGGTGGCCTTGGGCATGATACGTCGTCACCCGCGAGGCGACATTTTTGATGCGCTCCGGATTGGCGACTGACGTTCCCCCGAATTTTTGTACCATCAGCATGTTTTGGCCAGCAGCCAGGGCTGGCGGGGCGGGCAGAATAATGAGGTTGCGCCCTGATTGCAATGGCCAGATGGCTGCCTCTGTTCCTACTCCTCATCTTTATCGTGCTTCCTTTGGTGCGACTGCTAAAAAGAGAGTTAAAAAATCAGCCTAAAGTTTAAGCCTGGGAATCCGCCAACATTTCACCTGTGCTTTGGCGGTCTTGTGGGCATATTGCCGCCGTTGTTATGCCCTTTGGGACAACCGAGCGAAATCAAGAACCAGCCGCCCAGCCCGGGCGGTTTGGCCGCTTTCGCCTCGAAGAATTGGTCAATCACGGCGGCGTGGCCGAGATTTGGCTCGCCACCGATGCCCAACGCCAGTACTTCGCCTTGCGCCGCATGATTGACAACTCGCTCTTCAACTTCACCGAACGCCGCCGCTTCTTTCATGGCTGCGAGGTCCTGGCCCAAATCCACCACAACGAATACGTGATCAATTACTTCGAGCACGGCAAAATCGAAGGCCGGCCCTATTTGCTGATGGAATACGTCGAAGGCGCGAACCTCAAACTGCTCATCGGCCGCTCCGACCAGGTGCTGGCGGATAACGTCGCGCAGATCATCATCGACATGGCCCTGGGTTTGGAGCAGGTGCATGACAGCGGCTTCATCCACTTGGACTTCAAACCGGAAAACATTCTTGTCACCCCCAACGCCAAAGTGCGCTTGATCGATTTCGACCTCGCCCAGCCCAAACCGGAGGAGCCAAAAAGGATGGCCGGCAATCCCGGCACTCCCGCCTACATGGCGCCGGAACATTTGCAGCACCAGGCCCTGGACCAGCGGGCGGACATCTTCGCCTTCGGCGTCACCGCTTACGAAGTGTTGACCTTCGCCAAGCCTTTCCCCGGCGATACTCCCGACGAAATCCTGCGCAAGCAGGTAAACGGTGAACTCATTCCCCCGCGCGAACTCAATTCCGACATCCCCGCCGCAGTGGAGAAGATCCTCTTCAAATGCCTGGAGCGCGACCTGGATGAGCGCTATCCGTACATGAGCGTGGTCGTGCGCGACCTGCAAGCCGCCCTCTACGTTTGACGCGCGAGGCACCGCCAGGCCGATTCGCAGAAACACCAAAACCGATTGCGCCTTTCCTTCCCCGCCAGTCCCTCTGTAACATTGGGGGCCATGACGAGCAAGTTGTTCCTCTGCCTTTCGGTTTGCCTGGCGCTGGTTGGCGCAAACGCCGCCAGCCCGCTCGATCCGGGCAAACTGGGCGAGATCGATGACGCCATCCAGCAGGCCATTGATGAACATCGTTTGCCCGGCGCGGTTGTCTGGGTCGAGCATGGCGGCGAAATTTATTGGAAGGCCTACGGCAAACGCTCGCTCGTCCCCACCGTGGAAACGATGACGCGCGATACCATTTTCGACGCCGCCTCCCTGACCAAAGTGCTGGCCGCCACTCCGGCCATCATGCTGCTGGTCGAGCGCGGCAAGGTCAATCTGGACGCGCCGGTCTCCACTTACATTCCGGAATACTCAGGCGACAAAGAGAAGATTTCGGTGCGCGAGTTGATGACGCATACTTCCGGTTTGCCGCCGGACGTGAGCACGCGCACCAACTGGCACGGCACGGAAACCGCCCTACACCTGGCCGCCGCCATGAAACTGCAATCTGCGCCCGGCACGGCGTTCCGTTACAGCGACATTAATTTCTTCACCGTGGGAGAAATCGTCGCGCGCGTCAGCGGCCGGCCGCTGGACCAGTTTTGCGCCCGGGAAATTTACGGCCCGCTCAAAATGACCGACACAGGATTTCTTCCGCTCCAATCCAAAATCCCGCGCATCGCGCCGACGGAAATGACCGACGGCGTCATGCTGCGCGGCACGGTGCATGACCCGACGGCGCGCTTCATGGGAGGAGTGGCCGGGCACGCGGGCCTCTTCACCACCGCGGCGGACATGGCGCGTTTCGCCCGCATGATGCTGAACATGGGCGAATTGGACGGTGTGCGCATCTTCCAGGCGGAGACTGTCAAGATGATGACCAGGGTGCAAACGCCGCCCGGCATGGAGGACCGCCGCGGTTTGGGCTGGGACATTGATTCCGGCTTCAGCAGTCCGCGCGGCCAGCATTTCCCCCTCGGTTCCTACGGCCACACCGGCTTTACCGGCACCGCCTTTTGGATCGACCCCTTCTCGAAGACCTTTTTCATTTTCCTCTCCAACCGCGTCCATCCCGATGGCAAGGGCAACGTGATCCGGCTTTACCGCGCCGTCGGGACGCTGGCGGCCGCGGCGGTGACGGATTTTAGTTTTGACTCCGTCCCGGGCGCGCTGCCACCGATGCCGCGCAAGCCGGAGCGCCCAGTCGCGGAACATACTCCGGCGCGCGTCCTCGAGGGCATCGACGTTCTCGTCCAGGAGAATTTTGCGCCGCTCAAAGGGCTGCGCGTCGGCCTCATCACCAATCCCACCGGCCAGGATGCCCAACGCCGCTCCACTATCGACCTGCTGCGCGACGCCCCGGGGGTCGAACTGAAAATGTTGTTCGGGCCGGAGCATGGTTTGTACGGCAACTTCGACGAAGCGGTGCGCGACGGCATCGATGAGCACACGGGCCTGCCAGTCATTAGCCTCTACGGCGATCGCCACGCGCCGACACCCGAGCAATTGCAACAACTCGACGCCCTGGTCTTCGACATCCAGGACGTCGGCTGCCGCTTTTACACTTTCACCACGACTCTGGGCCTGTGCATGGAGGCGGCCAACGCGGCAGGGTTGAAGTTTTTTGTCTTGGATCGCGTCAATCCCATCAACGGCCTGATGATCGACGGCCCGGTGCGCAGCGGCCCGTCCAACTTCGTCGCTTACTACGCCGAACCGGTCCGCTACGGTCTGACCGAAGGCGAATTGGCCACAATGTTCAAAGCTGGGCGGCATCTGGATAAATTAGACTTGACTGTAATCAAATTGCAAGGCTGGGACCGCGCCGAGTGGTTTGACCAAACCGGCCTGCCCTGGATCAACCCATCCCCCAACATGCGCAGCTTGACCGAAGCGATGCTGTATCCCGGCGTCGGCTTGCTGGAGAATTGCCAGCTTTCGGTCGGTCGAGGCACGGGCACCCCCTTCGAACTCATCGGCGCGTCCTACATCGACGACCTCAGGCTGGCCGAGGCCATGAACGCCGAGCGCCTGCCCGGTGTCCGTTTTGTCCCCGTTCGTTTCACACCCTCGGCCAACATTTTCAGCAACCAGCCATGCGGCGGCGTCAACATCATTTTGACCGATCGCGAACGTTGCCGGGTCCTCGATATCGGCCTCCTGGCGGCCAAGATTCTCCATCGCTGGTATCCTGAGCAATTCCAGGTCCGCAAAATGGAAACACTCCTGGCCGATGAACCGACCCTGCAAGCCATCCAGGAGGACAAGTCCCTCTCTGAGATTCGGGGCCTGTGGACAGAGAAGATGGAGGAGTACAAGGCCGAGCGGGAGAAATACATATTGTATCCGCCCGTGCAAGATGCGGCCCATTAGTCCGTATTGGGGAGTGAAGGGACCAGGACTGATTCTCAGAAGTTTGCACGTAAACACGACAGGCTTCTCTCAAACGTGTAATGCGCTATGAAAAAATATGATTTGTCCGACCGCAAGTTGAAGATCGCCATCATTCTGGCCATGGCGATGATCGCCTGGTTGTGCCTCAAAGGCGCCAGCGCCAGTGACGGCCAGTCCACGCCTGCCAACTTCTCCTCCTGTCGTCAAATTGTCCGCCACCTGTACGTTGGAGTTTACCCACGCCATGAACATCCGGCGCGACGGCCATCGAACCTTCTGAAGGGGCGCTGGCTGTCGGCTTGGGGAGCATTTTCGTTTACAGATTCGCCTGACGGCTTGTGATCTTGACGGTTGCTTCCTTAGTGGTTGTCACATATACGCCTCAGCGCGCGGCGTTGAGTCGGCAAGATCAGGGCAAACATATCTGAATTCTTGTAAACCATTGAAAATCAACAACTCCATGTTTGGCCGGACAAGTATCTCCTGTTTCCGGGCAGCGCGCGCGTCCCATGGCAGCCTTAGCTTCAGCGATGGCGGATCGCGGCCCGCGCCTGGGTTTATGGCCCCAAGCCCCCTTGTCATCCTAGGAACTGGAGCGGGATGGCATCATCCTGCGTCGCCAGGGCTTGGGCGCCTTTGTTGCCCGCAACGGCGACAACCGCAGCCGCCAGTTAAAAACCAAACACGCCAGCGAGTTGCTCCGAGCGGCTGTCGGTGAAGCTCGCGAAGGTTTGGCCGAAAAAGAAATCGTCGATCTGTTCCACCGCATCAACACCAAAGAAAATTCATGAACCAAAACGCCATTGAAATTCGCGGCCTGATGAAGTCATTCGGCAGGGCCATTTCATCTGGGAG